>MGSU01000029.1:0-15028 GCA_001799195.1 Deltaproteobacteria bacterium RIFOXYA12_FULL_61_11 | reverse complement strand
ATCCTCTAAATGTTCTCGCTGGACCCCGTCCCAGCCGACGATCAACACGTTGAAGGTCGCTGCATCCTGCCCTGCCGCACCATCATCCACCTCAGGCTTGCCGGGGTCCTTCGGGTCGGGAGCGGTCGTGTCTAGTATTTCTGGGGTTTCGGTAACCCCCACGTCGTTCGTCTCATCGGCATCCTCTTCGCCCTCGTCGGTCGTACCCTCCGGGGTTCCAGGGTCTTCCTCGAGTTCGGGATCGGCGGACTGGTCTTCTTCGCCCACGAGAGGGGGATTTCGTGGGGGTGGAGCACCGCCCCCGAGCACAGGCGACAAACCCGAGGGAGGCGTGCCGGACGTCTCCGATTGACCACACGCCACAAAGAGCAACAACCCCAGCACGAGAAGGGCATCGCATCGATGATCGAGGGTAGAGGTATTGTGAGGTACCATCGGCCGGCTCCGCCACATAGCTTTGTTTCTCAAGATATGACCTCTCTGTTGCTGGGGTCAATAGCTGGTGAAAAAAGCAACATTGCGTAACTTGTGTAAGAACAATTGGGCACGGTACACAATCGACGGGTTGGTAGCGAAAAATTTTACTCTGTTTTTTATTGCACCTTGATGCAACTTCTTCTTCCAGAACATTCATTATTCCAATTCGCAACACTAATCATGGCGTTGTATACAGGTCTATTATGGCGCAGTATTTGCTGTTATTTACACACCCCGGGGCAGTGTTGCGGAGATTTCCCATGCGCCACCATGGTATGAACGACCTGAACTGTTCACCAAGAAATCACCAATAATGGTCATATTGCAACTCACCGAAGCGAAAAAGTTCCTTGGCGCTTGCAAACTTCGGCCACGCTCGCCATTCTCGCTCAGATTCGGTGGGGCACTCATCCTCGTACTCAGCCTAACTCTCGGGTGCGGGCAGGAGATCGAGAACGGTTTCGAAGACTCGGACACGGCAGAACCCTTCGGCCACGTCTTTGAGCCAACCCCAAGCCCTGCCGCTCCCGAACAGCCTCAAAGCAGCGCCGAACAGGGCGCGCTCCCCGAGGCTCCGCAAGGCACGCTGCCGGAGCCTCCGGCTCTGCACCCGCAAGCCGAGCCCACGACTCCTGACCAACCCGTCGCGCAGGCCACGCGCGTGAACTGTCTCGACGACACCAAACCCTATGCCGATGGCGACTACTCCTGCTTCGACTGGCGCACCCATCGCGCCGAGGCGTGGCGTCCATTACTGGAAAAATACTTCGAACCCGAGGACATGGCTTGGGCAATCAAGGTGATGAACTGCGAGAGTCATGGCAATCCCAACGCCGAGAATAAAAGGTCCGGCGCCGCGGGCCTTTTCCAGCATTTGCAGAAATACTGGCCCAAGCGGGCGAAGAACGCCGGTTTCCCTGGAGTGAGCCCCTTCGATCCCGAGGCCAACATCGCGGCGACTGCGCGGTTGTACTCCTTCCAGGGCGGTGATCCCTGGTCCTGCAAGGGCTTCTGGTATTTCCTCCTGGCCGAGGAGGAAGAGTTCTGACGACGCTTTCTTATCGTGCTTGCCAAGTTGGACTTCGATACCAGAGGAGTACAGTGGGCCTCGGGTACTGAACGTTCCCCTCACCAGCGCTGGCGCTGGATCTTGGCGAGCTCGCGCTTGACCTCTTCCTGCTTCAGGGCCTGCCGTTTGTCGTACTTGCGCTTCCCGTGCGCTAATCCGAGTTCGAGTTTCACCCGGCCCTTCTTGAAGTACATGGAGAGGGGGATGATGGTGAAGCCGCGCTCGCGGGTCTTGACCTCGAGCTTGATGATCTCGCGGTGGTGCATGAGCAGCTTGCGCTCGCGCAAGGGATTGTGGTTGAAGCGGTTGCCAAACTCGTACTCGTCGATGTGGCAGTTGCAGAGCCACAGCTCGCCGCCCTCGACCTTGGCATAGGCATCGCGGAGGTTGGCGCGGCCCGAACGCAGGCTCTTCACCTCGGTGCCGGTGAGGACGATGCCGGCCTCGAAGCTGCCCTCAATGAAATAGTCGTGTCGGGCCTTGCGATTGGTGCAGATCACCCCGTCCATCGCCGGTCCTCCGCCGTGAATGTGATTGCCAACTCGTCGCGATCCGGCTATCGTCCCGCAATTCGGCCGGACCGCTGCAGTCCTGGGTAGCACGGGACCGGACCGCTGGCAAACGGTTTCGCCGAACGTAGGCGAACGCAGGCCCGGAGGATCCCATGGAGCTCACCGCTAACGATCTTGTCGATTTCCCTGCAACCATGGCCTTCCTGGCCTACCGCGATGAAATGGCCGACTTCGTGCCGTACCTCGAGAACGTCGAACGAATCGAGGTCCGCTCGCGCAAGGAGCCGGGTCCCGGCCTCATCGAGTTGCACAACGTCTGGTTCCTCAAAGCCTCCATTCCGGTCATCCTCAAGCCGGTCATCTCCGAGGACAAGCTGTGCTGGGACGACTATGCCCTTTGGAACGAGCCGGGTCTCTTCTGCACCTGGAAGCTCGAGACCGCTTTCCTGCGCGAGAACATCAAGGTCACGGGCCGAACCTCCTTCGAGGCTAAGAACGAGCAGAGCTGCACCATGAGCGTGGCCGTGAAGGTGGACATCAATCTGGACAATATCCGGGCAATTCCCTCCTTCCTCAAGGGGAAGGCCATCACCGCCGCGGAACGCTTCCTGACCGCGCTCTTGATGCCCAACCTCAAGGGGGTGAACAAGAGCCTCAACGCCTATCTCAAGGACACCCACGGCGCCAGACCATGAGCCCGTGGCGCACGCTGGCCGTCCTCGTGCTGCTCTGCCCCACCCTCGGATCGGCCGCCAACAGTGTCCTAGGGGTGCCCCTGGCCAAGGCGGGCACCAATGACCGCGACCGACGCAACTGCGCTTTCGTCCATCGCAACATCCCCCTCCCGAGCAGCGGCGAACTCGGGGTCGAGGTGGCCACGGCCGGGAACAACGCCCTGGCCGGACTGGTTTTCGGCTATGACCCGGCGACTTCCACGGGGTGGTACTTCGGGCTCGACGATCGCCTGCACCACGGGATATCGATCTATCGCTTCAAGGGGGAGCGGATCGACCCGGTGGCCCGCATCGCGAGGGTCAACGAAACGGCAACCCTGGTCCGATTGAGCCTCCGCTGGGGGGACGGTCTGCGTTTCTCGGTCGGCGGCGAGGAGGTGCAACGCCTGGACGGAACCCTGCCGGGTGGGCACGTGGGGCTGCTTGGCCTCCGCATGGACCACGACGCCGGCACCTGGTTCGAGAACCTGCGCGGCGTCGCCGCCGACGGCTCGAGCTTCCTCGACGAGGAGGGTGCGCCTCTGACCGGTTGGCACACCGCGGTGCCCCCCCTGGTCAAGCGGTTCAAGCCGGCAACCCTCGTCTCCCAGGAAGAACCGATCGGGCTGTGGAGACAACCCCCGAGACCGGAACCTCACCTGCACCACCGCGTGGGTTTTGGTGTTCCGGGGCGGGGCAAGATAGCCCTGCGGAAGGGCTTTGCTTTCGTCCCCCCCGGCGAGGGCGAGTTGCAGATCGTGGATATACGCGCACCGGAGCAACCCCGCACCGTCGCCTTCCTGCCGGCCGGTTTCCTCGCAGGCGTGGCGTTTCTCGACGATGCCCTCCTCCTTCCTTCTTCCCTGGGGCTGCTCCACGTAGACATCTCCGACCCCGCGCATCCCGGGGTGCCCGTCACCGTACCCGTGAAGACCCTGGGCGCGGTTCGTGCCGTGGAACCCCTGCCCGAACTCCCGGGGCTGGTCTTCGCCGCCACCCCGCACCACGACACCTGTTTCTATCTGCTCGACCTCTCTGATCCACCTCGGCCGAAGACTCTGGCCAGCCTTCGGGTGAAGGGTTCGCGGGGAGCCTGGTACTTCCTGCGCGAAGGACCGCGGGTGTATCTCGGCCTCAACGACGGGAGTCTCGGCGTGGTCGAGGTCTCGGACCCGAGAAAACCCAGGTTGCTCGCCAGGGTGGCGACCCCGGCAGGCCGCGAGCGCCGCTTCCTGGCCGTCCGGGACCGGATCGTGCTCTTGTCGGAAGGGAAGAACAATCATCGCTTCAACCGGTTGGAACTCCTTGACGTGTCCGATCCCACCATACCCCGTTCCCTCGCCGCGAGGGACTACGGCACCGAGGTCAACTTCGAGGACGCCGCGGTGGTCGGGCCGCACGTCTTGGCAGTAGACAGCATCGAACGCCAATCCCTGCACTCGGTCCAGCCCTTCAGACAGACCCGCTCCGCCGTGCATGTCCTTACTACCACTTCGCTGGAACCGGTTTCCATCCATGCTGAGGACGATTTGGGCGAGTTGAGGACGATCAGTATCGAGGGCGACCTCGTGGCCTTGAACGACTACAATCTCGGTCTTCGCCTCTACCGGTTGCGCCCCGACGGGAGTCTGCTGCCCCTGGGCAAGCACCTCACCGCGGCCGAAGGGCACTACCTCGCCGCGGGCGACGGCCTGGTCGCATTCGGCCAGACCTTCGGTGGTAGCGTCCTCTTCTTCCGCGAGCGCGGGGACGTGATGGAACGGATCGGCGAGTACTGGGACGGCAAATGGCTGCAGGCGAAACCCGTGTTGCACGAGGGGCACCTCTTCCTCCCCTCGGCCGGTTCACTCACCGTGTTGGATGTACGCGACCCGGCGCGCCCGCGCAAGACGGGTGAACTGCTCGAGTTCCCCGGGCTGCTCGGCGACCTGCACACCCCAAGGATCCGTTTCGCGGGGCCGATCGCGGTGGTCCTGGGCATGGTCGAGGTCTCGCACCGCCGCTATGTTCCAGCCCTGGGCATGTTCTCCTTCGAACCCAAGACCGGCTTCCGACTCCTCTCTTCGATCACCTTGCCGGAACGCGAGGGCAATGCCTTCACCCCGACGCTCGAGGTTGAGGACGAGACGGTCTATGTCCTGGACCCGGTGCTCGGCGTGCTGCAGCGCTTCGAGGTCGGGCAGGGAAAGCTGGCCGGCCTCGGAACTCCGTTCTCCGACCCCCATTGGAAGAATTCCGGCCGCTTCAACATCGACTATCTCGGCCGCTTCGGGGTCCACCGCGGGCTGGTCGCCGCCCTGCACGGCGGGCCGGTCGAGGCCTGGGAGCCCAGTCTTTACCTGATCGATTGCAACGGCCCGGTTCCCAGGCTGGTCGAGACCTGGCGGCTCCCCTACCCGAGTTATTGGGTCGATGTCGTGCGTGCTGCCGACGGCTTCGTGCTCGGGGATTACTTCGGCCTGGGTTTCACTATCCACGGCCCCGGAACTGCTCTCCACTGCGCCAGCCGGTACCGATTCCGGGGCAGCAATGCCTGGACGGCAGGCCAGGTGGTCGAGGACCGTTTGTACTACCCCCGACTCGATGGTCCGGCCGGCCTGATCCTACCCCCGAGAGCACCGCAGGTTCCATGAGTAGTGCTCTCAGCCCAGGCTGACCTGGAGCCGGAGTTCCCCGGGCGAGGATGCGACGGTGAGCTCGACGGACAGGTATTCCTGCAACGACTCGAGGCGGGCCAGGAGGAGTCGGGCGAGGTGTTCGGAGTTGCTCAACAGGGCCGAGAGTTCGCGAGGTTGGTCCTCGACCGCTGCTCCGGGGAGCCAGCGCTTGACGATGGTAAAGCCCTCGTGCTCCCGCGTCTCGAGGTCGAGACCGGTAGCTCGTGGGCGAGTCTCGAGAAGCCCCCGGGCCAAGAGGTACAGCAACTCGAGTCCGAGAGAAGACGGCAGCGTGGGGCCTGTTCCCTGACCTTTCCACAGAAAACGAACGGATCCCGAGGGTAGGCCGAGGGCGAGCAGTGCGTCGACCCGAGGAACCAAGTCGACGAGGGAGGCAGTTCCCTCGGCTTCCTCTGAGCCCACCGTGGTCAGTCCCTCGAGGATCTTGGTGAGGCGTTCGCGAGCCAGACCGAGGTTCGCCAGGGCATCGACGGCATCCTCGGCAAGAAATTCGTAGGCGATCTCGTCGCGATAGGCGACCACGTCAGCATGTCCGCACCCGGAGAGATAACGGTCGAGCAAGGCCGCGAGTTGCGGGCAGAGTCCGCGTAGGAAGGGTGCATCGCCCTGCACCACGGAGAGGGGATTGTTGATCTCGTGGACGATGCCTGCGACGAGCGAGGAGATCAACAGCGAGCGATTGTTCGCGACCAGCAGTGCATCGGCCTTGTTGGCCCGGAGAGTCCGCTCGAGTCTCGCCTCCATCGTTCCGAGCCAGCCGAGCACCAAGGTCCGATCGCCGTCTGCCCAGCGTAAGGAACTGCCAGGACCAGTCGCCACGAGCAGGGGTTCGATCGGTCCGTTGGACAGGTTCCGGAGCTCTTGCAGGATGTCTCCGGCGCGGGGGGCGTCCTCAGGCTCGACCTCGAGCAAGACCAAGGCTCCTCGATCGCTCACCTTCGCGCAATGCGAGCTCAAGGCCGCGACCTCGCGGAACATCGCGACGTGCCGGGAAGGAGGCAACAGCTCCCGAAGAACGCTCTTGCCCCTGGCGAGGGAGAGCAAGAGCAGCTCGGGTCGGTCGGGGAGGTGCTCGGTCGGTCGGCGCTCGCTCATCCCGCCTCCCTTCCCGGTAAGCGCAGGGATAGCTTGCCCCGGCCTTCGGTCCCGACCACGAGGTCGAGAGAACCGTCGAGCTTCTCGATAGCTTTGCGGCAGTAAGCCAGGTGCAGCTCCGGCTGCGCGGGGGAACGGTCGAGGTAGCTGAGGTAGAAGTCCAGCGTGCGAGGAAGCACGGTTTGCCGAGGCAGGACCTGACCGTGGGTCTCCACGGTCAGGATGGTCGAGCCGGAAATGCGGCGAATTTCCTTCCAATGCCAGGCAGGGGTCGCGCCGGAACATGGCAGCGAGGCAAGATAGCGCGCCAGGGCGAGCATTGCCAGGTGCAAGGTAGTCGAATCGAGGACCAGCCGATGCTCCCCGTGGGGGAACTTCCCCTCGAGTTCTAATCCGCGCTCCCGGTAGGCCGCGAGGAGGCAGTGTCTGAAAACCTCCTCGAGCGAGACGCTCTCGATCCTGGTCATGGCCGCACGGGTCAGCTCGGCCAGGGAGGTGGTAAGCACCACGGCTGCCTCTCCGGCTGCGATCGTCTCTCCGAGAGCGGCCTCGATACGATGCAGGAGCCTCGCACGCTCCTGCAGGAGCTCTTCACGCCGGGTCGCGGTGAAGGCGAGGTTGGTCTCGGCCTCGGTAATGAGTCCGAACAGGGCCCGGAAGTCGGCGGCCAAGCCAGGTCCGTGGTGATCGATGGTCGACGCCAGCTCGGACAGACAGCCTTGCAACAAGTACCTGAGACCGCCCGCGAGAGCGGTCCGTTCGAGGCGGAGGAGGGAAGCCAAGAGGTCGCATTCGGCGTGAGCCCGGTCATGCGCCCGGAGCAGTTGGCCAAGGGTTTCCAGCAGCTCAGGGTCGTCGCAGCGATCCGACAACACCTCGAAGTCCGCGAGGCCTAAGCCCCTGTTCCGAAGAGCGGTCACGGCCTCTGCACCGCCTCCGGGGGGGGGCAATAAGACCCCGCAACACGCTGATTTCGGACCAGATCTTTCCGCGAGGAGCTCGAGGAATGTTGGAGTGTCGGGTTCGAAGGCGGCGACAAGAGCGATCGGCCGTCCGGGACGGGACCGCAGGCAGTGGGAGAAATCCCCGAGTTCCTCGCAGGTCAACAACTCGGCAATCGGTAAGGCTTGCAGTCGGCTCTCGAGGCGAGCACGACGTTCCTGGGGAACCTTCAGTAAGACTAGGGAAAGCGGAGGTGCCACCTTCAAAAACGGCTCAGGCCGGTCGAGAGCCATTGCAGGATCGTTTTGTAGTCGGCGTCATCGACCTGCCAGCTCTGTACCGCTGCATGCCCTGAAGTACTACCCGAGAGGGTGGCCGTGAGGATTAGGCTCTGTTCGGGTTGCGCACGGTTGACCCGATAGTCTCCGCTCTGCGTCGTGGGTTTCGCGGCCTTGTCGATAACGATGTTGGTATAGGCGACCGAGGTCTCGCTGAGGTCGAGATTGCCCTTGGGGAATTGGGTACTGTGGCAGACCTGGACGGTGCAACTCATCCTGACCAGAATGGGATAGACGTCTTGGTCGAAGGTGACGGCAGGTTCGGTCGGCTCGTCGGTGGTCGGAGCAGGTGCGAGGTCCTGACTGGTGGCAGCGCGGAAACCCTGGACCTCGACGGTCTCGACCACCCCGCCACATCCGTGGAGTAGCAAGAGGAACGGCGCGAGGAATAGGCATGATCTGACAGGTAGGTTCATTCCTCGACCTCCTCGGTAGAGGTATCGGGGCTGCTGTCCTCGAGCGTGCTGGCATACGCTGCGGAGCTGGAGGACTGGGCGTAGGCTTGGTCGAAGCCCTTGATGCTGATGTCATGGCCGCAACCCGCGGTCAAGATCAGGATCACCGGGAATATCGCCTTGAAGAGCTGCAGAGGTGCCATGGTAGTGTTGCTCCGTCTCATTGCGTGCTGATCAAGGTTATTTGGAGACCGCCATACTGGGCTTGGATATCGGGGAGATAGAACATGTTGCTCGGTCCCCCGATATACCCGTCGAAGAGGAAGGCTCCGGCCTGGTTCTGGACCAAGACCCGGATCCACACGGGGATGTCGGCTAATTCAGCGGGAACGCTGATGCTTTTGGTCTTGGTGCCATCGAAGTAGTCCCACCAGATCGGGTTTTGGTCGTTGGCAGTGTCGTACAGATAGATGGTGTAGACGTTGCCGGGCTGGGAATAGAGAGCGGGATTGGCCACCGAAGGATCGAACTTGAGGAAGAGCTCGACCTTGAAGCTCGACCCCCCACAGGCAGTGGCTAGCAGGGCGAGGAGGAGGAGGAGGGCCGTGCCCGGCGGAGGTACGGAACCGGCGAGCACGGGAGGGCCTACCTTCGGCCTCGAGCGTCCGACACGAGAGGCTGAAATCCCCCCACCGGTCTTGACATCGCCGTCAGGATGCGCGTATCTATCGTTGGATTTTCGATAGTTACTGGTCATGGTGACGTTCGGCTCTCTTCTCCGGCATTGGCTGCCGCTCTGGTACCCGGCCAGAGTGTACCACTTCGATCGGGTAGAGCCCAAGGGGAATTGTCGATGGAGCAACTCGTGAACCCCTCGGAGACCACCAGAATTCTGCAGTTGGTAGCCGAGGCAGGTCCGGTCGTCAAGGCCGTGCTTTTTCTCCTGTTCTTCCTCTCGGTAGCGTCGTGGACGGTTATCTTGGTGAAACTCCGCGCCTTACGCTCGGCGAGGCGAGCCTCCAACCACTTCTTGGAGATTTTCTGGAACAGTAACCGGCTGGATACCATCTACGAGGCGGCCAAGAAATTGAAGGTCTGCCCCTTGACCGAGGTCTTCAAGGCCGGGTACATCGAACTGGTCAACGTCAAGACCAACGCGAAACAGCGTGAGAAGGAAGCCGCGCGTGAGGGTGGTACCGCACCGGCCGACATTTCCAAAGACATCGGCGGCATCGATAACGTCCACCGCGCTCTTCGCCGCGCAGCGACCAGTGAAGTAACCCGCCTGGAAAGCCTGGTCCCCTTCCTCGCCACCACGGGCAGTACCGCGCCCTTCATCGGATTGTTCGGTACGGTGTGGGGCATCATGAACAGTTTCATCAACATCGGCGCCAGCAAGGACACGAGTCTGGCTGTGGTCGCGCCGGGCATCTCCGAGGCCTTGGTCGCCACGGCGGTCGGCTTGTTCGCGGCCATCCCGGCGGTGGTCTTCTACAACCATTTCCTCAGCACGATCAGGGTACTCTCCTCCGAGATTGATAATTTCTCGAACGATTTCATAAACATAGTAAAGCGGCACTTCTTCTGATGGCACTCCAGGCGAACCACGGCACCGCACTCTCCGACATCAACGTCACCCCACTCGTGGATGTGATGTTGGTCCTCCTGGTGATCTTCATGGTCACCGCTCCGCTCATTCATCAGGGCATTGCGATCGAACTGCCGCAGGCCAAGGCCGGTGCGGTCACAAGCGCTCCCGACGAGCTCGTGGTCAGCGTCGATGCGCAGCGGCGGATTGCGATTCTCGACCAGTTCTACGGGCTCGACCGGTTCGAGGAAAAACTGCGGAATCTGCGCAGCGTTCGCAAGGACAAAGCCATCTACTTGGCCGCGGCGCGGACCTTGCCCTATGACGTGGTCATCAAGGTCATGGCAGCCATCAAGAACGCCGGATACGAGGAATTGGGCCTCATTACCGAACCCGAAGCGATCGATCGGCAGGTCGAGCGGCGATGAAGCTCGCTCCCAAACGCTTCCTCGTGGCCGGCGATCCCACTTCCCACCCAAAACCTCGAGATCGGCGTCCGGCTTGGCTGACGGCAGGAGCCTTCTCGCTAGGAGGCCATCTGCTGCTCGGGGCCTTGCTCTTCGCTGCCCAGGCCTCGAGGCCTTTGCCGGAAAAACCCCTGCGAGCCACCTCGATCAAGGGCATTTTTATTGATGCTGCCCTGCTGGGGGGGGGGGTGAAGAAACGCCCCAAGGCCCTGCCTCCGCCGGAGGTCCTGCCCATCCCCCGGGCCGAGGAGACACTCTTGCCGGCTCAACCGGCCAAGAGCGTGACCCTTGCCCCCCCGGAACCGACGCCCCACAAAACCGAGAAGAAACCGGTGCCGCCCAAAAAACCTGAGTCTCCGGTTTCTCAGGAAAAACCCGCCACCGTCGACCCAAAAGAACGCGAACGAGAAAAGGCCAAGACCCTGGCCGCTCTGGCGCAACGCCTGGAACAGGCAGAGGGGCTGGCGATGAAGAACGACGATGACCGCCCTCCACCATCCATCGACAACTTCGAGGGCACGGATAGCACCAAGTTGCCCGGCCGGCAGGGCTTCTCGGGCCAGGGGGGGGCCGACGAGGAGGCCCTGCGCCAAGTCTTCGCGGTCTATGCTCACACCCAGCTCATGCCCAATATCAACAAGGCCTGGATCTATTCCAACATTGCCATGGTCAAACGCTACCCGGAGCTCTACGCGCGGATCCTGGTCCGGCTCGATAGCGAGGGCAGGATCCTGGAGGTCAGCGTTGACAAGGCCTCGGGCATCCGGGATTATGACGAGAGTTGCGTGAAGGCGATCAAGCGGTCCGAACCCTTGCCGCCGCCACCGGCAGAGGCGAGGGAATACCTTGCCAACCGCGGGATTGTGCTCGGTTTCCCCGGCAAACTCCTCCTGGAAAAGCTCAGCGGAGACCTGCAATGAGGAGCCTCGTGTTCGTGCTCACGGCCTGGCTGCTGGCCGGTCTTGCTTCGGCAGAGGAGCAACTGGTCGTGGACATGGCCCAAGCCCCTGAATTCCGTTCGCCGATCGCCGTGGCTTTGTTCCAGGACCTTTCCTCGGTCAAGGGCGCGATTTCCCCGGCTTCGATCGAGGAAATTTTGGTAAAAGACCTCCAACTGTCCGGGTTTTTCGAAGTGCTCGACCGCAAGGCCTTCCTGGTCGACCTCGAGAAGGAGGGCTTCACACCCGATCAGATCAAGTTCCCCCCGTGGCAGGCCCTGGGAGCCCTCTACCTGTGCAAGGGCTGGTTCAAGCTCGAGGGCGACACGGTCACAGTCGGGGCCTATCTCTATGACGTGATCGGGAGAAAAACCCTGGATCGCAAACAATACCAGGGCAAACCGAAACAACTCCGGCAGATCGTCCACCGTTTGGCGGATCGCATTATCGAGTTGATCACCGGACAGAAAGGCATCTGTGAGACCAGGATCGCTCTCACGGTCAAACGTCCGGGCAAGAACAAGGGTATTTACATCATGGACTACGACGGCGCTGGGCTCGAACCCGTGGCTCAAGACCGTTCCATCCATCTCTCTCCCGACTGGTCCGATGACGGGAAACGTCTCGCCTACGTCAAACTGGCAGGACTTCGTTGGGAATTGTGGATTGCTGAGCTCGGAGGTGGCAAACCCCAGTTCCGCAAGCTCCCCAACCTTCCCAGCACCATCAGCAGCCCGGCCTTCTCGCCCAACGGCACCGATTTGGCCCTGTCCATGGCCACGCGTGACGACATGGAGATTTTCCTCGTGGATCTCACGGGAACGGCCTTGCCCAGACGCCTGACCAGCGCCTGGAACATCGATGTCTCGCCGTGCTATTCGCCGGATGGAAGACAGATCGTCTATACCTCCTCGGTCACCGGGCAACGACATCTGTACATCATGAATGCCGACGGGACCTTTCCGCGGCGGCTGACCTTCAACGGCCGGAACAACGAGACCCCTGCCTGGTCGCCGAGGGGAGACCTCATCGTCTTCGCGGGCATGGACGACGATGGCAAGTTCGACTTGTTCACGGTCAAACTCGACGGCAGCGAACTCAAGCGCTTGACCTGGGACACCGAGAACAATGAATCCCCGACCTGGTCGCCGGACGGGCGTTACCTGATGTTCGCCTCGAATCGGAAGATCGAGCTCGAGGGTACGACCGTCGCGGGTCGCTACCACCTCTTCATGATGAAAGCCAACGGTACCAATCAGACCCTGATCACCAAAGAGAGCGCTGGAGATTACACCGAGCCCGCATGGGGCCCACTACCGCGCTGAAGGAAAACCTCTATGACCGAGACCCTACCCGAAGGACGACCGGTGACGGACAATCCCCAGTTACATCGCCTCCAACTCGGTGAGCGGGAGCTCTTCTTGCTCGGCACTGCCCATGTTTCCAAACGCAGCGTCGACGATGTCCGCGAGGCCATCGAGGAGCTGAAACCGGACACCGTGTGCGTCGAACTGTGCCGCCAACGCTACGAGGCCATGATCGATCGCGAGCGTTGGAAGAAGACCGACATCGTCAAGGTCATTCGTGAGCACAAGACCCACCTCCTGCTGATCAATCTGGTCCTGGGGGCCTTTCAACGCAAGATCGCCGCCGACCTGGACCTCAAACCCGGGCAGGAAATGCTCCAGGGCATCACCTCGGCGAAGGAACACGGTGCCGAACTGGTGCTGATCGACCGCGACGTCAACATCACCCTGGCGAGGGCCTGGAACAGCCTCTCCTTTTTTTCCCGCTTGAAACTCTTGGCAAACCTCTTCGGCGGTATTTTCGACGATCAGACGATCTCCGAGGCCACGATCGAACAACTCAAGCAGGAAGATATGCTGGGTACCCTGCTGCGCGACATGGCCACGGCCTTCCCGCGACTGAAAACCGCCTTGATCGACGAGCGGGACCAATACCTCGCGACCAAGATCATGCAAGCTCCCGGCAAGAAAATCCTCGCCGTGATCGGCGCCGGCCATGTCCCCGGTATCAAGCAGTGGCTCGGTCACCCCATCGACGTGGCCTCTCTCGAGGGACGAGGGCGGGCCAGTCGGGTGCCGAAACTCCTCGGTTGGGGTATTCCCCTGGTCCTGGTCGCCATGATCGCCTCGACCTTCCTCGGAGACCAAGCCATGGGTTGGCAGCAGGTCAAGGCCTGGATCGTGTGGAATGGTACCCTGTCGGCTCTGGGGGCTCTGGTTGCATGGGGGCATCCGCTGTCTATCCTCACCGCTTTCGTCGCCGCGCCCATCACCTCGCTCAACCCCCTGATCGCAGCGGGATGGTTCGCCGGCCTGACCGAAGCTTTGATCAGGCGGCCGACCGTCGCCGACTTCGAGGCCCTGCCTACCGACACCCACTCGGTCAAGGGTTTCTGGTTCAACCGCGTGACCCGCATCCTGCTGGTCGTCGTCTTCGCCAATCTCGGCAGCGCAGCCGGAACCTGGTTCGCCGGTGCCGAGATCGTTTCGACCTATCTGAACAGGGGTTGAAGACGATCGCCTTCAACCCCGGCCTTGACCTGAGGAACCCACGTTGAAGGATACCACCACCTTGGCCGAGCACTACCGTTGGTACCGCATGCTCGGTTCCGTACTTGCGCTGCTCGGGATCACGTTTCTGCTCCTGACAGCGCTCTCCTATGCACTCCATACATGGCGAGGTCAATACTGCCAAGAACACCCTCTGATCGCGGTACCCGGCTCCGAGCGCCTCGACCCACAGCTCATCACCCGGGTAGGCCACTTCCTCAATCCGATGCCCAACCATTTCTTGACCTATCCTGACAGGAAGGAACCGGGGGTCTACCGGATCGGATGCTTCGGTGACTCCTTCACGTATGGTGCAGAGGTTGAACCCCCTTGGGATTACCCCGCTCAACTCCAAAGTACCCCGCTCAACTCCAACACCTATTCCAAAGAGACGGACGTTTGGTCGAGGTCATCAATTTCGGCGTCGGCGGCTACGGGTTCCATCAGACGGCCATGCTGGTGCTAGCACTTGCAAAGAGCTACGGCCTTGACCTCATCCTCCTCGGCCCCAAGGATTTTCATGAGGAAAGGGACCGGGGTTTCGCAACTTTCTGGTCGGCTTCATACACCGAAAAACCCTTGCTGGTGCGTGCACGTTGGATTCTCGAACAGGGGCGAGTAACTCTTCTCGACCCGCTCGGTCGAGATTCGGAAGAACGCTTCGCGATCTATCAACAATTCCTCAGGCCTTGGTACTATCTCCGCTATGATGGCCATCCCCCACCGTTTCTGCGTGCCCTCCTACCTCCCGGCCGTACCCTCGAGAACCCTTTTTTCTACTACCCAGACGGGTGGAAGCGAGAAGTATGGGCGACCTGGCACGCCCTCATGGACCGCATCATCGCGTTACGTATCCCTACGGTTCTACTCTTTGACAGAGATGACCTCGACACGCTCTTCCGGGATCTCCAGGGACCGGGCTTCAATTTATGCCGGCTGTGTGTGACGAACGACATCCTTTTCCGTCGGCCGGAAGGGCATCACAGTGCCCTCGGTAATCAACAGGTCGCCCAGCAGTCTATGCCTTCTTGCGAGGTCAATCCTCCCTCGAGATGCGTGTCCCGGATCTCCACGTCGTTACCACTCCCTTGCCAGAGCAACCCCTCAGCCCGGCCCCTCCCCAAGCATACGAAACTCTGCGCGGAACGTGTCAATGAAAATGAGACAGTTTTCAACACAGGATTAGTGTAGGCCCTCCTGTGTAGAAGGTGGTGGATTGATCCAGACTTCTCGAGGGAGA
>MGSU01000028.1 GCA_001799195.1 Deltaproteobacteria bacterium RIFOXYA12_FULL_61_11 | reverse complement strand
GCTCCAGAATGTCAACCCCCCCGAGGAGGTCAAAGCCTCCTTCAATGACGTCAACAAGGCTAAGCAAGACAAAGAGAAGATGATCAACGAGGCCAACCAGGAGTACAACAAGAACATCCCCAAGGCCCGGGGAGAAGCTGAGCAGATGATCGAAAAAGCGCACGGGTATGCCCTCGACCGGGTCAACCGCTCCATGGGCGATGCCTCCCAGTTCTCCTCGATCTGGGAGGAATACCGCAAGGCCAAGGAGGTGACGAGGAAACGCCTCTACCTCGAGGCCATGCTCGAATTCCTGCCCAAGGTGGACGAACTCTATGTCATCGACGAGGGCCAGCGGCAGCTCTTGCCCCTCCTGGATCTCACCGGCAAGGGTCGATCTGCGCAACCCGGAGGTGCCCGATGAAACGCAACCTCGCGATTTTGATAGCCATCATTGGCCTTGCCCTATTCCTGGGCGGCCGCTTCGTCTTCTTCACCGTCAGCGAGATGGAACAGGCCATCATCACCGAGTTCGGTCAACCGCTCGGCACAGCCATCACCAAGGCAGGCCTCCATTTCAAACTGCCCTGGCGGACCGCCCACTTCCTGCCGAACCGCATCTTGCGCTGGGACGGCAATCCGCGAGAGATAGTGACCAAGGACAAGAAATACATCTTCGTCGACACTACGGCGCGCTGGCGCATCGTCGATCCGCTCAAGTTCTTCGTCTCGGTGCGTAACGAGACCGGCGCCTACGCCCGCCTTGACGGTATCATCGACAGCGTGGTCCGGAACAACATCACCGAGCACCTCCTGCTCGAATTGGTGAGGACCAACAAGCAGCCCCTCAGCACCGTTGACGACGAGGCTGCCGACTTCGAAGCCGTCAAGGAAGAAGAAGTCGCCATGACCTATGGCCGGGACGAAATCATGGCCCAGGTCCACAAGGAGATCCACGACGAGACCCTCAAGGTCTTCGGCATCGAGGTGCTCGACGTCAAGATCAAACAGGTCAATTATATCGAGGAGGTGCGCAAGAAGGTCTACGAACGCATGATCTCCGAACGCAACCGGATCGCCGAGAAATACCGCAGTGAAGGACAGGGAGAGAAGGCCAAGATCCTCGGCGCCATGGAGAAAGAGCTGAAGCGCATCGATTCCGAAGCCTACCGCAAGGCCAAGGAGATCGAGGGCACCGCAGATGCCGAGTCCACGAAGATCTATGCCGAGGCCTTCAACCGCGACCCGGAGTTCTATGCTTTCTATCGCACGTTGCAGGCCTATCGCAGCATGCAACCCCATCAAATCAAATTGTTGATGTCCTCAAACAACGAGCTGTTCCGCTACCTGGACAAATCGTCTCGCTGATCCCGGAGAGGCCCATGGAAGAACTCGGTGTCGATTATTATTTCGAGCAACCCGATCCCGGCCTGGCCTCTTTGTTGACGGCCTGTGACCACGTCTGGGACCTCCTCGGTGCCCCATTGGTGGAGTTCGTGAAAATCCGGCTCGTCCCGGGGCGAGAGGGCAGGGTCATGGCCGGAGCCTTCGTCGACGAAGACGTCTACCTCGGCGCGGGTACGGTGGTGGAACCCGGGGCCTACATCAAAGGTCCCACGATCATCGGCCGCGATTGCGAGATCCGCCACGGGGCTTACATCCGCGGGGGGGTCTGGATCGGCGACCATTGCGTGGTCGGGCATGCCACCGAAGTCAAGAATTCGATCTTCCTCAGCGGAGCCAAAGCCGGGCACTTCGCCTACATCGGCGACAGCGTGCTCGGGAGCAACGTCAATCTGGGAGCCGGAACCAAGCTGGCCAACCTCAAGATCGTGCGCGGCACCGTCTCGGTCGTCCTGGCCGGACAGCGTTTCGACAGCGGTCTCCGGAAGTTCGGGGCAATACTCGGCGACGGGGTCGAGACCGGCTGCAACAGCGTGACCTCACCCGGGACCATGCTCGGGCGCAGGGCCATGGTCTACCCGTGCGTCAACGTGCGGGGGTTCCATCCCCACGGTACGGTCATCAAAGCCTGAGAACAGCGTTGTCAGTAGCTCAGAGTTGCGAGATGAGCTCGTAGAGTACGATCGTCTTGAGCCTGGTGATATCGCGGAAACGAAAGCCCACCAAGGACTTGTTCGCGTCCACGACCACGGCCTTGGCCAGAAAGGTGAGTCCGTCGCCGTCGATGAAGATGCGGATGCGTTCGAAGGCTTTATCGTAGGTCCAGCCCTTTGGCGTAAGCACCAGGACGCCCTTCATCGAGATCTGCTTGATGACCACGTCCACGACCTGGGTATCGGTGAAGAGTTGAGCGGCGAGACCGGTGCTCTTTCGTTGGCTGTCCTCGAGCATGCTCTTGATCAACTCGTCCGGTAACAGGTGGCCATCGGTCGGGGGTTTGGCGCCGGGGGCCGCATCCGCTTTGTACTGCTCGTCGTATTTCCCCGCCTGGAAGAAGTTGTCCTGGCCTGAGAGAGCGAGGTCGATCTTGAGATGGAGCACTTTCTTGGCGACGTTGAGGAAGGTGATGTAGTCGACGTCGCTCTTGTTCTTGACGGTGAGCATGAAGGGTTTCATGCGGTTGATCGAATCGTGGATGGTCTGGCGATGGCTGAGCACGCCGAGGATATCGGCCTGCAGGTTGAGGTAGTCCCGGATGATCGTCTGCATCGAGAGCAAGGTGTCGCGGCTGTTCTCCTCGCGGAACATATTGCCGATGATGAACGTGTTGTAATGCTTCAGTTCTTGTTCGACCGTGGCGCGGTACTCGGGGTTGAGCTTCTCGAGGACCTGGAGGATGTTCTTGACTTGGTCGGCGTTGCGGACGAGCACGTCGAGGCTGTCGAGGCGTTTGTCCTGGGTGCCGTACTTGCGGCGCAGGGCCCGGGTGATGCGCTGGTAGACCGCAGTCTTGAGGAAACCGTATCCGTTCTGCAACGAGGTGAGCTGGGCCGAGAAGACCAGGATCTTGATGTGGGCGTTGTTGTAGAAGTCCACGGACGTTAGAGAGGAGCCGGCACCGATGTCCACCACCAGGTAATCGGTGTCCAGCGTGTTGATTCCGTTGATGAGCCTGGCTTTCTGCTCGAAAGTCGGGTCGGCCAACCCGACCATGGCGACTCCGCCGCAGATGAGCTTGAGGTTCGGCACGGCCGTGTCGATGAGGACCGAGTTGAGGTCCTCGACGTTCCGGTTGACGAAGTCATCGAGCGTTTTCGGCGGGGTGACGAGGCCGAAGAGGGAGTGGAGATTCGAGGCGCCAAGGTCAGCGTCGACGATGATCACCTTCTTGTTCGCCATGGCCAGGGAGATGGCTAGGTTGCTGGCAACAATGGACTTGCCCGTGCCGCCCTTGCCGCCGCCCACGCCGATGATGATTTTATTGATCGTCGAGGCCATGCCCGTTCTCGGCCGCTCCGTCGTCTAACCTTGAGGAACCTGAGGTTGTTACCCTAACAAGTCGATGGGGGGATTGCAAGCATGTCACTATCGACCCAACGCCTCGGGAGAAAGGTGTTGACTCGGCACGGGCTCGCGGTTAAACAGGAGCGGCGCAGCGTGTGCCGCGTACCCCCTTGACCCATCACCGATGGAGGACGCACAAGGTGCGGACATGAGCAAGAAGGACATGATCGAAGTACAGGGCAAAGTGTTGGAAGCCCTTCCGAACACGATGTTCCGGGTCGAGTTGGAGAATGGGCATACGGTTCTGGCCCACATCAGCGGCAAAATGCGCATGCACTATATCAAGATCCTCCCTGGGGATGCCGTCAAACTCGAACTCTCCCCATACGACCTCACCCGAGGCCGCATCATTTACCGCGGTTGATCTTCCTCTGTCATGGTGAGGCTCCTCGTCCTCCTCTCGCTCGTGCTAGTGTGCCAGAATCACGCGCAAACGGTCGAGCGTACTGTGATCCTCAACGGTGATGTGCAGGGATCGAACATCTCGAGGCTCAGGCAGCGTCTGATAGAAGCTGCTTTCGAACAAGCGATCCGTCAGGTCCAAGAAGGGTTCCGTCCGGTATCGGGCAATAAGGATTTCGACCTCCTGTTCCACAAACACGTCGAAGCCGCAGCAGGAACCTTCGTCCGCAAATACACGGTCCTCAACGAACGCCGCAAGGGCAGCATCCTGGAACTCGAGGTCCTGGTCTCCCTCGACCTCGACCAGGTACGCTCTCGGCTCCTCGAGCACGGTGCTATTCGAGACCTCCCACGCCCTCGGCTCCTGTTCCTCATCCAAGAAAAGGATCTTTCTACAGGGGTTTCCCTCTCGTGGTGGCTGGAACGAAAACGGCCATCTCCTGCACAACAACAGTTCATCACCGCTGCGGAGGGAGGAGGGTTTCTAGTCCTTCCCGCCGAACGAACCCTGAGTCTGGGAGCTAGCGCGCCCCAGACCTATCCGGACTACGCTCCGCTACGCCTGACCTACCCAGCGGACCTGGTGATCTTCGGTAGGGTGACAGCACTGATCGCATCCCGAACCCCCCTGCTCCACCTCAGCCTATCTGCCTATCGCGGGCTCGACGGCCGCCTCGTCCTGACTGAAGAACGCAAGCTCGACAACGCCGCATCCTCGAAAGGCCAAGCCTTTACCGCCTTCTGCGCCGAAACCATCGCGAACCTCGGGAGCGCTTGGAATACACTCATGACCGAGGGCTACGTGCTGCATTTCGAGCTCGAACAACCCCGGGACTTCCTGGTCGTCGACTATCTCTTCAAGGCCTTCGAAGGGATCAAGAAATTCGATTTCTCACTCGTCGGCGCACAGCCCGGGTTGTTGCAGGCCGACATCGTACTTCGCGACAGCGTGGTCGAGTTTGTCGATTTTTTCCGCACCCTCCAGTACGAACAGCAACCTCTTCTCCTGCAAGTCTCTGGAGAAGGAAGGTTTCGCCTCGTTATACCCCCTCGGAAGAGCGGGGGTAGTTGAAAAAACCTCCTCGCGCTGTACCATGATCGATGAGAGCGTGGAGTTATTGCCCATGGTTCGAGCGACAGTGATCTTCCTCGGCGTCATGATCGCCCTCCTGTTCCTCGCCACGACGAGTCCCGTCGCAGCGGACTCGTCGCTCACCCCTACGACCGACGCAGGGCTCTTGGCCAATCGTGCCTCGGAATGGGACGACGAGGAAGAAGAGGAAGACGACGGCGATTGGGAGGAAGAGCCCGGGGAAGAAGACGAAGAAGAATACGAAGAGGAAGAGGAAGAGGAAGAGGGAGAGGATTTCGAGGAAGAAGAAGAGGAAGACGAGGAAGAGGAAGAGGGAGATTACGACGATTGGCAGGAGGATCGCGAATCCAGGAATAAGGCGAGCAAGAAGGGCGGTAAACGGCGCAAGGTCTACGAATCCGAAATTGACATCACGGCAGTGCGACCGTTCAAGAACGATAACGGGCGGTTCGCTCTGACCCTCGGCACTCAGTACAATATATACTCCGCGCGCTCGCGCTTCCTCGGTTTCCTGCCTACCTTCTTTGGCCTCGCTTCGAACACGAACCGGCAGGTCAAACAACAAAACACCCCACCCTTGAACCAGGCCATCCAAAGTCCCTATGCCGGGGACGCCGGAGTGCAGTACCAGGCCTGGCCGTCGGTGACTGCCGGTCTCGGCGCAGAAGTATATCCCCTCCAAGGGGGCGTTCATGCCCTGGGGCTGGAACTGTCGTACCTCTACTCCTTCTATCGCCTCACCATCACCCTGAAGAAGGAAAAGATCATCCCGACCACGGCCATGACCCACAACACCTCTGCCAACCTGGTGTACCGAGTCTATCCCTTTCGTGATCTCAAGTCCTTGTGTCTCATGCCAAAAGCTGGTTTTCGAATGTTCATGTTCGATGGCAACGACATCGAATCCATGCCCGGAGCCCCGCTGTTCTTCTTCCTCGATGCGGTCTACATGGGGGCCAACCTAGCACCCGTGAACCTCATTTGGTACCTACCCGCCGGCGACGACAACTTCGATCTCGGCATCAAAGCGGGCTGGGAAATCCTCTTCCAGCCAACCTACGAGGAGAGCAAACAACTGTATCAGGCGACGAACCAACGCAGCTACATCACCGGTAACCCGACCGCCGTAAAAACCAACATGCTCAATCACTTCATCACCGCAGGGGCGACCATGCGCTTCGATCGATCCTGGGGCTTAGATTTCCTCTTCGGGCTCTACACCCTCGATGTGTTCTTCGACAAAGCGCAGAGCACCACAGGTATTGTGGATAATCGGGGGGTACGCGGAGGCTTCCGCAAGGAGATCGTCAACGCGGTGATACAGGATCGTTATTACAATTTCTTGGCGACCATGTATTTCTTATTCTGATGCTGCTCGAGAGGCGAAACGAAGACAGTGCGAGGGTTCAGGCCTGACCGAAGGCGATGGTCATGGAACCGTCACCATCCGGTTGGGGGGTCGGCTCGGGAGAGTTCCTGCGTTCTTGCGACTTGGGCTTGCCGAAGTTCTTGAGGTCGTCCTTGAGTTTGTCCCAGGCGCGGTTACGGGTCTGTTTCGTCGATTCGACCGCCTTGTCTCCCAATTCTTTTTCCTTTTCGATGACCTTTTGGAACACGGCATTGATCGCTTCGCGCGTCTTGTCCAACATGTACCGGACCCCATCGAGCACGATCTTGATCACACCGACGACCATGTCGGCGGTGAACTTGACCACGAACATCACGGCCTTCTCGATGAACTGGACCAACTTAACGATCCCCTTGGCTGCATAGTGCACCAACAGGATGGCACCCGAGGCAGCGGCGGTCAGGACATACCCGGCGGCCTTGTAGAGTCCCTTGAGCAACCATAATACACCCTCGGCCGCTTTGACCAGGATGTCCGCGGCATAGATGGCGCCGGTGATCAACAGGTTGCCCACGACCTTGAGGGTGTGGACAATGGCGTTCTTGCCCAGGATGACCATGTTCTTGACCGTATCGGTGATCAGGTTCATGGCGACTAAACCGGTCTTGTAGAGTTCCTCGAGGATGGCGATTGCGCTCTCACCGACGATGAGGACGACCCCACCAATGGTGCGGACCGCGCTGACCCCGATCTCCTTGAGCATGGTCAGGAGTCCTTCTGCGGCCTTCCCCGTCCCCATGATGATGACTTCGCTGGTCTTGATGATCTCGTCGTCCTCGGAACCATTGACCGGTTGGAGGATCTTCTTGGCAAGATCAGCACTGTTGGTGATGGTGATGGAGCCCATGGGATTGGCCTCCTCGCCGGTCGGACCGACGCCGGTCATGGCGAGGAGTTTGCCGGCATCTTCATAGGTAGCCGCACACGGTAGGGCAAGCAACAAGCCGAGAATGCCGATGCCGAGTAGCCGAACCATATATCCTCCTCGAAATGGGGTGACCTTCCAGCTTGTTCACCTCTATCATGAATTACGCAGCATGTCAAAGAAAAAGTGCAATTGCTCAGCAGTAGACAATAGCAATGTAACTTTCCATCAGAATATCAGCGGGTAACAGTTGCGATGGGGCGATCGTAGGTAATGCGCTGCGTTGCAATAATGCTCAGAGAAGGTCTTTGACCGTGGTGCGCTCTTGTTCGAGTTCGGCGATGGTCTTGCCCAATTTCTCCTTGGCGTATGCATTCATCGGGACGTTCTCGACCACCTTCCAGGTCTTGCCGTTGGAGGTCACGGGATACCCGAAGACGAGTCCTTCGGGGACTCCGTATTGACCATTGCTGACCACGCCCGCCGAGAACCAACCCTCGGCACCGGTGGGGGTGAGCAGGCTGTGGACGTGGTCGACCACTGCGTTGGCCGCGCTGGCGGCAGAACTCGAGCCCCGGGCCTTGATGATCGCGGCGCCGCGATCCTGGACCGTCTTGAGGAAGGCACCCTCGAGCCAAGCCTGGTCGGTGATCACGCTGGTGACCGGCTTGCCGTTGATCTTGGCGTTGTGGAAGTCGGGGTACTGAGTAGTGCTGTGGTTACCCCATACCACGGTGTTGGTGACGGCAGACACCGGCACACCGGCCTTGGCCGCGAGCTGACTCTTCATGCGGTTCTCATCCAAGCGCATCAAAGCGTAGAAAGCGTTCTTGGGAACGTCGCTGTTCTTGGCCGCGATCATCGCGTTGGTGTTGGCCGGGTTCCCCACGACCACGACCTGCACGCCCGTGGCAGCTTTGTTCAGGGCCTTTCCGACGGCCTTGAAGATTGGACCGTTGGTCCGGATCAGATCGCTGCGTTCCATACCAGCCTTGCGCGGGGCAGCGCCGACGAGTAGGACCCAGTTGCTGCCATTGCAGAGGACGTCATCCTGGTCGGTGATGGTCAAGCTATTGAGGGTGGGGAAGGCGCAGTCGCTGAGTTCCATGGCCACACCCTCGGTGGCCGGCAGGGCTGGAGTTATCTCCTTGAGCACGAGATCGACCGCGGTGTCCTTACCGAAGACTTCGCCCGAAGCGACGCGGAACAGCAGGGAATAGCAAATTTGTCCGGCAGCACCGGTGACCCCGACCCGAATTTTCTTGTTCATGTGATCCCTCCTCAGGATTGTGACGATCGCCGTTCCTCGCGAGGAACGAAGTGTTGGGTTCATCTATCTCCGATGGGCGCCCGCTTGTCAATGGCGAAACGACACAGCCATCGTCAATAACTACAACTTGTTATATCGTCCTTCCGCCGAGACAGAACAACTGTGGCATTTTTTCCCAGGTCATCGGAGGAAATTTCTTGATTTCAGATCCTGCGGCTGCTAGATAGGCGTCCTCGCAGAGCCGGAAGACGGCGCAAGGGTTATGGAAGACGGCAGTTTACGTCATATTGGGTTTGCGCGACGATACTCCTAGCTGCCCTGGCCGGCCGCGAGGAGGTGCCCTGCGATGCAACTTCTTTCGTATGGGGGTTGTCATGAAAACGCTCGGGGTCCACTACCTGTTGGAGCTGGCCGGTTGTCCTGCCGAACTCCTCGATGACGTCGATTTCGTGCGCACCACGCTGCTGGAAGCGGCAAGACAAGCCCAGGCCCATATCGTCAGCGAGAAATTCAATCTCTTCAATCCCCACGGCATCAGCGGTTTCCTGGTGATAGCCGAATCCCACCTCTCCATCCATACCTGGCCCGAACGCAACTACGCGGCCGTGGACATCTTTACCTGTGGGCACTTCGAGCTCGCCGAAATCGCCATGGAATTCGTGGCGAACGCCTTCAAACCGACCAAGTCCTTTATTTACAAAATCAAACGCGGGATCTTCAACGAATTCAATAATGAACTTGAAACCAGCGAGCCCGAGGCAGTGCGGAACTGTCACCTGAACGACGACTGTGCCAGCCACATCCTCCACCCCGACGGCTTCCTCCATCAGGCCGCCTGCTGCTGAATCCATGGCCACCGACCGGCACTTCCGCGTCGGATTGACCGGGGGGATCGCCTGCGGCAAGAGCAGCGTCGCCTCGCAACTCCGCGCTGCTGGTTTCACCGTGCTCGAGCTCGATCGTCTTGCACATAGCCTCTATGTGCCGGAGAGTGAACCTCATCGTCTCCTGAGAGAGGCCTTCGGAGAGCGCATCGTCGCCCCGGACGGCACGATCGACCGCAGCGCGCTCGGACGCATCGTCTTCGCTTCACCTCAGGCCAGGAGGACTCTCGACTCCTTGCTCGTGCCGGCCTTGCGCGATCGCATCACCCACGAACTCGGAGCTGCACCACCCGGGGTGGTCATTGCCGAGGGGGCCCTGCTCCTCGAGAACGACCTCCTGCCGCAACGTGACCTGCTGATCGTGGTGACGGTGCCGGCAGACGTCCAGCTCGAACGGCTGTGCCTGCGCGACGGCTTGGACCCTGAACAGGCGCGTCTGCGGATCGCGGCACAGATGGACGTGTCGGCCAAGGCAGCCCTGGCCGATCTGAGAGTGGACAATGGAGGTTCTCCGGAGGAGACCGCGGTTCAGGTCGAGAGACTTATCGCTCAGTTGAAGGGACTCCCGTCGAGCCGATAACCCGGGGAGAAGAGCGACGCCGACACCGTGCTGTGCTTGACGAACTCCCCGCTCAGGTCCGGCGAGCGGGATAAGGACTGATTGTAACCACCCTCGCCTCCATAGGTCACGCTCGTCACCGGAGTGCCGCTCTGATCGCAGAGGGTGAGGGTATCCCCGCTGTTGTTCAGGCCGAGCCCCCCACTGGAAGCAACCTGCCAGGCGATCGGCAGGGTCGGCGCACCTCCGCCGAAGACGACCAACACGGCGCTCGGCGCGAGCATAGTCCCTTGCGGAAAGACATGCCGGGGATCAGTACTGTCCGCCAGGGTCCATCCCGAGAGATCGACCTCCGAGGTCCCGGCGTTGACCAGTTCCACGAACTCATCCGCGTTGAGGTCCCGCACACCATCGGCATTGGCATCCCCAAGGATATCGTCCGGCGGGTCGGCCAAGAGTTCGTTTAGAACTACCTGGTAGGTCCCTGCTCCACTTGCACTTCCGGCCGTGCCGCCAACCTCGACGACCAAGGTCATGGAGACCGGGGTGAGTCCGTCGCTGACCAGGACCGTGAGGGTTACTTCGCCGGGCTCGGTCACGGTCAGACCGGTCGTGGACTCCCCGGGCTGGGTGAAGGTCCCCGCCGTGGCGCTCCATTGGTACTCGAGCGCATCCCCGTCCTCGTCCGTAGCCACAATCTCGCACAGTATCTCCTGGCCGGGATCAGGGGACGAGGGAGTCACGGTGACCCGACTGATGCTCGGAGGATGGTTGAAGACGAGGGTCGCGTCGAAGGCGCCGAGCTCGGCGCTCCCGCTATCGAGGGCAAGGACCATGGCAAGCTCGGTCGTCTGTCCTGCTTCGATGGTCACCCCTTCGCGCCTCAGGGTACAGATTGCTTGCCCCGTCGCGTCGCGGCACGTCACCTCGATCACCCGGTCGATCCCGGCCGGCACGCCGTGGAAGTAGAGACTGGCCTGGCGTTGCGAGAGACTCATCTGTGCGGTCATGGGATCGGTGATTCCGGGGCCCTGGAGGCTCACCTCGAGGTGATGGACCTCGGCCGCACTGCCCAACAACTTGAGTTCGAGCTTGCCGTAGGCCCCGGGTTCGAGTTCGGGAGAACAACAGCAGAGGAAGGGAAGGAACAACAGGATGCGATGCATCGGCTACCTCCTTGGTAGAGGGGTTGCATTGGCTACACCCTCCTGCGCCTCGAGAGCGCGGGAACTGGTGCGGCTCTGCTCCGAGCAGGTTCTGTTCCCGCCGTTACGTATTGTTATTCTTGCAGGTGAAACCCGGGATTCGCCAAAGCGATTCGGGTCGGTGAAGCACGCCGACGATGGTCACGCCAAGTTAGCGAGCAGAAAGGCGCGGTTCAACCTGGCGATCTCGGCGAGATTGATCTCCTTGGGACAGACCGCTTCGCACTCCCCCTCGTTCGTGCAGTTGCCGAAACCCTCGGCGTCCATGGCCTTGATCATGGAGAGGACGCGCTTGTGGCGTTCGGCCCTTCCCTGGGGCAAGCGCGAGAGGTGTCCGAGTTTCGCGGCCACGAAGAGCATGGCGCTCGCGTTCGTGCAGGCCGCGACACACGCCCCGCATCCTATACAGGCTGCCGCGGCAAAGGCTTGGTCGGCGAGTTCCTTGGGAAGGGGCTGGGAATTGGCCTCCGGGGCCGAACCGGTTTTGACCGAGATGAAACCGCCGCTCTGGATGATCCGGTCGAGGGCGGAACGGTCGACGATCAGGTCTTTCAAGACCGGGAAGGCCTTGGCCCGCCAGGGTTCGATGACGATGGTGTCGCCGCTCTGGAACTTGCGCATGTGGAGCTGACAGGTCGTGGTGCCGGTCTCATACCCGTGCGGAATTCCGTTGATGACCAAGCTACACATCCCGCAGATCCCCTCGCGGCAGTCGTGGTCGAAGGCCACCGGATTCTCGCCGCGGGTGAGCAGATTCTCGTTGAGCAGATCGAGCATCTCGAGGAAGGAGCTGTCGGGCGACACATTCTCGACCGTATAGGTCACGAAGCTCCCGGGAGTAGCGCGATCCTTCTGCCGCCAGATCTTGAGATTGAGGATGAGGTTGTCCTTCACTTGTAACTCCGCTGACTGAGGGTGACGTGCTCGAAGACCAGGGATTCTTCGTGCCGCAAGGGAGGCTCCTCCTGTCCTCGGTGTTCCCAGACGGCGACATGGCTGAAGTGGGCGTCGTCGCGCCTGGCCTCGTGTTCCTCGGTCTGGTGCTCCAGCCGCAGGTGACAACCGCAGGATTCCTCGCGGGTCAGGGCGTCACGGGTGATCAGCTCGGCGAATTCGAGGTAGTCGGCGACGCGACCGGCGTATTCCAGACTTTGGTTGAGCTGGTGCAAATCTCCGGCAAGCCGTAGGTCCTCCCAGAACCGAGCACGCAACTCGGGAAGCCTCTGCAGGGCCTTTTCCAGACCGCCACGCTCGCGGGCCATACCTACTTTGTCCCACAACAGGAGCCCGAGTTCTCGGTGGAAGGAGCGAGGGCCCCGAGTACCGTTGAGGGACAGGAGCCGGGTGAGCCGGCGGTTGACCTCGACCTCGGCTTCGGCGAAGGCCGGGTGGTCGGTCGAGACGGCCGCCGGGGTCAAACCGGCGAGATAGGAGGGCAAGGTCGCAGGAAGAATGAAATAGCCGTCGGCCAAGCCTTGCATCAGCGCACTGGCACCGAGGCGATTGGCCCCGTGGTCCGAGAAATTGCATTCCCCCAGGGCGAACAACCCGGGTATCGTGGTCATCAGGTCATAATCCACCCACAACCCACCCATGGTGTAGTGGATGGCTGGGAAGATGCGCATGGGCGTATGGTAGGGATCTTCGTCGGTGATCTTGTGGTACATGTGGAAGAGGTTGCCGTACCGGGCTCTTACCGCCTCCTCGCCCAACCGGTGGATGGCCTCGGAGAAGTCCAGGTATACGGCCAGGCCGGAGGTTCCGACCCCCAGACCCTGGTCACAGACCTCCTTGGCCGCGCGGGAGGCCACGTCGCGCGGGACGAGGTTGCCGAAGCTCGGGTAGCGGCGCTCGAGGAAATAGTCGCGCTCGTCCTCGGGGACAGCGGAAGGTGGCCGTTTGTCGCCCTTGCGTTTGGGTACCCAGACCCGGGCGTCGTTGCGCAGGCTCTCGCTCATCAGAGTCAGCTTGGACTGGTGTTCTCCGCTGACCGGGATGCAGGTCGGATGGATCTGAGTGAAGCAGGGATTGGCGAACCAGGCTCCGCGGCGATAACAACGATACGCCGCGGTGACGTTGCAACTCCAAGCGTTCGTAGAGAGGAAGAAGGTGTTGCCATACCCCCCGGTGGCCAAGAGCACAGCATCGCCTGCATACCGTTCCAGCTTCCCGTCCAGCAGGTTGCGAATCACCACACCGCGAGCCCGGCCCTCGACCACGACCAAGTCGAGCATCTCGCGCCGCGGCAAGACGGTCACGTTGCCGACGGCCCGTTCCTTCATCAACGCCGCATACGCGCCGAGCAGGAGTTGCTGGCCAGTCTGACCCCGGGCATAGAAGGTCCGGGACACCTGGGCTCCGCCGAAGGATCGGTTGTCGAGCAGGCCGGCATAGTCCCGGGCGAAGGGAACCCCCTGGGCGACACAGTGGTCGATAATGTGGTTGCTGACTTGGGCCAAGCGATAGACGTTGGCCTCACGGGCCCGGAAGTCCCCGCCCTTGATGGTATCGTGGAACAGCCGGCGGATGCTGTCGCCGTCATTGGGATAGTTCTTGGCCGCGTTGATCCCGCCCTGCGCCGCGATGCTGTGGGCGCGTCGGGGGCTGTCCTGGAGGCAGAAGGCCGTGACCTTGTAACCGAGTTCGGATAAAGTAGCGGCGGCCGA
The DNA here is from genome assembly GCA_001799195.1 of Deltaproteobacteria bacterium RIFOXYA12_FULL_61_11. Lineage (GTDB taxonomy): Bacteria > Bdellovibrionota_F > JAHFAK01 > YA12-FULL-61-11 > YA12-FULL-61-11 > YA12-FULL-61-11. The sequence goes on along the minus strand of MGSU01000028.1, from coordinate 5,642 downwards.
GGCCCCTGCGAGGCCGGTGCCGATCACGAGGACATGATACCGTCTACGGTTGGCCGGGTTGACCAGTTTTCCCTCGAGGATGCGCTTGTCCCATTTCGCCTCGAGAGGCCCCGCGGGTATTCTGGCGTCGAGCATCGCTCACCTCCCTCCGAGGACGAAAGACCACACCGGCAACAGGGAGAACCCGATGGTCACGATCACGGTGAAGCCCTTGGTCAGCGCCTGGAGGATACCGTTGTACCGAGGGTGTTCGAGACCCAAGGTCTGCAGGGCGCTCTCGAAGGCGTGGCTGAGGTGTACCCCGAGCACCAACATGGCTACGATATAGGCCCCGGCAAAGAGCGGATTGGAGAAGGTCTCGTGGACCAAGCCGTGCACATCGCGCATTGCGGTAGTCCCGAAGGGACGCTCGGGGCCGTATTTCATGGTGGCGACGTGTAGGGCAACAAAAGAGAAGATCAGGGCACCGCTGTAGATCATGCTCTGGGAGGCGAGGGTTCGTCGGCTGGGTTTCCCCTGGTTCTGTCGTACCTGGTAGGGCACCGGTCGGGCGCGACGGTTCTCTTGGGTGAGGGTCAGCGCAAGACCCAGGTGCAGGAGAAAGACAGCCAGGAAGAGCACTTCCACGGGGACGATGAACGGCAGGCCGAGCAGGGTGTGGGAATAAGAATTATAGGCCTCGGCGCCCGCGAAGAGCAACAGATTGCCCCCGAGGTGCACGGCGAGGAACGAGAGCATCATCACCCCGGTGAGGGCCATGACGAACTTCTTGCCGATCGAGGACGAGAAGAATTGGAGGAACCACATAGGCTGACCACCTCTGGGACAAGGTGTGGGGAGAAGGTCGTAAGGCTCTCCACCTAGCACACGCGGACCGAGGGTGCAAGACGCTTCAAGGGAGGGCTTCAACTCTTCTTGGGCAGCACCGGCGGAGGGAGAGACCTCGTCAGGGGTATGAACTGCAAACCGAGCTGATAGACGCTGTCCGGCGCGCGCTCCTGGGACAGTTCGTCGTTGAGTTCCTTGACGAAACGCTTGAGCCGTTCCTTGATCTGGGGCAACCGGTCGCGGTTCACCGCGATGGTCAACCCCCTGAACTCCCGCTCGTCGAGGGGTTGGTTCAAGGCCGCCATGCCGAGCTCCATGACCTTCTTGTGGAAGGAGCGCAGAGCAAGATTGATCTCTTCGTCCGGGGTCTGGAGTTTTCGGAAGGACTGGACCAGCCGCTCGTTCTTCTCGCGCAGGAAGCCCAGGCGCTGGAGGTTGTCCAGGGTGCGCTTGGCCTCGTCTTCCGAGAGCAGACCGCCGAGGCGCTGCGTGATCCACGCCGGATCGGGCCGGAAGTCGGTGAGCAGGACCAGCTCGTACACCGCATTGTAGTGCAGCTTGGAGAGGAACTCGTACTCGTAATCGGTGAGATTACGTTCTCGCCGGTTCTTCAGCTTCACCATCCGCATCTTGCGGAAATAGGTAGTCCTCTCGTCTTCGTCGGCCGCCTGGTTGAAGAGGACCAGGTACTCAAAATACCTGGCCTTGCCCGGGGTCAGTCCGAGGCCACGTGCGAAGTTGCCGATGGACTTCTGCGAGAGGTTACGCTTTCCGTCCATCACCAACTTGAGGTAGTTCGGGGACCCTATCCCGGCTTCGGTGGAGAACTGGGCGAAGGAGTACCCCTCGAGCGTCTTCTTGCGTTCGTAGTAGAAGTCCCTCAGGTAGTTGCGGTAGTTGGTGTAGGTGTAGAGTTCCTCCATGACCGGCCTCCGAGTCCTTTTCAGTCCTCGATATATTGGTAGCCATCGAACCCTTCGCCTTCGGAAGAGCCCGTGGGCGAATCCGCTTCACGTCTTCGGCGCTTGCGTCGGCCTTCCTCGACTGCGTACTTGCGCATGTCCTCGACCGGATCGAACTCGTCGATGATCTCCACGCCGAGCAAGGTCTCGATGGCATCTTCGAAGGTGACGATACCCGCGGTCCCGCCGTACTCATCGACCACCAGAAAGAGGTGTTCCCTCCGCCGCAGAAACTCGTCGAGGATGCGTCGCACGGAGAGGGAATCCGGGACCACGTGGATGGGATGGGCCAGATCTCCTACCTTCAAGTCACCCTGGCCTGAGGAGTACGCTTCGAAGACCTGGTGCCAGTGAACCAGACCCTGGACGTCGTCAAGATCTTTCCCGATTACGGGGATGCGCGAAAACCGCACCGATCGGTGCTTCTGCAAGAGGTCGGCGACGGTCTCGTCCTTCTGGAAGTATTGCAAGACCGAGCGCGGGGTCAAGACCTCGCGGGCCTGAATGGAATCCAACACAAGGAGATTTTTGATAATCTTGCTCTCACCCTTGGCCAGAGTGCCTTCACTGGCTCCGGCTTCGGCCACGGCGGCAACCTCTTCGCGGGAGAAGGTGAGGTCGGTATGGGAACGCTTGCTGAGCCTGCGGGCAAGGGCCACCACCGTCGAAACCAGGGGGTTGGTCACCACCACCAGAGCGCGTACGGTGTAAGCGGTGAAGGGCGCCAGCTTCTTGCAATGGGCCGCTCCCAGGGTCTTGGGGATGATCTCCGAGACGACGAGGATGCAGAGGGTCAGCCCGGCCGAGGCCAGGGCGACCCAGTGATTGCCGAACAGTTCATGGGTTTTGGCTCCAACCACGGCAGCCCCGATGGTGTTGGCCACGGTGTTCAGCGTGAGGATCGCGGCCAACGGGCGCTCGATGTCCTGTTTCATCGCCCGCAACAGTGCACCGGCCTTGGAGCCACGGGAGACCATCAACTCGAGGTGGGGCCTGGGCAGGGAGAGCAGGCCGGCCTCGAGCAGGGAACAGAGGAAGGATACCGACAAAGTGACCAGGACATAGAGCCCGAGAGCGATCATCGCGCTCCTCGGTCGAGGTCGGATCTTCGTGCGATGCTCGTGGGGTAGGCTCCGGCCGTGCTCATTGCGTCCCGAGGAAGGTGCCGGTCACGGCCAGGCTGATCTTGTCCGCCGCGTACGGATGGGTCGAGTGGACCTCGATCTCCAGGGTGAACGGCAAGGAAGGTATCGGCACGGACTGGGTCGTGTTGGTCAGGTAGAAATCGAAGATGACCGCACCGTTCTCGGCATGGGAGAGCACTCCTTCGGGATGCCAGTCGAGTATGGAGATCTCTTCGGAGGACGGACTGAGGGTGTACATGTCTGCGGCGGCGAAGTTGATCACGTCTTCTCTCGTCCCCCCCTGTCCATCGGCCGTGGTGATCCTGACCGCGGGTGGAGGATCGGTATCGACGAAGGCCCGGTAGGTCGAACCCTCGCTGAGCGGGTTGCCGTTGACATCCCCGATGTAGACCCGGAAGCGCCTTGTGTCTCCGTCCGGGATGCGCAGGTACTCGGACGTGAAGAAGTACTGGAAGGACTCTTCGAACGGAGGCCGGCCAATCGTGCCGGAAAAGGGATTGCCTCGAACCTGGGGGTTCGTGCGACAGTACGAGGGATCGAGCATGGTGCCGTTACAATCCACGGTGTTCGGGATCGGATTGATGTAGGCGACGATGGGAAGCCCCGACTGGACGAGTTCGATCGATTTCCAGATCATCTTGAGTTGGGTGGGCACGCCGTCGGGCGGATTGAACTCTTCGAGCCGGTAGTTGAGGAAGTTGATGAAGTCGAACTCGGGCGGGAAGAGCTTGGGATCGAGCAGGTTGTTGTCCAGACTCTCGTCGATGAACCATTCGCCGTAATCGATGAACGGCACCGATGGGACATAGATGCGTCTGCTGTTTAGGTACGAGAGGAAACCGGTCTTGAGATTGTCGTTCTCGTCATAGAGCACCGCCGGCCGACCGTCCAGGCCAAGGCCGTGGGGCGAAAAGGCCTCCTCCTCGTAGAAATCGTCGGTGATGTAGAAGTCGCCGTTGGAGATGACATCGCCGAAGATGCGATAGTAGGTCAGATCGCTGTCCTCGTCGAGGAAGGGTTCGCCCTGGTCGTGGAAGTGGAAATCGCCCAGGCTGGCTTCTTTGTAACAGATCGGTGGGTCATAATCGCCGTCAGGGATCCCCTTGAGGTTGTCGGCAGGATTGTCTTGGCCCGTGGGGTTGATGGTGGCCGGAGTGATCGCGTCGCTCGAGCATTTGTAGAAGCGGGATTTGGTCGGATCGTCGTCGCTCTTGGCTGCCTGGCGGAAATCGTCGGGACGGGAAACGAGGTCAAAATAGGTCTCCTGGTCCACGTTCTTGGTGTCGAAGGTGTCGATGCCCGGATCGTAAACTCCGTTGGCATTGTAATCGAAGAAGAATTCATTACCTACGGTCACGGCCAACACGGTAAGGAAGCCATCTACCGGATTCCCGTTCCCGGGCAACACATTGCGCGGCTCACCACCCGAGTGCCAGGTCCCGGCGGCCGCGCTCGCCTTATCCGTGACCCCGGGACTCTCGATGACTCCGTTCTCGACGAAGAAGGCGACGGCCGTGCCCTCGGGGACCGGATTGCCGTTGCGGTCGCCGAGGAGGACCGAGACCACTGCCGTTTCGCCGATGACCTCCAGGGACGGGACGTTGTGCCGGTCCGACGCCATGTAGAAGCGGTTGTTGCTGGGTAGGTTCGAGGCGATGACGATGCGCGTGGTCGCTGCCTGGGCATACCGCGCCGATTTCGAACCGTCGGCCTCGGACACCTCGAAGGTCGCGGTGGCCTCGATCAGCACCGGGCCGGGCATGTGCCCACTGGTGAGGTGGGCGTAAGCTTCGCCGGCTTCGTTGGTGGTGGTGATGTGGGTGTTGAGGCTGGCATCGAGGTCCGGTTTGATGATCCTGAAGGAGACATTGTACCCGGCGAGGGGTTGGTTCTCGGGGTCGAAGACTCGGAAGGAGACGGTCGAGGAGACCGGGTTGCCTGAGCCCTGGGTGCCAATGACCACCGGCTCGGCCTTCATGAACTCGATGCCGCCGAAGGGGCGCTTCTCGACGTAAATCTTGATGGTGGCGCGGTAGGGGATAAGGTTGTAGATGAAGCTGCCCGTGACGGTGAAGACGGTTTCTTTGCTGCGGTTGGAGCGCAGCTTCGCGGTGAAGTTGCCGAGCCGATCGGTCTTGCCCTCCACGGTCTGGCCGTGCTGATCGGCGTTGAGGTAGAGTTCCCCCTGCTCCAGGGTGCCTTCGGTGAGCTCGAGGGTCACGGTGATGCTCTTCACCGGCAAATCGTTCTTGTCGAGGACCTGGGCGGTCAGGTCAACGCTCTCGCCGTCAAAGATCGAGATCTTGTTCTGCGCCGTGGTGAGCACGATCTTGGCCGGGATCTCGCCCTGGCCGATGATCTGGTTGGTCACCTTGATCTTCTGGAACGCGTCTTCCTCTATTCCGGGGAGCAGGTCGCCGTCCTTCTCCACCGCAATGCGCAAGGTCAGCTCGCCGACCACCGAGGCGTCGGTGCTGCGCAGCATGGCCTGGACCTCGCCGAGATCGTCGACATAGGGGTTGGCCACGGTCAGCTCGGCCGAGGAGGTCGAACTCGTGGTCAGGGCGAAGCTGACCTGGATCTGACTGTCCTCGGTGACTCGGTCGTTCGCCTGATCGCGAAGCTCGCGGACAATGACTTTGATCGCGATCGTATCGCCCGGGGTGGTGCTGAGCTGGGTGCGTTCGGGTTGGATCTCCAGGCTGTA
>MGSU01000027.1:18566-19492 GCA_001799195.1 Deltaproteobacteria bacterium RIFOXYA12_FULL_61_11 | reverse complement strand
CCAACGGCGAGATTCCCTGGTCAAAAGGCGGAAAAACCGATCCCTGGGACCATGTCGAAAGCGCGATGGGGCTCGCCGTTGCCGGGCGCATTGCCGAGGCCAGAAAGGCCTATCAATGGCTTCAGGAAACGCAGCTCCCCGACGGGAGCTGGTGGTCGGCGACGAGGGACGGGGTTCCGGAAGACAGGACGAAAGACAGCAATATTTCCTCCTACATGGCGGTTGGACTTTACCACTTTTTTCTGATTGCCGGGGATATGCGGTTTATTCATCATTGCTGGCGGACGATGGAAAAGGGGGTTGATTACGCAGTCGGCTTGCAGGCGGAAACGGGGGAAGTCGCCTGGGCTAAAAACGGCGAGGGGGTAACCGACACAATGGCTCTGCTGACCGGATCGAGCTCCATTTATATGAGCATCAAGTGCGCAATCGCCGTTGCCGCCCTTCTCAATAAAAAACGTCCGGATTGGGAAGCGGCGCTCGGCAAACTTGGCGAGGCAATCAGCGACCGTCCGCATTTGTTTAACATGATGAAGGCAAGGTTTTCGATGGACTGGTATTATCCGGTTCTCTGCGGCGCCGTGCGGGGCGAGGAAGCGCGCAACCGAATCGACCGGTTATGGGAGAAATTTGTCGTCCCTGATTGGGGAGTGCGGTGCGTCAGCGACCGGCCGTGGGTAACAATTGCCGAAGCGGCGGAATTGGTTCTAACCCTTGTCGCAATTGGGGAAAGAGAGCGGGCCCGGATCATCTTCAACTGGATTATCGATAAAAGGTACGAAGACGGCTCTTATTGGATGGGTGTGACCTTTCCGGACGGCGTTATCTGGCCGGAGGAAAAAACCTCGTGGACGGCGGCGGCTGTTATTCTCGCCTGCGACGCCCTTTACAACATAACCCCGGCGGGTCGGATTTTTAACCACTCA
>MGSU01000027.1:0-18459 GCA_001799195.1 Deltaproteobacteria bacterium RIFOXYA12_FULL_61_11 | reverse complement strand
GCTCTCGCCGCCGCAGGCCATCAGGACAATGAGGAAGCACGCCGAGGCGGTCGGGACTATCTGCATGGCGGACCCTCTCGATCGGAACTGTCCTGTCATCATACCCTACCGAGCAGCCAGGGACCAGCACCGTGCCAGGACCGGCCCTCTGCGAAGTTCTCACGTTTCCTCCAGAGCTTACATACCTTGTTCGCCCGGCGGGTCAACAACCACTACGGCAACACCAGCGCCGTAGTGTCGTGCGAGCCGAGTCTGGCTTTGGATTGTCTTCAGCCGGGACAGCGCATCATAGCCGAACGAGGTCAGAGCATTATTCTGACTGTCAAAAATCTCTTCCCGCGTCCCGCGCTGAGCGTCCGGCTGGCAGAGCCGCTACTCATGCTCGACGAAATCCAAAACCTCGGGCACCAGCAGCGTACCCCCGCGTTGCTGCTTGCCTTCATAGGTCTGGTGAGGTATGGTGCCTTTTCAGGAGGTTCCATGAATATCTCCTTGGTTCCCAAGGGTTATTGTTCCACATGGGACTTTCCTGCATTCCCCTCCTCCTGGCAAGCTCCTCCCTTTTTCCCACCCCACTCCACTCGTGGGCCGTTCCCTCCCACCTCCACGTTTGTTTCCGGGTTATTGTCGTATTTCAGATCAATTCAGAGCGGGGCGGGACAGTCCCGAGGAAACCACGATGAAACAACATGTACATTCCAGATCAACAAGAACCTTGTATTATTTGTTATTAGAGCCTGCCCTTTTGGTTTTCACCGCGTGTACTGGAAATACGGGTACCATCGGAGAGAGTAGTAACTCCGGCCTGACTTGTACGCCTTACACGGACGAAGAGTTCTGTGCTTCTCTCAATAAGAATTGTGATGAAGTCATGAACTTAGATAACTGCGGCCAGACAAGAACGTCTGTCAACTGCGGTTCGTGCTTTCTTCCTCAAACGTGTGGTGGGGGTGGCACACCTAACGTCTGCGGTTGTACCCCGGAAACTAACACTGAGTTTTGTGCACGTTTGGGTACGACCTGTGGCCTATCTACGGGAATGGACAATTGCGGTCTTGCCCGCACCGTTACGGATTGTGGGCCCTGCTCATCCGATCAGTGGTGCACTACTGAACAGTCATGCGCGACTTGTAACACACCCGAACACTGTGGTCCTACCTGTCAAAGCTGCTCAACACAAGGCAACAACAAAGATTGCATCAACAGCACATGTGGCTGCGACGGCCCAGAAGATTGTTCACAAACAGACACATGTCTAGGCGGAACATGTACAGGATGCTCGCCCGATTGCGCAGATAAATGTGAAGGTGCATCCGATGGCTGCGGAGGAACGTGCAACGGGCCGTGTCCTTCCGGCCAGTGGTGTCGCGAACAAGTGTGCACGACATGCACCATTCCGACGCACTGCGGCACAAGCTGTACCGACTGTACAACACAATCCAACAACAATGATTGCATTGGTGGATTGTGCGGCTGCAATGGCCCCGAAGATTGCTCTTCGACGGACACCTGTGTCGGTGAAACATGTATTGGATGCGCACCTAATTGTGTCGGCAAGTGCGGAGGTGTCTCAGATGGTTGTGGGGGCACATGCTCGGCAACATGCCCATCTTTGTGCCCGGACGGAACATGCAACGGCACCGAAGACTGCTTGAGCTGTGAAGCAGACTGTGGGATCTGTGCTGCAACATACTACGTTAACGCCACTGGTGGGAGCGATACTAGTAACGGCACAACCGAAGCCCTGGCATGGAGGACACTCGCCAAGGTAAACAACACAACTTTCTCTCCAGGAGACAGGATTTTATTGAAGCGCGGCGAGACGTGGACCGGAACCCTAGAACCGCACAGTTCTGGCTCTGCCGGAAGATATATAACCTTTGGTGCTTATGGTAGCGGCAACAGACCCATAGTCGACGGCACGACCTCAAGCACTTCTTTGGCCCTTTGGAATGGAACCTACCACCATTTGAGATTTCAAAATATCGATTTCAATGGATCTAATTATATCAACTACGGAGCCGTATCGGCACAAAGTCACGACTTGTATTTCTATGATTGCATATTCCGAAATGGAAAGAATGGCGGATTCTTGGCCTGGAGTGAAAGTGGTGCGGAAATTTACAACATCGTGGTTGATTCCTGCACTGCGTATAACAACACAAAATCCGGGATCATGATATCAAGCGCCACCGGCGCAGAAGGACCTCACGATTGCGTTGTTGATAATTGTATTGCGTATAATAATGGCACGAATCAATGGGCGGACCACGGCATCTATATACGCTATGGAGGCATAGTCAGAAACAGTACTTCATTCAATAACCCTGTCGGTGCCGGAATCAAGGTAAATAGTGAAGGAATTCATAGCCCATACACTCCAGTAGTATACAATAATGTGTGCTACGGCAACTTTATTGGGTTATACGCGGTCAATACTGGCGCCATTTATTACAATAATCTCGTTTATGACAATCAGTACAATGTCAATTTTGATTCCGATTCACACGATATGATATTCGTATTCAATACAATAATAAACAGCGGTTCGGGAGGTTATGCATTCCGCATTGAAGCGAATATGGCGAACACTGTCATCAAGAACAATCTTATCATTCAGGATCGTTCTGTGTCTCCATTTTATGTCTACAATGGGTTAAGCTTAAGCACTTTGGACTATTTAGCCGCCAATAATTCTATCGACTATAACGTATTCTATACAGATGGAAACATCACGACAAAGGTATTCAAAGATGCCGATGGCTCGTATGGCTGGACCGAGTGGATAGGTCTACAGGGTTCTCCTGATAGTCACAGTACGTTCTTGGGCGCCCCACCTGATGTCGTATTGCCGTACACAGATATGCATCCCACTCTAGGTGGAAATCTAAAAGGCGCGGGAATGAAGATTACAGGATACAGTCTAGACAAGGACGGTGTTGTGCGAGCGGATCCTCCGACACCCGGATGCTATGAGTGAAGTAGTGCTGTTTGCCAGATGCCCCCAAAACCGCCAAAGCCCAAAAGCCGGACTCGGTTCGCACACCCCGCTCACAAGGTCACCTTCTTCGTGGGTTTCGTATTGCCAGGGGATGATGATCAAGTCCGGCTAGCGTCACCTACTTGGTAATAACATACTGTATTTCAAGTATTATCTCCTCTGATATTCCATCCCTCCCCTGGAGGGATGGATGACCAAGACCTAGTATGAATGAGCACATATACTTGCACCTCTATGTGGTTTTCCATAAAGGGGTACCTATGGGTCAGGTGACCATTTATCTTGATGATCGTCTCGAGACCGCGATGAAGCACGTCGCGAAAGCGAAGCAGCTCTCGACCAGCAAGTGGATCGCGCAACTCATCGCGGAACGCTGCAGATCCGAATGGCCGGCATCGGTCCAGCAGCTCGCCGGCACAAAGGGAGGCGGTAGACATCCGACCAGTTGACAAAATGCATACAACCGGATAAACGAATATATCTCTACCGAGGGAGGGTCTGCCGTGCGAGACGTCGCCAAATTCCTCAAGGTTCTCGCCGACGAAGCGAGGCTGCAGATGCTGTGGCTCCTCTTCAATCACCAAGAACTGTGCGTCTGCGATATCATGGCCGCGCTCGGCATTACCCAGTCCAAGGCCTCGCGCCACCTGGCGACCTTGCGCCATGCCGGGTTGGTCGTCGATCGCAAAGCGGCGGTCTGGACCTACTACTCGCTCCGGCCTGCCGAGAATGCGCTCGAACGCGCAGTGCTCGATGCGCTGAGCGGCGAACTGGCGAAGCATCCTTCTTCGGCGAACGTGCTGCAGGAACTCCGGACCTGGCTGGAACGCAAGGACAGTATCGGGGGGACACCTTCCCAGGCCTGTTGTGGTCCGTCCTCTTCTCAGGAGTGCGAATGTCCAACCGACCAAGGAGCAGCCTGATGGCCCAGCGAACCTCACCCAGAACCGACCCGGCGGCAACCAGTGCGATCAAACACCTCTCCTTCCTCGACCGTTACCTCACCGTGTGGATCTTCTCGGCCATGGCCATCGGCGTCGGGGCAGGCTACTTCATTCCAGCGGTCGTCCCCTTCATCAACCGGTGGACCGTTGGGACGACCAACCTCCCCATCGCCCTCGGGCTCATCCTGATGATGTACCCGCCACTGGCCAAGGTCCGCTACGAGGAGATGGGCCCCGTCTTCCGCAACACCAAGGTCCTTGGTCTGTCGCTGGTGCAGAACTGGGTCATCGGTCCGATCCTGATGTTCGCCCTCGCGGTGCTCTTCCTCTCCGACAAGCCCGAATACATGATCGGCCTGATCCTGATCGGTCTGGCCCGCTGCATCGCCATGGTCATCGTCTGGAACGACCTCGCCAAGGGCGACACCGAGTACTGTGCCGGGCTCGTCGCCTTCAACTCCGTTTTCCAGGTACTTTTCTTCTCGGTCTATGCATATGTTTTCATTACAGTTATACCGACCTGGTTCGGGCTCGAGGGCGTGACCGTCAACATCACCATCGGTGATCTCGCGGAGAGCGTCTTCATCTATCTCGGCATCCCGTTCCTCGCCGGTATCCTCACGCGCTTTTTCCTCATCCGGGTGAAGGGCAAGGTCTGGTATCATGCCACCTTCATCCCGAAGATCAGCCCGCTCACGCTCCTCGCCCTGCTCTTCACCATTATCGTGATGTTCTCGCTCAAGGGCGAGACGATCGTGGAGTTGCCGCTCGACGTGGTGCGCATCGCCATCCCGTTGCTCATCTACTTCGTGGTGATGTTCTTCATCTCCTTCTTCCTTTCCAAGAAGGTCGGCGCGACCTATGGGCAAGCCACGACTCTGTCCTTCACCGCGGCCTCGAACAACTTCGAACTCGCCATCGCGGTGGCGGTGGCGACCTTTACCATCACCCACGGAGCGGCCTTTGCCGCGGTCATCGGGCCGCTGGTCGAGGTGCCAGTCATGATCGGCCTGGTCAACGTCGCGCTCTGGCTCGGTCGTAAGTACTATCCACACAAGGAGAACAAGGCATGAACCATCCCGACACCATCCGCAAGAACGTTTCCGCATCGTATACCCGGGCCGTCGAGCAGCCCCAGCCCACCGGTGGCTGCTGCTGTTCGGGACCGATCGCCCCTGGAGTCCTGACCGCTCTCGCCGGTTATGGTTACGAGACTCTGGCCGGTCTGCCCCCGGATGCCGTCCAGAACTCGTTCGGTTGCGGCAACCCCGTGGCTCTTTCCGGGATCCGCCGGGGCGACACCGTGCTCGACCTCGGCTCAGGAGCCGGCATCGACCTCCTGCTTGCGGCCAAGTTGGTCGGACCCGAGGGCAAGGTGATCGGCGTGGACATGACGGAGGCCATGCTCGAGCGCGCGCGGGCGAACGCGGCCGCGGCTGGGCTGACCAACGTCGAGGTGCGCCGGGGCATCATCGAGGACCTGCCCATCGAGCCCTCGAGCATCGACCTCGTGCTCTCGAACTGCGTGATCAACCTCTCGCCGGAGAAGCCGCGCGTCTTCGCCGAACTGCACCGCGTGCTCAAACCCGGCGGCCGCTTCTCCATCTCGGACATCGTTGCCGAGTCCTTGCCCGAGACGGTGAAGACCGAACTCCTGTACTCGGCTTGCATCGCCGGAGCCATTTCCGAGGCCGAGTACCTTGCAGGTCTCCGAGAAGCAGGACTGGTGGACCTCGAAGTGCCCAATCGACTGGTCTACGATGCTCTGCAGCTCCGCGGTCTGCTCGATCCCTCAGCCGGTGCGGCCTGCTGTTCCGGCTCCTCGGGCCTGACCGCCTTGCAGCTCGAGGATGTTTGTACTGCTCTGGCCGGCAAGGTCGCCAGTCTCCGTTTCGTCGGACGCAAACGATGAGAGAACGCACCAAGCTCGCGCTGATCCTGACAGTCTTTGCGGCCTGTTGGTTCTTGCCGACGGGCAGCGAGCGGTTCTGGAACGCCATCCAGGAAAGCCTCTCGCTGGTGAAGTGGTACGCGCAGGAGCATGTCCTGCTGTGCCTCGTCCCCGCGTTTTTCATTGCCGGGGCGATCAGCGTGTTCGTGAGCCAGGCCGCGGTGATGCGCTACCTCGGGCCGAAGGCCAACAAGGCGCTCGCCTATGGAGTGGCCGCGGTGTCCGGGACCATCTTGGCGGTCTGCTCCTGCACGGTCCTGCCCCTCTTCGCGAGCATCCACAAGCGAGGTGCCGGGCTCGGACCAGCCACCGCGTTCCTCTATTCGGGCCCGGCCATCAACATCCTGGCCATCATACTCACAGCCCGCATCCTCGGGCCCGAGTTGGGCCTCGCCCGGGCAGTGGGCGCCATCTCGTTCGCCGTGGTGCTCGGCCTGTTGATGCACCTCATCTTCCGCAAGGAGGAAGCTGCTCGGCAGGCTGAAGGCCCTGTCGTGATGCCGGATGAGGAGAAAGGGCGATCCCTCTGGCAGGACGGCCTCTACTTCGCGGCCATGGTGGGCATTCTGGTCTTTGCCAACTGGGGCAAGCCCGCGGATGGGGAAGGTGGCGTCTGGGCTGCCATCCATTCGGCGAAATGGATCGTGACGGGCGTGCTCAGCGTGGGCCTCGTCACCAGCCTCGTCGCTTGGTTCAATAAGGATGAACTCTCGACGTGGGTCGACTCGAGCTGGACCTTCGCCAAACAAATCCTTCCGTTACTGCTCGGCGGCGTCCTGGTGGCGGGATTCCTGCTCGGTGGCCCCGGGGGGTCTGAACGGGGCATCATCCCGAACTCCTGGATAGCGGCGGCCGTGGGCGGCAACTCGCTCTTCGCCAACTTCTTCGCGTCGTTCGTCGGCGCGTTCATGTACTTCGCCACGCTCACCGAGGTACCGATCCTGGAAGGGCTCATCGGTTCGGGTATGGGCAAGGGCCCGGCGCTGGCGCTGCTGCTCGCCGGCCCGGCGTTGTCGCTACCCAACATGCTCGTCATCCGCAGCGTGATGGGCACCAAGAAGACGGTGGTTTTCGTCTCCCTGGTAATCATCCTATCGACCTTCGCGGGTGCAACATATGGCACTTTTTTTTAGGAGGTTAGACATGAATATCAAAGTATTGGGCACCGGGTGCCCCAAGTGCAAGAAGCTCTACGAAGCAGCCGAGCAGGCCATTGCGGCCTCCGGGGTGGTTGCCCAGCTCGAGAAAGTCGAGAAGCTCGACGAGATTATGAAGTACGGGGTGATGCTGACCCCGGCCCTGGTCCTCGACGGCACGGTCAAGTCGAGCGGACGCTTGCCCTCGGCCGCCGAAATCGCCGGATGGCTCACGACGGCTACCGGGACATGAAAATGGATTCTCCACGAAAAGGTAGCGTGCGGAGGAGGACACCATGCTCGACTCCCTCGTGACCAACGCGGGCGCATACATTCACACCAATCCGTGGCTGGCGCTGGTCGCGGTGTTCGCGGGCGGCGCCCTCACGGCCTCGAACCCCTGCGTCTTGGCCATGATCCCGCTGATGATGAGCTTTGTCGCCGGCAATCGCGAGGACAAGCCCGGGGTGCTGCGAGCCTTCCTGTTCTCGCTCGTCTTCATCTTCGGGCTCGCGGTGACCTTCACCATGCTCGGCATGATCGCGGCGCTGGCCGGCAAGCTCTACGGCGACGTCTCGCAGATCTGGAACTTCGTGGTTGCGGCAGTGTGTGTGGTCATGGGTTTGCACCTGATGGGGCTGCTCACCGTCCCCATCCCCGCGCTCGGCTACAGGCTCCAGCCCAAGACGCGAGGGCTGCTCGGCGCCCTGCTCCTGGGACTTCTCTTCGGCGTCGTGTCCGCCCCCTGCGCCGCGCCGATCCTGATCGTGCTCCTGACCTACCTGGCCGGTTCGGGCTCGTCGATCACCTGGGGCGGCACCCTGCTCCTCACCTATGCCCTCGGGCATAGCGTGTTGGTCCTGCTCGCCGGGACCTCGATGGGTGCAGCGCGGCAGCTCCTCGAGAACCGCAGGGCTACGGTCGTGCTCGAATACTTGCGCCGGGGCGCCGGCGCTGTCATCGTCTTGGTCGGGGTGTACTTCGGTAGCCGCGGGTTCGGTTGAGCGAGACGAGGTTGGAGAGATGTACGTCAACATTTATTACAACTCGTTGATACCGATGTCTCATGCTCTTTTCCTTGGCCTGTTGCTGAGCCTCGGGTACGGCTGTGTGCAGAGTCGCTGCACGGTCGACCGGGACTGTTCCGGCTCCCAAGTCTGCGCCGAGGACGGACGTTGCGTCGACGAGTGCAGCGAAGAGGAGAGCTGCGGCGACGGTTTCCGCTGCGCAGACCACCGCTGCGTGCCCGATCCCAAAGGGAAGCTAACGTGCCCGGTCGGCATGGCGGTCGTGGCCGGGATCTTCTGCATGGACCGCTATGAGGCCTCGCGGCCCGACGCCTCGGCAACGTCGTCAGGAACCTCGGAAACCCTTGCCCATAGCGTCGCCGGGGTACTACCGTGGGAGGTCGCGGATAATGCCACGGCCACAGAGGCCTGCGCCGCGGCCGGGAAACGCCTGTGCACGCCGCGTGAATGGCGCCTGGCCTGCTCCGGACCGGACGCTACCATCTATCCCTATGGAGATCGCTACGCCCCCAAGGCCTGCAACGGCATTGACGCCTATGGTCGAGACTCCGTCCACCTCGCCCCGACCGGTTCCTTTCCCGGGTGCAGCAATGGCTGGGAGGTCTACGACCTCAGCGGCAACCTCTGGGAACATGTTGCCGGCGGCGACGAGCGCACGGTGCGCGGCGGAGCCTATAACTGCTCGGACTCGGCGGCCCTGCATAGGTGCGAGTATATTCCGGGCGACTGGAACCCCGCGGCACGGGGGTTCCGCTGCTGCCTGACTCCCGAACACGGCAATTCCTTGGAGGAGGTCGCCGACGACGGCGCCGCGGACCCCGAACCCGATCCCTCCTCCAACGATTCCTCCGCCGAAGAATGCGTGGACGACCCGGAGGATCCATCCGGAGACCCTGGGCCAGCCCCCCCAACGGAGTGCGCTCCGGACACCTCCGCCGACGCCACGGCGGACGATAGTGCTCTCGAGCCCTGTCCGGACGACATGCGTTCCGTGGGCCGGGTCTGCTTCGACCGGTACGAGGCCTCGCGTTCTGACGCCACGCCCACCAACCAAGGCACAGCCTCCGGCGGCGCGAGGAGCCGACCTGGAGTGCTGCCGTGGTATGTTGATTATCTGACCCCCGCCGCCCACAAGACCTTCGAGCAGGCCTGTGTCGCGGCCGGAAAACGCCTGTGCCGCGGATCCGAGTGGCTCGAGGCCTGTCAGGGTCCGGAGGCCACGACCTTCACCTTCGGCAACACCTGGGACCCCTCCGTCTGCAACAGCGTCGATACCTCTTGCAGCCAGTGTTGCGCCGCGCTCGGGCTCGCAAACTGTCCTACCGGCGAGAACTGCGGTTACGACGACGCTCTGACCTCCTCTCCCTACACCCCTGAGACCTGCACCCTGACCGCGGAGTACGGCCTCTCGAGCTGCCACGTCTGCTTCCATGTCCTACCGACCGGCGCCATGCCCTCCTGTACCAACGCCCACGACCTCTTCGACGTGAACGGCAACGTCTGGGAGGTGGTCGCCGTACCGACCAGCGCGGATGCCCGCGGCTACCAGGTGCGCGGCGGCGCCTTCAATTGCGGTTCACCCTCGGTCCGCTTCGCCTGCACCTTCAATGCGGGCTGGGCCGACCTCTATGCCGGCTTCCGTTGCTGCAAGGACCGCTGAGATGCAGAGTGTACAAATCCACCCCAACACCACCACTTGAGGAGTTCGCCATGCTTTTTCCCCTCCGCCTCTTGCTCATCCTGACTCTGTTCGCCGGTACCCTGGCTTGCTCTCGACCAGAGCAAGGGGACCAAGCTCCCAAGCTCCAGACCCCCGTCCCGACCTCCGGTGCGAGCAAGGTCGTGCGCATCGTCTTCATCGGCCGAAAACACGCCTGTGAGTGCACGGCCAAGGCCATCGCCGCAAGCACAGCGGCGCTCGAGCAAGCACTTGGCACCCCGAGCAGCATCCCCATCGAACGTCTGGACATCGATGTCGATACCGTTGCCATACGACCGCTCTTGCAGCAGCGCCCTCTGCAGGCTCTACCCGGCATCTATCTGCTCGATAGTGCGGGCACGGTCCTCCAGTTACTGCAAGGGCAGCTCACCAAGGAACAGGTCACGGCGGCCCTGCAACGCTGAGGGGGCGAGATGCATCCTCGTACCACCGCCTTTTCACAGCGCGCCGAGTGTGGCCTGTTTTTCTTCCTCCTCATCCTCGGCTGCCTTTCCGGAGCCCACTCCACGGCAGAAGTGTCCTCGTCTCAACAGGTTATACCGGAGGTTCCGTCCCCGAACCCTGTTCTCGAAAAGGCCGCCCAACTATTGGAAACGGGCCGGACCGCCGAGGCCATGACGCTGCTGAAGGCAGGTCTGGCCGGATCCCCTGAAGCCAAGGCCTTGACTCTGCTGCTCGTCAGCGCCTATCTGAGGGATGGCAATGACCTATGGGCGCTGCGCACGGTCCTCGACTACCACGAGCGTCATCCCGATGACTGCGAGGTGCTGTCCTGGGGAGCGTGGCTCTTCCTCAAACAGGGGTCTCTCGAGGAGGTCCGGGACCTGTTGGCCCCCGCGGGTTGCTGGGATGCCCCGCCACTCGCGGCGCGCCGGAGCCTGCTCCTGGCCTTCACCGAACACCACGCCCGCGACGAAAAGCGGGTTCTGAACCACCTCGAGGCCGCCAGGGGAGTAGAGAGCGTTTTCCCGGAAGACCGGGCGGCCGTGAGCCACCTCCTAGCCCGCGACCCCGGCTACCTTGCCCCGCTCTCCGGACGCCTCGAACTGGTGCTGGGCTCGACCTCCAACGTGTTCGCCGGGTCGCCGGTGGACCGGGCGGTCGTGGGGGCAGAACCCGGGAGCGGCCTAGTCCAGACCGGTTTGTGGTTCCGCCAGGTCGCGCCCACAGGCCACAGGTTCAGGCCGGCCGTAGAACTCGATATCCGTTCGCTCGGTTACACTTCGACAAGCGGTCGCGATCTGTCCTATCTCCTCGTCGGCGGACGGCCCGGGGTCGTGCTGGGCTGGTCACCCCAGGCTCTCCTGGCCTACCGTTACGAAGGTCTGCTCCTCGCGGGCGGCGACCAGTATGATTCCGGGCCCCTGTGGTATTTCCAGGCCCACCGCGGCGAATTCGAGGCCGCTATCCTCTCCGGGGTCACGATGTTCGGCGGAGCCGGGCATCGCGGCTTCCGCGAACTGGGCAGGACCAGAACCGAGGTCGACGGCGGCCTCGGAGGGCAACTCGGACTGAGCCCGAAGGTCCGCACCCTGGGCGCACTCACCGGACGGTGGCATGCGGCCGAAATCACCCCCTACGATCTGTGGGGTGGATCAGCCTTGCTGAGCGCCGAGGTCGGGCTGCCCAAGGGCTGGTCCGCCCGCGCACTCACCGTCCTGGGTCTGGACCGGTATCCCCGCTCCGACGGCTATTTCGACGTTTCCGAACCCACGGTCGCACGCGGAGACCTACTGCTGAAGCTCGGGCTGAGCGCGCTCAGCCCGCAACTGGCCGACAACCTGCGGCTGGTGACGGGTTACGAGTTCTCGCAGCGCTTCAGCACGACCGCCCCCTATCGCTACCAGGATCATCGTCTCCTGGTGAAGCTGCAGTGGAGCTTTTCCCTCGATCCCTGGTTACCCCGGCCGGTCTCGCCGGAGCAGCACGTCGCCCTCGAGTATGGCCTGGGCTCTGCCGCGGTGCAGGACCGGATCCAGGACTTGTTGCGGCAGGACGAGGCCGCGCAACGGAGCTCGTCATGCGTGAAATGAGCATCTTCTTCCGGCGCTCCCCGGCAAGGCGGCTCACCTGGCACGCGCCTGTCTTGGAAGCCCTCGTCGTGACCGCGCTGTGTGCGGTCCTCGCGTTGCTCGTCAATGCCCTCCGAGCAGAAGGACTTCCCCTCGTTCAGGAGACCGAGTACCAGATCCTCGTCCCGTGCCCAGAGACGTCCGGCGAGGTCGAGACGCTCACCGGGCTGAACCTGACCGGCGCTCCGACCGAGACGCTCGTGCTCGACGCCCGCTCACGGGGGGCCTACGAGAGCTGGCATGTACCCGGTGCCCGGAACGTACCCTATGATTACCTCGAAGCGGTCGCCAGCGCGACGCTGCGCAAGCTCGCTTCCTCCGGGGCCAAGCGGGTCGTCGTATACGGCGACGGAGAAAATCCCGACTGTGGGGAGCACCTGGCCAAGGAACTGGCCGGCAAGGGCATCCGCAACGTCGGCTTCATCGTCGGCGGGGCTCCGGCCCTGACCGGGGATCTCCCGGCAGGAGTCCGGCCATGAAGCGCTTGTACGCCTGGGGAGGGCACCCGTATCTCGCACTCCCGGCCAGGATCTACCTGGGCCTCGTCTTCTTGCTGGCCTGCTATCACAAGCTCCTCGACCCCGCCGCCTTCGCCCTGGACATCGCGACCTATCAACTCCTGCCGCTCGGCTTGATCAACCTGCTGGCCATCGTCCTGCCGTGGATCGAACTCGCCGCCGGACTGATGCTGCTCCTCGGCCTACGCACCCGCGTCGGAGCCCTGCTCGTCGCAACGATGATGGCGATGTTCACCGTGGCGGTCACCCTCGCTGTCCTCCGGGGGCTCGACATGTCTTGTGGTTGCTTCGCCTCACAGGGAGCCGCCTCGGACCCTATCTCGTGGTTTACCGTCCTGCGCGATCTGGGTTGGCTCTCGCTCTCGATGTATGTGCTGGTCTTCGACCGCGACCCGCTTGGACTCGATCGCCTCTTCGCTCGGCGAAAACCTGGCGAAGCCGTTACTCACCATAGGGAGCATAGGACATGAACCCTCGACAATCTCCGAGTCGCAGCCTTCGCGTTGCCGTGCTGTGCTGCACTCTTGTCCTAGCCGCTGCACCGGCAACGCGCGCTCAGTCGGCCGCCGCGGTTCCTCTCTGTAGGAGCCTCGGGAGCGACCTCGAGGCGAAGGTTCAAGGGGTCTTCGAAAGCCTGCACCCGTATGATGGCTGCGATGAAACGTTCGCCAAGTGTCTGGCCCGCAAGCCACCTCACCCGGTGGTGCTGCGCCTGGCCGAGGCGCTGTGCCGACAGGTCAAGGAGGGCAGGTCCCGCTCCGAGCTCGAGCGCTCCCTGACCCGCCGCGCCCAAAGTGTCTTGCCGCTGGGCAAGCCGGCCACCTTCTCGCTGGACGAGAGCATGGCCACGGGTATCGCCGGAGCGCCGATTACCGCGGTGGTCTATGCCTGCGCTCGCTGCCCCTTCTGCAAGGTGTTCGTGCCGGAGCTCCACCGAGAACTCGTCGAGGGGCCCCTGAAGGGCACGGTCCGCCTCTTCTTTCGGCCTTTCCCGCTCAAGGACCACGCGAGCTCAACCGAGGGGGGACTGGCCATACTCGCTGCGGCCAGGCTCGGCGCCTTCTGGCCGTTCCTCTCTAAACTCTACAGCGACTACGACGCCTTCTGTCCCAAGCTGCTCCCGGACTGGGCCGCGGGGCTCGGCCTCGAGCGCGCCGTCTTCGAGCGCTACCTCGGCGACCCAACGCTCCGCGACGCGCTGGTCGCGGCGAAACAGGAAGGGCTGCGCAACAAGGTCGAGGCCACGCCCACCCTGTTCCTTGACGGCCGCAAGTACCTCTACGACCTGACCGTGGTGTCCGTGGTGGACGTGCTGCAAGAGCTCCTGGAACGTCAAACGGAGCATGCCGCGCCATGATCTTCTACAAGATTCACCCGTAGGGTGTCTGCTGCGCTCCAGAGCCGCTTCTCATTTTCCCGACAGAATAGGCAATCCCATGAGAGGCCAGATCAGGAGAATGAAGAGGCCGAGTACGAGCATCAGGATGAGACTCGCGAAGACACCGACCTTGAAGAACTCACCCGAGCTGAACTGTTTGCTCTCGTAGGCGATGGCGTTGGGCGCGGCGCCGACGAGCAGCATGAAAGGCATGCCGGCGGCGGTCAGCGAGGCGTAGAAGATGACCTCAGGCGCTACCCCGAGGTAGCCCGCCGTCACCAGGGCCACGGGCATGGAGATGGCGATAGCGGCAACGTTCATGATGAAGTTGGTCGCCACCATCACGAAGAAGGCGATGGAGAGAATGAAGACGAACCAGTGGGCTTCTTTGAACAGGTTGAGCCACATCACGGCCATCCAGTTGGCCGCCTTGGTTTCCCAAAGGCAGAAGCCGATGCTCATGGCACCGCCGAAGAGCAGGATGATGTTCCAGGGGATGCGCTCGAGGTCCTCGATGTCGAGGATCTTGAAGACGAAGAAGAGTACCAGGGTTACCAGAATGATCGCGCTCTTGTCCAGAGAGGCCAGGAAGGGCAGGAACGAGCGCAGACACAGCACCAAGATGGCGGAGAGTACGACTACAAGGGTGAAGATCTCGGCCCGGGTGATCGGACCGAGGCGTTGGTAGAGGTCCGCGGCTCGAGCGCGCAGGCCGGGGATGATCTTTTTCTCCGGTGGGAAGACCAGGAGCAGGAACAGCCACAGGAGCAGGGTCATGCCCAGCCCCATGGGGAACATGTAATAGGATAACTCGAAGAAAGATATCTCGCGCCCAACGATATCCTTGAAGAACCCGATGGCCACGGCGGCCCTGGCCGAACCCAAGAGGGTGATAATGCTGCCAGCGCCCGCCACGAAGGCCATGCCGATGAAGAGCCCTTTCCCGAAGCGGGTGGGCTGATTGTCCTCGTTATAGAGACTGTTGATGGCCATGAGCAGGGGGAAGAGGGCCGCAGCCACCGCCGTGTGCGCCATGATCAGGGTCATCGCCATCGTCATCAGGAAGGCGCCGAGGTAGATGAAGCTCGTGCGCTCCCCGACCACGTAGAGCATTTTGTAGGCCATACGTTTGGTCAACCCGGTCTTCGAGAAGACCATGCCGATGACGATCGAGCCGAAGATGAACCACACCGAGGGGTCCATGAAGTCCTTGAAGGCCACCTTGGGGTCGCGGATGAGGAACAATGCTTGGACCACGGCGATGAGCACGCTGGTCACTCCGATCGGCACGACTTCGAAGACCCACCAGAGGGAGGCCAAGAGGAACAATCCGATAGCCGCCTTGCCTTCGGGGGAGAGGGGGAAGGCCTTACCCGCGGGATCGATGGCATCTGGCCAGGAAGGCGAGAAGTAGAGAAGCAGGAACAACGCCGGGCCGGCCAACAGAAACCCCAGCCGTCGCCAATCGACGGGGTGCACTGGTTTACTCAGAGTGATGGTCTGGGGTTGGTTCGGCAGACCGCCGCTGCTGTGGCGTTCGCTCATGGTGGACGTCTCCGTGGGGGCCCCAAGTTGTGGTTGCTAGGGTCAGAGGACGATCTTGCCGACTTCGTGAAGCACGTCGACGCTGCGCACGGTGCCGACGACCTTGTCCTTGTCCATCACCGGGATGAGACTGAGATTCTTGACCACCATCAGGTGAATGATCTTCACGATGTGGTCGCCGACGTCGACGGTCGCGGTGATTGGCAGCATTACCTCGCTGACCGGGCGTTCGGCGCGCTCCTTGATCTCCTTCATGCTCCGTTCCCAGTGGAATTCGCCGAGCAGGGCATCGCTCTCGATGGTGAAGAGTTTGCGCTGGTCCTTGACCTTGTCCTGTTCGAAGAAGGAGGGTTGGATACCGCGGAGGAGATCGCGTCGCCGGACCATGCCGAGGAGTTGGTACTTCTCGTCGAAGACCAGGACCACGCGGGGCAGGGACTTCTTGCCGTTGATGTCGAACTCGGAGCTCTCGAGTTCGACGATGGCCTGCCGGATGGTGAACCAGTAAGGGAGGTGTGGATATTTGTCCAGCGGGATCATGATGTCGGCCGCGGTGATCTTTTCCATGCCAACTCCTCGTTCTCGAAGACCGGAGGTCCCGGTTTGGTACCAACTCCGCGCATGTACCATGTCTCCGGGGGTCTAGTCTAACGAAACTATCACTTCCGCGATCGCATACTCTCCCGGGGGGATCAAGCCCTGACCTCGAGTTTTCGCAGGATGTCGTCGCGATACCACCGGGCGACCGCATCGCTGCTGAGGGCCATATCGAGTTGCTTGGTCAGGATGCTCAAGCGTCCGAGGACATGGAGCAGGTTCCGGCACTGTTCGAAGGGCACGACCGTGAGGGCCGCGTCCAGGAAATCGGCTTTGGTAGTGCATTCATAGCCCTGGCGGCGCAAGATTTCTGCGAGGAGGGCGATACGTCGCGCACGGCGTTCGAAGGTCGAACCGCCGTCCTTGTACTGGAGCCGGATGTAGTTCAGGGTCTCGAGCTGGGTACAACGGGCCTCGATCGAGGTGAAATGGTAGCCCATGTGCAAGGAAATGAACAAGAAGTCGCGGCTGAGAACCGCATAACTCTTCTCGGAGAAACGTCTTGCCTGTTTCGTTCCGCTCTTGGTACGACCAACCTCTGATTTGAGCCCGCGAAAACCAACGGGATGCACGGCCGAAGGCCATCCTTCCCGGGCAATCCCACCCCATAAAGCGGTCATGGGTACGGAATCCAGCTCCTCCGGCCCGATCGAACGTCGCCGGCGACTCTTGGTCAGGGGGCGATCGAGGTAGAGCAATTCCACCTCGAGGGGGAGATCGGTGCGCAAGCTCAGGTTGGCGCTCTCCCGGTCCCGATTCTGATTCATGGTCTGGAACACTTCCTGGACCGCCCGCTGATGAGCGAAGCGGGTCAGATCATGCAACGTCTCGCAATTGGCAATGGTAAAACCCTCTTCGTTGGGGTTGATCAGATGCAACGGGGCGACGAGCCGGAGCAGCCGGCGCAGCAAGAGTACCTTTTCGTCAGAGAGGATTTTCTCGGAAGGAGCTTGCCGTCCGCAGTCCGAGGCGAGGTGCAGGCCTTCGTGGACCTGGCCGCGATAGGCGTCGACGGTCACCTCCCGACCTTCTACCAGGTGTTCCAGACCCCTCCCCCCGATGAGCATAGGTACGCGATATTCCCTGGCCAAGGTGGCGAAATGGCTCGCCACGCTGCCGTGCTCGAGGATCAGGGCCGCGGCCCGACGGAGCATGTCAGGCCTGTCAAGTATCGGGTGGTCGAGGACGATCACCCCTTCCGCACCGCTTGGCAGAATTCCTCCTGGCAGCATTCTGCGGACAGGACCGGCGGCAAAGCCTGGGCTGGCCACCGTGGCTCCCTCCACCAAGACCACTGCGGCGAGTGCAGGGTCGATGGTAGGGAGCTTCGTCGGACGGGCGAGGGTGCGCAGCTCCCGGGTCTGGAGGACCAGTAATGCTCCACGCACGTCGATCGCCCACTCCAGGTCTTGGGGACAACCGAAGTGCCGTTCCACGGTCAAGGCCATCCCTCCGAGCTTGCGGAGCACCTCGGGGCCGAGGACCGCTTGGCGTTGCTGGGTATCGGGGACGGCCTCTTCAGCGACTCCTCCGGTCGCGACGGGTTCGAGACGTCGGACTTTCTCCGCCACCCGGGTTTCCAATACCTCGAACTCGTCTCGGGAAAGCACATAGGTATCCGCGTCGACCGTTCCGGCCACGACGGAAGGACCCAGGCCGAAAGCCGCGGTCACCACCAGCACCTCGCGTTCGGGGTCGAGCGGATCCCGGGTATAGACCACGCCGCTGGACCAGGCCTCGACCATCGCGTAACAGCCGACGGCCATGGCCGACTGGCCTACCGAGAGCTCGTGCCTGTGCAGATACGTCAGCACCCTCGGACTGAAGGCACTGGCCAGGACGGCTCTGTAGCGGTCGAGCAGATCGGCCCTCGTCACATTGAGATAGGTCTCGTACTGCCCGGCGAAACTGAGCAAGGAGTCTTCGCCGAGCGCGCTGGAACGCAGGGCGACCCCGTTCCGACCGGTGCGGGCGACGAGGAGATCGTGGTGCCGGAGGAGTGCGTCCTCCAGGATCGACGGCAGGGGGCTGGCCAGGATCCTGGTTCTCAAGGCAGCGCCTGCGGCGAGGAGTTCCTCCAAAGATTCCTTTTGGAGCAAGGCCTGGAGAGAATCGAGCTCCCGGCTCACCCCGCAGTGTTCGAGGAAGAGGCGGAAGGCCGCGCTGGTCACCGCGAAACCGTCGGGCACGGGTAACCCGAGGGTCCAACGCAGCGTCGCCAGCCGTGCGTTCTTGGCTCCGATGAGCGCCGGGTCCAGCTCCTGCACCCGACCGAGCTCGACGATGAGGACCTCGGAAGTATTCGGTACGCTGCTGGGCAGGGCCAACTCGAGCTGCCGAAGGATAGCTTCCCCCCGCTCCGGGAAAGCTCGATAACGATCCCCGCCGAGTTCCAGCAGGCTCTCTCCCAGAATCAGGAGGTAAGCTCTCAATTCGCTCAAGGAGGTACGAAGGGAGTCCAGGTCGAACGGGCGGTTTCCAGCAGCCTTGTCCTCGAGGTCGGCAATGATGAGGAGCATGGCATTGTTGGCTTCGAGCAGAGACAGATAATAGTGGAAGCGCCGCAGGA
>MGSU01000026.1:150-19294 GCA_001799195.1 Deltaproteobacteria bacterium RIFOXYA12_FULL_61_11 | reverse complement strand
TGCCCCCCGCTGCGTCGGCGCTCGGTCAGGGCTCGGCCCAGGGTGCGCGGATCCGTGTATTCGAGTTCGGAACCGAGCGGAATGCCGGTGGCAATCCTCGAAACGATCACTCCGCGACGGCGAAGCTCGTCCTCGAGGTACACGGCCGTGGCCTCGCCCTCGACGCGGAAACCCAACGCCAGGATGACCTCGCGAACGTCCCCGCGATCGACCCGCTGCAGGAGACGTCCGATGGTCAGGGCCTCGGGACCAATGCCGTTGATCGGGCTAATCAAGCCATGGAGGACGTGGTACAAACCCCGGTAGATACCGACGGCCTCGAGGGCTTCCTGGTCCTGGGGTTTCTCGACCACGCAGAGGATCGACCGGTCCCGCCGTCCTCCGGCACAGCGCCAACAAGGAGAAAGGAGGGTCAGACCGCAACACTCCTCGCAGCGGAGCACTGCGGTACGGGCCTCTATCAGGGCCGCGGCCAACTCGCGCACGCGAGACTCGTCTTGTTCCAACAGGAAATGGGCCAACCGTCGGGCGCTCTTGCTGCCGATACCCGGCAAGCGCCGGAGGTTGGCACAAAGATTCTCGAGGGGATCGCGTTCATCCATGGTCATCACGAAAAGAGGTTGCCGAGCCCCGGCAAGCCCAGGCCGCCGGTGAGTTTTCCGAGTTCGTTCTTCCCGAGGTCGCGCGCCCGGCGAAGGCCGTCGTTGACCGCGGCCACGACGAGGTCGCGTACCACCTCGGCGGCTTCCTTGGTCAGCAGGTCCGGTTCGAAGCGCAACTCGAGCAGCTCCAGGCGGCCGTTGACGACAGCCACCACCATCCCGCCCCCCGCGCTCCCCTCGATCCGGCGTTCGGCAAGTTCTTCTTGTAACTTCCCGAGCCGTTCTTTTATGCGCAGCGCCTCGCCTACCATGTCCTGCAGGTTGACCATCCGTTCAATCCTCCTCGGCGAAAACCCGTTCCAGGGTCACATCGAATACTCCGGTTAGCAGTCGAACGCGTTCATCGGTCAACCACGAGGCGCGGAGTTGCTCGGCTCGCAGGGCACTCTCGCGTTGTTCCAGGGCTTCGATCGTTCTCGCTCCCTCGACCAACGCCCGGAACTCGAATTCGACCTCGAGCTCCCGTCCGCAGAATTGTCCCAGGGAGCCCGCGAGGGCGTTCCGCCGTTCGTCGCTCTCGAACCGTACCGTGAAAGCCCCCTCGGTCGGGAAGGCCAGCGAGATCCCCCGATCATCCAGTCTGACCAGCTCGGCCTTACGCAACAACCCCGCGTCCACCGGGTCATGCTCTTTGTACTCGTCGACGAAGCGCCGCCAGTGCTCGAGGTCCTGGTCCGTGCCGTCACTCTCCCGGACCAGCACCGGGGCCGCTCGTTCTGGACGGGTCGGGCGGGGGATACAAAGATCGCTCGGAGCGGCCTTCAGGTCTTTTTTTTTTCCCTGACACTCTGGACCAGGTCTTCTATCGGGATCAACCCATCGACCAGGACCGCCTTGTACGCGAGAATCTCGAGCAGCAATCTCGGGTGTTCGAAACCATGCAGGAGTTGATGGCCGCGCAGGAAGAGGTCGTTGATCAACTCCACTTCCCCGGTGGAACGCAACCCTGCGAGGCTGCGCAGTTCCACGAGTTCTTCGGCCGTCCTATCGAGAGACTCCGCTCCGGCTTCTCCAGCCACCGAGAGCACGATCAGGTCTTTGAGCGTCTCGATCAAGGCCAACAGGAAGCGCCCGAAATCGTGACCGGCTTCGTCGATCTCGCGGAGTAGGGTGAAGGCCCTGGGAAGCTCACCCTCGAAGAGAGCCCTCAACAGGATCAGGACCTTGCCCTGGTCGTGCAGCCCGAGCAGCTCGGACAATCCGGCTCCACCCAGGTTCCCGCCGCTGAAGGAAATGACCTGGTCCAGGAGGGACTGGGCGTCGCGCATGCTTCCCCCGGCCTCCCTGGCGATCGTGGTCAACACCGAGCGTTCGGCGCCGACTCCCTCTCGCTCGCAGATGTCGACCAACCGGTCGACGATGAGGCCGACCCCGATCTTCCGGAAATCGAAGCGCTGACACCGCGACAGGATCGTGCTGGGGATCTTGTGGGCTTCCGTGGTGGCGAAGATGAACTTGACGTGCTCGGGCGGCTCTTCGAGGGTCTTGAGCAGGGCGTTGAAGGCCTCCGAGGTGAGCATGTGGACTTCGTCGATGATGTAGAGCTTGAAGCGGGCCTTCGAGGGCATATAGGCGATCTTCTCGCGCAGATCGCGAATCTCGTCGATCCCCCGGTTCGAGGCGCCGTCGATCTCAAAGACGTCGAGGTGATTGCCCGCGGTGATACTGCGGCAGTGTTCGCAGAGGTTACAGGGGCGAGGGGTCGGCCCCTGCTCGCAGACCAGGGCCTTGGCCAAGACCCGGGCCGCGGAGGTCTTCCCGACCCCGCGCGTGCCGGTGAAGAGGAAGGCATGGGGAATACGCCCCTGCTCTATCGCATTGCAGAGGGTGCGCGTGACGTGCTGTTGCCCAATCAAATCCTCGAAGACCTGGGGCCGGAATTTCCTGGCTATGACCTGGTAGGTCATGACAAACCGTCCTCCGTCCTCGGCGCACCGTCGGAGTGAAGAAAAGCCAGACTTGCCAGGCACATAGACCCACCGCGTCCGCTGCTTCCTTCCGGATCTGACGGGGTGCGCGGCAGCCTATTGCCTGGGGTCTGGCTCTCTTATCCTTCTCTGTTCGATCCCCGCACCGGCCGTGCGAAGGTCCGCGCTCCCACTCTCCGTGAACAGGCCGCTTCGGAGCGGCGAGGCCACGGAGAGAGAGGGATTCGAACCCTCGGTACACCTTTTGAGCATACACACGATTTCCAGTCGTGCACCTTCAACCACTCGGTCATCTCTCCGGACGGCGATCTCGATCCATCGCGACTGCTAGCAGAAAGCCGCGATCATTGCAAGCCCCTTGCTCCCCGACCGAGTATTTTTCCCCAGATTGAGAAAGTTCAATGGGTTCGAACTTCCGACGGTGGTTGCCTAGCTTCCCGCGAGTATGCTATCGTGAGGTCCGAACTCGTTGGTGGCACCCGACCGCATGATTTCGCAGGCACATCTCACCTTTTTACTCACCTGCCTGCTCTGGACGACTTCTCTCTTCGCCATGAACCAGAAAACCAGCCTGCTCCTCGAGAAACTCGAACAGGGCGACAGCTTCAAGGTTCGCATCGCCGCGGCTCAGGCCCTGGGAAACCTCAGAGATCATGAAGCTGTCCCCCGGATGTGCGAAGCGTTCAACAAGGAAGAAGATTTCCTGGTCAAGATCGCGATCATCAGCGGTCTGGCCATGATCAAGAACCTCGAGGCCACCTTGTTCATCGCCCTCAAGGGCACCCAGGTCTACAAGATCGAGTTGATGAAGACGATCGAACGCGAGTTGACCAAACTGCAGGACTTCTTCGATGCCCGAGACTGGTCCCGCGCCCTGCTCGAGGAGCACAACGCCTCGCTGCGCAGCAACATCGCCTGGGTGCTCGGGCTGATCGGCAACGAGCAGATCACCTCGGTCCTGCTCCAAGCGGCCAACGACAGCAACCAGAACGTTCGCGCCAAGGTGGTCGAGGCCCTCGGTCGGCTGCGGGTCACGGACGCCGTCGACGTCCTCGAGAGAATGCGCCCCACCACCACCGATCCACAACTCCGGCAAGCCATCAGCACCGCCATCTCGCTCATCAATGCTTCCCCACCCTCGCGCATCGAGAAGATCAGTCTCTCGGACGACAAACGCGGCAGCATTACCTACGACGTGTTCAAGTCACGTCGCGAAGTCACCTACTCGGATCGCATCCACGCCGCCCTCAACGCGCTCAGTGGCGTGGAGAAACGCGGTGAGAACGTCGCGGTGAAGACAGAACGTTCCCACACCATCGACAAGGTTGCCGCGCTCACCATCACCATCGTCGACGAGGACGACACCTCGACCATCCGCGAGGTCTCTTCTTCCGAGTTCCGGAACTTCCTACGCGAAACCATCAATGCCATGACCGACCAGTGCCGCATGGACAACCCGAACAAGATGTCCATCTACGGCTCGGTCACCTACAGCTTTGCCCTTGCACGCAGCGGCCGGGCGAACGACATTTCCCTCGGCGGCAGCGCCGTCTCCAAGGACCGGGACTTCGGACAATGCCTGCGAGGCCAACTCACGCAGACCATTTTCTACAAACTGCCCAAGGACGACGAGGGCACGATCAACTACAGCATCAACATCGCCAAACCCCGCGAACGCAAGCTGGCCTTCGAC
This sequence comes from Deltaproteobacteria bacterium RIFOXYA12_FULL_61_11, assembly GCA_001799195.1. Taxonomy (GTDB): domain Bacteria; phylum Bdellovibrionota_F; class JAHFAK01; order YA12-FULL-61-11; family YA12-FULL-61-11; genus YA12-FULL-61-11. Next base: position 15,011 of record MGSU01000026.1, on the reverse strand, counting down.
TAACACCGCCTCCGATACCTTGTCCGATCCTTCGGACTTCCTCCTGAACCCTCTCCCGGCAGCTCGGTTCTGGCCTCCCGGGCACGCCTCAGCACGGCTTGGACTTCACACCCAGGAGATAGAGCACGACGTTGAAGAGCCAATGGACCACGGCCGCCAGGACGAGGAGGGAGAACCAGGTCGTTCGAGGCAGGGGGGCGGCGAGATGGAGCAGGAGGAGCGCGCCGAGGACCGAGTCGCCTTGATCCATCGCGAAGGTCACGTAGCGGAGCCACCCGGTAGGCCTCGCCCCAGGTTCGACAGAAAATTGTCGTTTTATCATCGAGTTCGGCAGTTCCGCGAGCATGTACCCAAACGAACCCGCGAGCCCGATGAAGAACAGGGACAAGGGCTGTTCCGGCCACCCCACCCGGGAGAGGAAATCGAGCCCCTGGAGTTCGGTCAACCAACCGAGCAACGCGAACGAGCCGGAGACCACGGGTACGAAGACCAGGAAGCCCGCCACGGTCTTGTTGTCGCCAAAAATCCTCCGCCCTCGCAGGGTCCTCCCCCCATCGAGGGGATAGGCGAACAACCGGCAGGAGGGGCTGCGGAACCAGAGGGTCTGGGCGATGCCCCCGAGGACGAAGGCCCCGAGCAGGAAGGCGATGAGGTGCAACTCTTCTCGGGAGGGGAACATGGGTCTTCGAGGATTCTCCATCGCTCGCCGTGCGTTGCTCCGCAGCAACGCTGTTGGTATGCATCGATATCGAAGAGACCGGTGAGCGTCAAGCCTCCGAGGATCCTCCATCCCCACGTATCCATGAACAATGCGTGGAACTTCTTGCTCGAGGGCCCCCGAGACGCTACCGTGCCGGCACATTCTTCACGAGTACACCCATGCTGAGCACTAGCGCGATTCCCATTTTGCTCCCCCTGGACCGGACCTACCCGGACACCCTCGTCGGCGCGAAGGCCCAACGCCTGGGACAACTGGTCGAAGCGGGCTACAAGGTCCCGAGGGGCTTCGTCCTGCCGACGCCCGCGATCCTGAGCCTCCGCGACACCAATCCAGGTCTTTGCAGAGTGGCGTCTGGCCCCCCCCCCTCTGCCGGAGGAAAGAACCCGGAACCCCTTCGCCTCCCCACCTCCCTGCTCGCCTCCCTGGAACGCGCGCTCCAGTTCCTCGCTGCTCCCCGGGTGATCCTCAGGAGTTCGGCTCTCGGCGAGGACGGAGCAGGGGTGAGTTTCGCCGGCCAGCTCCTTTCGGTGCAGTGCGAGCCCACGGTGCAGGCCGTGAGCGAGGCCCTGCGGGCCGCTCTCGAGGCCCTCTCCTCCGAGCACTTGTGGACATACTGCCGGGCGAGGAAGAAGGACCTCCACGGCCTGGCCTTGATCCTCCAGGAGTACCTCCAGGCCGACGTGGCCGGCGTCTTGTTCACGGTCGATCCCCGGGCGATCTCGACCTCCAAGGACATGCTGCTCGAAGGTACCCTCGGATCCTGTCAAGGGGTCGTCGAGGGCTCGATCGACCCCTTGCGCTACCGCTATCGGCGGGAGCGAAGACAATGGGTTCCGCTCGGAGGTCTCGGCAAACCCCTTCCCGAGGAACATGAGCTACCTCTCGAGCAACTCGCGGCCCTGGGGCTCGAACTCGAACAACGCTTCGGGGCTCCCCAGGACCTCGAGTGGTTGGTCGACGCCGCAGGAACCCTCTACCTGTTGCAGGCCCGCCCCATCACCACCTTGCCGGGTGCGAACCGCGTCTGCTGGACCAACGTCAACCTCAAAGAGAACTACCCCCACCCGCTCTCGCCGATGCTCTATTCCATCGCCCTGGAAGCCTATGAGTGGTACTTCCGGAACCTTGCCGTGAGCTTTGGGCTCTCGGAGCAGCGCAGGGCTTGCCTGGAACCTTTCCTGACCGCCGTGGTCGGCGCTCACCAAGGCCGCCTGTACTACAACCTCAGCAACATCCACGCGATCTTGCACTGCGCCCCCTACGGGAGCCGTTTGTGTTCCTATTTCACCTCGTTCGTCGGCGCTCGCGGAGCAGAGGCTCTGCCCCGAGGGGAAGCCCCGGCGAAACGCCTCTCCCTCTCCGAGATGCTTACCGCGATGTACAAGCTAGGCTCGGCCTTGGTGCGTTTCCCTTCCTGGCTGACCAAGACCGAAGCAATCATCGCCGCCTATGCCGGAGAAGTGCTGGCCGTGACCTCCCCGAACCGCCCAGCCCCTTGCGATGCCAATCTATTGAAACTCTACAATCAATTCCTTCGTCTCCGGTTCCACGAGTGGAGAAAACCCGCCTTGGCCGACGCCGCGGCCATGATCTTCTACGGCCTGCTCAAGGGGTTCCTCGCCTCCCGTTTCCCCGATCAGGCGAAGGAGAGCGAGGTCAATCGGCTCTTGCTCGGGGTCGGAGAGCTCGTCAGTCTGGAACCCAGCGAGGCGCTCTGGGTCCTGGCCGAGAAACTCCGCTCGGTGCCGGAACTGTCTGCAGCCTGCTTGGAGGACGCAGGGACTTTTCTGACCCTGTTGGAGACGAGGCCCGAGGCGAAAGACCTCGCGGCCGAGTTCCAACGCTACCTCGCGACCTGGGGTTTCAGAGGCTCGGAAGAATTGATGCTCACCACCCCGAGTTTTTCCGAGCGCCCCGAACTCGTCGCCGGTCTGCTGCGGACGTATCTGCAGACCAAGCCCACCCGGCCGAGTATCCGGATGTTCGAACTCGCCGAGCGGCGAAGGTCCTACACCGAAGACGTGCGCAGAGCCCTCATGAAGGAGGGCGGCCTGCTCGGGAGGGCAGAGCGCTGGGTCTTCGCCTTGCTCCATCGCGGAGCCATGGCCGCAATCCGCTGGCGAGAGCGAGCCCGCACGGCCCAGGCGAGGTTATACCACTCCTTCCGTCAGGTCCTTCTCGCCCTCGGGCGGCAGCAGGTCCTGCTCGGCAGCCTCCGTGCCCCCAACGACCTCTTCTGGTTGTCTTACCGAGAAGCCAGGGCTCTGCTCGAGGGGACGGCCCAGTTCCCCGAGTTGGTCCAGGAGACCGTCCGCGAGCGACAACGCCAGGCCTCCTCGTGGGCAGAGCGGGAACCGCCCGAACTCTTCTGGCTCGAACAGGGCGCTACCCTGCCCGCGACTACACCAGCCGGAGACCCAATCGACCCCTCTGACGAAGCCGCCGAAGCCGAAGGACGGGTACTCCTGGGGATCGGCGCAAGCGCGGGCCTCGCCAGGGGCAGAGCCAAGGTGGTGCGAGACCTCCGTGAAGCGATGACCCTGGAGCCGGGGGACATCCTGGTGACCAGGCAGACCGACCCGGGATGGACCACCCTGTTCCCGGTCCTGGCAGGGCTGGTGATCGAGCACGGCGGCATGTTGTCCCATGGCGCCATCGTGGCCAGGGAGTTCGGGATACCCGCGGTCGTGGGCGCGGCTGGTTGCTTCGCCCGCATCCCTCCGGGCAGCATCGTCGAGGTGGATGGTGGGCGCGGCATGGTTCGTTGGTAAGCAAGAACTCCAGGCCTATCTCCGGGAGCGCTTCTCCCCGGCCGTCTTCCTCCCGCTGAGCCTGTTGCTCTCGCTCGCCGTGGAACTCGGCCGCAAGGGGGAGCTGTCGCTATCCTCCACCCTGACGCTGACCCTCGTCCTGCTCCTTCCCTTGCTCGGCCTCCGCATCCTCGACGACTATCACGACGTCGAGCTCGACCGCCTGCGCACCCCGGACCGCGTCCTGGGCCGCAGCGCCAACCCGAGAGCGTATCTGAGGATCTCCCACCTCCTCCTTCTGTGTTCCTGGATCGGAGCGAGCCTGCTCCAGAGTAGTCTCGTCCCCCTGCTCGGCGGCTTGCTGCTCACCGCGCTGCTCCACGCCTGGTACACTCGGCTGCGCCGGAAGCTCTCGTCGATCCACGCCGCCGCGCTTTGCCTCCACTGCAAGTACCCCGGCCTAGTCCTCGCGCTCTCCCTCTGTTCCGGGGAGGGTTCGGGAAGCCGGCTCGCCCCGATCCTCCCGGCCGTGCTCAGCGTCACCCTCCTCTACGAGTTCCTCCACGATACGAGGTACCGGCAGGCCGCGCCTCTCCTGACCTTCTGCTGGTGCCTCACCCTGCTCCTCCTCCTCCTCGGTTTGCTCGCGAACCTCGCCGGGGTTCTCTGACCTCCTCGGAACTCGCTTGCCATTCAACCGATCGGTCGCTACGGTCCTCGGAGCCTACAAGACTCCTCCGGAGCCCTGCTCCGGTGACGGAGGCAACGGATATGCAACAACCGATGGATCACCTCCCTTACTGCCACGAGTACGTCTCGTGCTACCTCTGCGGCGCCGATGATACCGAGGACTTCCTCCGCGTCGGCGACCACTACACCGGAAAACCCGGGCTCTTCCGCTTCGTTACCTGCAAGCAGTGCGGCCTCGTCTACCAGAATCCCCGGCTCACCCTCGAGGAGGTGAAGGAGTTCTACGATGACAACTACGTTTCGCACCGGAAGACCAGCGAGAACCTCGGGCCGTTGACCCCGCTCGTCCGGCACGCGATGGGGGCCCAGGACCGAGCAAAGGTACGCCTCGCGCAACACTACGCCCAGCTCGGTCCGACCTCCCGGGTACTCGACGTGGGCTGTGCCGTGGGCAGTTTCCTCCTCAGTCTCCACGACCGCTGCGGTTGTGCCGTCCACGGGGTCGATTTCAAGGATCTCTCGCACTTCCCCGGGTTCGACCGCCTGCACTTCCATCCCGGATTGTTCTACGAGCAAGATTTCCAAGGCCTCACCTTCGACCTGATCACCATGTGGCACTTTCTCGAACATTGCTACGACCCCCTGCGTTCGCTGAAAACCGCGGGTTCGCTGCTACGCCAGGGAGGTCGGCTGCTCCTCGAGGTCCCCCGGCTCGACAGCTTGACCGGGAAACTCTTCGGTTCCCATTGGCCGGGCCTCCAGGCCCCGCAACACACCATGCTCTTGACGGAACGCTCCCTCCGCGCCCTGGTCGACCGAGCGGGGCTCACCCTCCTCGACTACCGCTGTCACGGGTCCTTCCCCATCTATTTCTACTTCTTCACCGGCTGCGCCTTCTCGCTGCTCCGCGGGAAGGGCCTCGACCTCCGCTCCATGGTCGGGCCGTATTTCCTCGGCCAGCTCGCGACCTATCCCCTGATGAAGGTCCTCGCAAAGGCCAACGTCGCAATGCAGCTCGCCGTGTGCGAAACACGCGGCTAACACTATGAAGTCGTTTCGACTCGGTCTCTTCCTCGGGGCGGTCCTCCTGCTGCAGACCCTCTGTGCCCTCTTGTGCCTCCCCTTGGCCGTGCTGCCCGCCCGGACGGCGCGGCGACTGCGCCGCGACCTGCTCGTGAAACCGACCGCGAAACTCATCCTCGCCCTGGCCGGCGTCAAGGTCGAGGCCCACCGCCTTCGGCCTCCCCCGGGCCAAGTGGTGTACCTGGTCAACCACAGCTCCACCGTGGACCTCTTCGTCCTGTGCGCGCTGGCGTTGCCAGATACCCGCTTCTTCCTCTCGACCAGGACCCTGAAATACCTCCCCATCACCGCGGTCGCCCTGCTCCTGGGCACCTTCCACATCCCCCCCCAAGACCGTCCTGCCCAGCGCATGGCCTGCTTCAAGAAGGCCATGCGCACGCTGCGCGCCACCGGAGAATCGGTCCTCCTCACTCCGGAGGGCACCCGCGTGGTCGACGGGAAGCTCGGCCCGTTCAATCGGGGTGCCTTCCATCTCGCCCTCTCCCTCGGGGTGCCCCTCCAACCGCTCTACTTCCATATTCCCCACGAGGATAACGCATGGAAGGGACATGCGGTACGGCCTTGCACCGTGACCGTCCACCAGCTCGAGCCCTGGCCAACCGCCGGACAGAGCCTCGAGGACCTCGAGGAGCTGAAGGCCTCGGTCCGGGAAGCCTATCTCTGCTTGCACCGGCAGCTCCATCGCGGAGAACCCCTGCCGAACCCCGAGGCTTGCTCCCCGAAGGACGGGAGAACCTCGTGACGAGACCCACCACCCCGGAGCGCTGATGCACTGGACCCAGTATCTCCTCAGGGCGGCCGTGAGCGCCTCGATCCTGGCCGGCAACGCGGGGATGCTGCTGTCGGGCAAGCGTTCCCCTCTCGAGGTTAGCGCTGCCCTGCGCAAGCAGTTCGCCATTGCTGCAAAGTTCAAGAACGCCAAGTACGTTCGCGCGGGCGGACAGATTTTTCTCGATCCCTTCGCGCCCTCCGTACCGGGTCCGGCCTTCAACCTCGCGCTCGAAAACAACTGTCGGAGGACCTATCCACACCAACCGATCTACGGCCAGCTCGCCGTCACCAACCTCTGTCCCTGTCGCTGCGTCCACTGTCACGTCGTGAACCTGCAGTCCGGGGACCTGCCCTTGCCGCTGCTGCTCCGGGCGGTCGAGGATCTTTCCGGCTTCGGCGTCCCCTTGCTCTTCTTCGTCGGAGGAGAGCCCTTCCAGCGTTTCGACGACCTCGTCACCCTCGTCGAAGCCGCAACTCCTTCCATGGAAACCCGAATATTCACCTCCGGGGTGGGGGCGAGCGAGGAACGCCTGCGGCGGCTGCACACGGCCGGACTCCAAGGTATCTACGTGAGCCTCGACCACCATCTGGAAGCCGAACACAACCGCCGGCGTGGGAATACCCGGGCATTTGCCTCGGCGTGCGAGACGATCACCCTTGCCAGAAAACTCGGCTTCTACGTCTCGGTGGTCTGCTGTGTGACCCGGAGCACGGTCGCGAACGGGGACGTCTTCGCCGTGGTCGACCTCGCCGAGCGTCTCGGCGGCCACTCCATCCAGCTCAACGAGATCCGCCCTGTCGGGAGGGCGACGGAAAGCCCGAGCGACTTCGCTCTCGACGGTCAGACGAAAGAGGTGCTCATCGACTTCTACCGCCGGCAGAACGCCTCGAGGCGGCCTATCTCCATCGCGATGCCCTGGTACAACGAGGAACCCGACAAGTTCGGCTGCACCGCGACCGCCGGGCAGAAGCTCTACATCGACGCCCGAGGCAACGTCTTGCCGTGCGAACTGCTCAAGCTCGGGTTCGGCAACCTGACCGAAGAACCCCTGCCCCTGATCTGGGAGAGGATGCGTCGCCCCTGCCGCCATGCCGTGAACCGCTGCGTGGTCCACGATGTCGCCCCCACCCTTGCTTCAGCCCGCGAGCTTCCCTTGTGCCGCGCAGAAAGCGAACGGCTCTGGCCCGGTCTCTGTGCCCTGCCCCCGAGCGACCTCGCGGCGCGCTTCGACAAAGACCTGCGCCCAGCCTGGGACGTTGCCGGGTCTCCTCTCTCGTGGCGCGGCTACCGCCTCGACCTCACCCCCGGCCGCGACTTCCGCCTCTGCGAAGGACATTGGCTGCCCCGGAAGCTGGGGCTCTCCTACCTGACCTGGGGCCGCACCCTCTACGCCGGCGCGAAGACCGCCGTGGTCCCGACGCACGAATACCTGCACCTGGCCCAGTTCCACCGTTATGGGAAACTCCGCGTCTTCGCGCACTACCTCCTGCACATCTTCAGAGGGCTCCTCGGGGGAAAGAACCTGGCCGGGGCATGTATCGCCATACCTTTCGAAGTCGAGGCCCGAGCGTTCGAGCAGTCGAGGGAGCAGCGCGGGTAGGCAGGAAGAAGGGTTGGGAATACTCAGCGACCCGCGGCCACAGCCTTGCCCTGTTCGAGGCGATGCTGGACGGTCAGGTCACCGGTGACCAAACCGTTGGCTACGATCAGGTGGTCCATGACCTCTTCTCCCTCACCGGCAAGGACAAAGTTGTAGACGTGGCCGGTCGGCACTTGGCGCTCGATCCCGGCCAGCTCGACATAGGTCCCGTCGGTGCGGAGGAGGCTGTCCAGGACGGTCAATTCCCGGGCCATCTTCAGGCCGGCGCGGGTCATCACCGGATGGGTCTCCGAGACGCCGAGGGTCTGCCCAGCGACCGTGGTGAGCACCACCACCCGATACTTCTCCGGCCCGTCGACGATACGACTGATCGCGCGGGTTCGCCCCTGCTTGTCCTGCACCGTGTCGCGGGTGGTGAGCTGCTCGACCGGCTTGTAGCTGTCCGGACCGACCAGGATCATCGTCCCCTCGGTGAAACAGCCGTTGACCCGCGGGTCGCGATCGCACTCGAGTCCGCTCTTCCCGGGAGCCTTGCAAGCGCAGTCGCTGTCACACTTGACGATCAAGCTCTCTTTGCCGACAACCGGCACACAGACCTTGGTCCCGTCGACCCGGCAGGTGCAGACCTGCGAGCAGTGGATGACGGTACCGGGCACGTTCTCGATGGGCCCTTCGGGAATGATGACCTCGAAAGCGTAGGGATCAGGGCTGCAAGCAATGGCATCATCCGAACCCGGAGCCACACAGTTGCAGTTGGTCTTACACGCGGTGGTTTTATCGACGAAGCCTGACGGCGGCCGCGCGCATACGACGGTTCCGTCCGGAGCACACAGGCAGGCCGTGGAGCAATGGGCCGCGGGATTGGTCGTCGTCGGCGGTTTGGCGATTTCGTAGGCCTTGACATCGGGGCATGTCACCGCATCCTCGTACCCCGCGCTGTCGCAGGTACAGGTAGGGCTCGTCTCGGCCAGACAGCGCGCGGTCTTGTTGTAATGCCCGGCCGGGGTCTTGCCGCAAACGACCTCGCCGTCGGGCATGCAGATGCAGGCTTGCCCGCAGAGGCGTTCGCTGGTCGGTTCGGGCAGAACCGGAGGAGTATAGGCCATCATCTCGGTGCCGTTCTCACCGCAGTTCAGCACCGGGCCGGTCTCACCTGCGTCGCAACGGCAGGGTTTGCAGATCGAGACCTTGTCATAGAGCCCGGCGGGAGTCATGTCGTGCGTAGCACAGTCCACGGTGCCGTCGGGCATGCAGCGGCAGATCTCGAGGCAGGAGGCAACCCCTTCCGCTGCCACGAGAGCCTCGGCCTGGAAGGCCGCGAAGAACTGGCTGTCCTCGTCCGAGAGCAAGGGATCGGCGGCCAAAGCCGCGGCCACGGCCTCGGCGTCGTACGCGGCCTCGGCGAAGTCGTCCCCCAGGGTACTGGAGAGCGCTTGTTGGTACTGGATCACGGGCAGATCGATGTCGATGGGCTCGGCTTCCGCGCCGACCTGGGCCATCTCGGAACCGCCGGCGAACTGGGCTTCTTCAGAGCGCAACATCTCGTCCACGAAGTCGAGGGCCTCTTCGACCGCGCCGTCGACCTCCTCGCCTCCCTCGGGAGCCAGGGTGAAGAACTTGACCCCGGGCAACGCGGGCTTGTGGTTCGACGGCAGGGCCATCCCCTTGGTGGCGAAGAAATCCTTGTAACTCAACAATGACTTACGGGCAGGATCGAGGATGGCGCGGAAGGCGTAGTACACGGTTCCCGGAGCCTCTCCGGCCTGGAGGAAGTAGGTCTTGTTGGCCGTGGTGATGACCGTGTCGAGCGCCTGCTGGACCTCGGCCTCGTTCTTGATCGTGGGATCGATCTGGTTGATGTAGAAGTTGAGGTTCATCACCCGTTCGTCGCTGCACCGCCCGTTCTCGTTCGCATCCAGACAGACGAAGAGCAGCACGGCCAGGGGGTCGGTCACCCCGGCCGGGAGGTCGAAGCGGGCTTGGTAGCGAGGATCGACTCCCGCGGTCTCTTCCCGGGTCGAGGTGGAGAACCCGTTCTGGGTGAGATTATAGGAGAGGAAGGGTTTGCCGCCGACCACGGGTTCGATCGTGGCGATGATCGGGTGCGTGCTGGGCTCGGCGACCATCAGGTTGTACTCACCCAGGTGATAGCGTTGGTCGAAGTTGAGAGCCAAGTTCAGCGGTATCCGTTCGGCCTCGGTCCAGGACGAGAGATTGGCATCGCCCTCCCCGACGTGGAACTGGAACAGGTCCTGATAGGAATTGAGCTGGTTGATGATGCCCCCCGCGCCCGCGCGCTGGAGCAAGTGATCCGGCACATCGTCGATGTTGACCGTGGTCTGGGCGTGGTTGTTGCCCTGGAACCAGTCGGTATCCAGGACCGGGACCTGTTGGCCCGGATCGACCGGCTGCTGCACCGGCTGCTGGTCCACGGGCGTGAGCGGCGCCCCCACCTGCTCGTCGTTACCGTCATCGACACATCCCAGGAAAGCTCCCAGGAGCAGCACCAGAACCAACTTCCCCATCGTGTTCATGCCTTGTACCCCCTCGAACGCCTTGCCCTTCTCCAACGGGGGAGACAACGCTCGCCCGAGCATCGCCTCTCCTCGGCTTCCCACTGTTCACCCACTCCCGGTTGGAACCGGTGCTCCTCGGCTCTTTCAGCGCACCGAGGCCGTCGCCGCTGGTTTTGCCAACGAGTTCTGCAACACGAGATCCCCGGTGATCAAACCGTTCGACTGGAGCAAATGGGTCTCGACCTCGCTCTCTGTTCCGTCGAGGGCGATGTTGTAGACGAGTTTGGTGTAGAGCACCCGTTCGATGCCAGCCAACTCGCTGTAGGTGCCGTTCGCGCGCAGCAGTTTGTCCGCGGGGGTCAGCTCGCGGGCGAGGATCAGCCCCCTGGCGGTCATCATCGGATGGCCCTCGGAGACGCCGAGTCGTTGACCCGACACCGTGGTAAGGTACAAGACCTTTTCCTTCTCGGGCCCGGCGACAGCCCTGAGGACCTGCCGAGGCCGGTTCTTGGCATCGAGGACGGTGTCTTTCGGCATCAGCTTCTCGACCGGCGTCATGGCCTGTTCCCCGGTGCGGAGGAGGGTACCCTCGACGAAACAACCCGTGATGCGCGGTTCCCGCTCGCAGACCAGGCCGCTCTGCCCGGCCGCCTTACAGGCACAGGCCTCCTGGCATCGCCCGATCTGGCTGGCGTTCACCGGACCGGACACCACGCATTTCATACTTCCGTCCGCCAGACAGGTACATACCGCCGAACAGGTGCTGCCCGTGCCCGGACCTACAACCTCGACCGCATCATCGAACTCGTCGCCGCCGGTCTCGAGCTCACCGGTCTCGCCACCGGTCTCGCCGCCCGTGGGATCGGCCGGGGCAAATTCATCGCCCGCGGTCGGGGCAGCAGAGAAGAGGGTCGCCTCGTACTGGACGAGGGGAATGGTGATCTCCAGGGGCGCCCCGGTTTCCACCGAGACCATCTCGGAGCCGATCGCGGCATTCTCGCTGCGCAACATCTCGTCGACCATGGTGAACACGGTCTCGACGGCCTCGGTGCTGGCGAAGGCCCCGGACGCCAGCGGCGCATCACCACTGACCTCGCCCTCGCGGAAGTATTTGGGAGCGAAACCGCCGAACTGGGAGAATTCAGCCCCCACCTGCTTGGTGAAGGTGTTGTAATCCATCAACTTACCTTTGATGGGATCGAGGATCGCGTTCTGGGCGTAATACACCAAGCCGCGGTTGCTCGGAATACCCTTGAGGAGCTTTTCCGTCTCCGTATCCGTGGCCAGGTCGGCCGAGAGGATGCGCTCGAGTTCCCTGCTGATCTCTTGTTCCGCGACGATATCGTTGGGCACTTGGTTGATGTAGAAGTTCAGGTTCTTGATCCGCTCGTCGTTGCAGCGACCGTTGTCGTTGGAGTCCAGACAGACGAAGAGGATCACCGGGATGGGATCGTCCCCCGAGGCCGGGACGCCGAGGTCGAGATCGAAGATGCTCGGCGCGGTCTCGCTGGTCGCCCCGAAGCCTTGAGCGCTGAGGTCGACGAAGGCGTAGGGTTTCCCGCCCGAGATCGGCTCGACCGTGGCGATGACCGGTTTCCCCGTGGTGTTGGAGATGATCAGGTTGTACTCGCCGATGTGCGAGGCCTTCTTGACGTCGAAGGCCAGCTTGAGGGGAACTTGTTCACCGGTCTCATACTCTCCGGCGGCCATCTCCCCGGCCTCGAAGACGAACAGGTCCTGCAGCGAGTTGAGCTGGCTGATGGCTCCGCTCTGATGCCGCTCGAGGACGTGCTCGGGAATTCCCTCGGCGTCGAAGGTCACCTCGGCATTGCTGGTCTGCTGGAACCAGGCACTGTCGAGGACCGGTGGCTGTGTCTGAGTCTGTTGAGGCTGCTGGGGTTGCTGGTAGAGCCCGTCGTCGCCGTCATCGACGCACCCGACCAGACAGAAGCCCAGGATCATCCCTGCGATGAGAAAACGGTTCATACGTATACCCCCCATACTGTTCGATGACCGACACCCTACCTCTCGGCGGGTGGATTCTCCCTCATTTCTGGACTGCAGACTTCGTGCCGGGCGCTTGACGCACATTGCATCAAGCATTTCAACATACTACCACCACGCCCCGCAGCGAGGACTGAGCCATTCCTCGGCACCTTTCCCCGAGGAACCCGGGGACCATACCACAGTTCGTCCAAGAGTACCACCGACCTTGCGCGGGGTGAGGTAACTCTTCTGTCTTAACGAGATAAGGGGTCCTGTCACCTCTCACCCCGACGCCGCGGCATCCTGCGCGTCGCTTGGAGGTCCGCATCCTTGCGGCCGCCCCCACCATGCTCATCCTTGCGCGTGGCGGGGGACCCCCGTCGGTGCCACCCCAACGTGGAGACAATCAACCTGCAATCTGCCCAAGACTGAAGGCATACCGAGGAGAGCCATTACTCCTCCGAACCGGCGGTCGAGTAGGACAAACCCCGCTCCTCGCTCGGGCTGGGCGAGGTGACCGAGGCCGCGATGGGCTGGTCGGCGGTGACCACGGCCGAGCCGGCGAAGTTCGCGGGCAGGGCCGCGATGCCGGACGTGCAGAATTCTGCGTACCCGTTGACCGGCACCGTGGCGCTCTGTTGCGCCGCCAAGGCTCCGTTCTCGCCGTGGAAGTCCACGGCAACCCCCAGCGGGGCGGCCTGGTCATGAACCACGCGGATGCAGCTCTGCCGCCCGGCCAGACCCTTGTAAATGGCGGGGAGGAACAGCGTCTTACCCACAGGGGCGACCCCGTTGTACCCCATGCCGATATCGACGGCATTGTTGTCCAAGAACACCGAGGCCACCAGGCGCACGTCCTTGTCGCTGTCGAGCACGGCCAACCCGTCGAACCCGGCCGCCGGAGCAACGTCGGTGCTGCTTGTGGCGAAGATCCAGGCCGCCTCGGGCGAGATCGAGGCCGAGGTCACGGTCTTGGCCACGGCGCCGGCCTTGCTGTAGTAAGTCACCGTGATGGTGGCCGCCTCGCTGCCGGCGTTTTGCACCGCCACGGTGCTGGTATACCCACCCGCGGCGTTAGCCACGTAGGGCAGGATCAAGCGCGGGCTATGGGCCGGTTGCGCGGTGGTCCCGTACCCGCGCATCCCGTACATGGGGAGGCGATCGGTGCCGACCGGGACATAGGCATTGGAGTCGGAATGGACATAGGCCGCGATCGGGGTCTTGGTCGAGAGCAGCACGGCGCTGAACCGGCCGTCCGGGAGGTCGGTATTTTCACTCACAGCCGGGGTCAACTTCTTGTTCGGGGGTAACGTTTGCACACCCGAGTCGTAAACAGTGCCGCTCACCTGAGCTAGGAACTTGACCGTGACCGCGGTGTCCTCGTCCCCGAGGTTGAAAACGGAGATCGCGGAATTGAAGTCCCCGGGAGTGCGGTTCTTCTCCAGGAGCGGAATGAACAGCTTCTTGCTCACCGTGGCGAAGGCCGGGTAACTGAAGCTGTCGTTGGTGTCGTGAGCGGGATCGGCGACGTCCACGCGCTCGGCCTGCAGCACAACGCTGAGCGGCGAGTTGGAGGTGATGACGGCCAGACCGCTGAATGTGGTGTCCGCGATCTGCGCGGTCGTGCGGTTGAGGATGCGCTGCTGCCCGCGGGCCGGCAGGGACACGTTCTCGGTGCCCACCTCGACCCCGTCCGACTTGCGGTAGGTGACCACGACCGTGGCCGTGCCCGTGGCCGCGTTGTTGAAAAGAACCAGCTCGCTGTCGAAATCGGCGGCTCTCTTGTACACCGGCAGCAGGTAGCGCTGTTCTTCGTAACTCTCTGGCACGAATGGAAAATCGCGCACCGTGAGGCTGACCACCTTCTCGTCGCTGAGGCGGTCGTCGCTCTGGTCCTTGACCACGAAGGTGGCGTTGTGGGTGCCCTCGTCGAAGATCTCGGGAGTCCAGGTGAAGCGCGCGGTGGCGGGGTCGAACTCGGCGGTATCGGGCAGGTTCTTCGCCTCAAAGACGAAGGGGTCGCCCTCGGGATCGGTGGCGGTCAGGGTCAGGGTCACGGTCTCGCGCTCGTAGATGGTCTGGTTGCCGATTGGGCTGAGCACGGGAGGTTGGTTCTCGACCACGGGCTCGGGTGGGGTCTCGCCGGGGTCGATCCCGGGCGGCTGAACCTTCACGGACAGGAAGACCTCATCCTTCATCTCGCCATTGGCCACGATGACCCGGAAGCTGTGCTGGCCGAGGTACTCCGAGGAGGTGGGCCACCGGAACTGCCCGGTCCCCTCGTCCATGGTCGCACCCTTGGTGTTGGGCTCGAGCAGGTAGCGGAAGCCCACGGTGCTGGTGTTGTTCATGCGCAGGAGGAAGATGACCAGGTCGCCGACCGTGGCCTTGACCTGCTCGTGTACCGCGATGTCGGGGGTTTCTTCGCTCGGCGGACCCTGGGGGGCCGTGGGGTCGGAGCTGTTGTCGCCGGGGCCGACCGGTTGGAGGGAAGGATCTTTGCCCGGATAGTTACCAGAACCGGTGTTTATCTCCGGGGGAATGATCGGGGTCGGGATGAAGGGTTGTTTCGGGGGCTGCTGGGTCGTATCGCCGGTACCACCAGGAAAATCATCGATCTGGGTCGGAGCAGGACACCCTGCCAGCACGACGGACGAGAGCAGGCACCAGGCCGCGCGGCGCAGGGTGCTCCCCACGGGTCTCATCCTCATCGTCATCCCCCACCTCCGGACTCGTTCTCGCA
>MGSU01000026.1:0-118 GCA_001799195.1 Deltaproteobacteria bacterium RIFOXYA12_FULL_61_11 | reverse complement strand
CAGCGGACCGGGGAACGCAATTGGTATCACCGACCTTGAAGATACCTTCAGTCTTGGGTGGTTCGAGGAGTCCTGTCACCTCTCACACCGACGCCGCTGCATCCTGCGCGTCGCTTGG
>MGSU01000025.1 GCA_001799195.1 Deltaproteobacteria bacterium RIFOXYA12_FULL_61_11 | reverse complement strand
ACTTTCCGCTCATGAAGCTGAGAAACAAGCTCAAGATCGCCCGCGTCGTCAACGGAGACCTGACCCAGGAACAGTTGGCGAGCGAGGTGGGCTGCTCCCGCCAAACGATCAACTCTGCCTGAACGAACTCTCTGATCCACCTGCAGCAGACGCGAGTTGCTGGGTCGAGGTCAGCTCCGATCTGAGCTTCTCTGCACCCTGCCCGGAACAGGCATTCACCCCGACAGTGGGGGCACCTGCACCGATGGGGTCGCCGGCCTGCACAACCACCCCATCAACTGCGTGGAGTGGGAACAGGCTCGGACCTATTGTTTGTGGTTGAACGGAGAACTGCCGACCGAAGCCCAATGGCAGTATGCGGCTCGGGGAGACGAACTTCAAACCTGGCCATGGGGTGAGTTGTACCCCTCTTACGACAATCCGGACCTCGCCAACTGCAACCAGTACTACTGTTACGACGAGTATCCGGAGACCGCTCCGGTCAATGCCTTCCCCAACGGTATCTCGCCCTTTGGTCTCTACAACCTTGCCGGGTACGTCGGAGAATGGGTCTTCGATTGGTATTTCGAGTACTTCCCGATTTTCCCCGAGACCTATCCTACCGGTCCAGTCTCTGGGACGGCGCGTGTACTCCGGGGTGGGAGCTATCGTTCAAACTACAATTATCCCAATTCTCTCTCGGTGATTGCTCGGTCCGAAGATACCCCGACCGATCGTAACGATGACGATGGTTTTCGCTGCGCCGCGCCAGCACTCCCCTAACTGACCAACGCCAACTCATTGCGGCGAACCACATATAACAACCACGTTGAGCAGTCTACCGTTACCTTGTTCACGCCCACAGTTTGACAACCCAGCTTCGATCGACCAGCATGGCCGAAATACCCAGGTGAGTAACACCCGAGACAGGAGAGATCCGCCATCCTTCCTGCGATGCCGGCGAGGCGGGAATGTGCGAACGATCTCGGGGGAAATCGATCGAGGAAGAACAGCGAAGATGGGTTGCCTTTTCATGCTCGTGGTGATCGCGACCGGGTTTTTCGCCGCTTCGGCCCGGGCCTGTGGGTGCCCTCCGGCCTACAGCTATTGCTATTGTCACCCGACTTGGTCGGTGGAACAGCACGCGGTCAACAGTTGCAGCAATGTTCCGTACCTCTCGCCATACAACGATACCGGGGTCAACCTGCGCTTGCTTCTGCTCGACGAGGGCTTGGCCAAGCTCGAGATACAGCCAGACGAATTGGATGGTTGGGTCAATAACCCTTGGGAGTGGGAAGAGTATCAGTACGGACAAGTACCATTCCATGCCCGGGTTTTCCTCAAGCAGTATTTTCGCAGTCTGGACACCGATGATGATGAAGGAGGGCAGTATCCTCCGAGTTACGAATCGGCCGAGGGCACGCCCTGGATCACCCTCGACACCGGGCAGGTCGCGTTCGAGAAGGCACTCGAGGCGGCCGTGGAGGTGCCGGTCGAAGAACGAGATCTGCTGATTCGTACGCGACGAGATCTCTGGCAAACCCTGTTCACTCTGCACGAGCGCGGCGAATCTACCTCTGAGATTCTCGACAAGACCTTCGTCCGCCGCATCGCTTCCCCGGCAGGCACCCATTTCCTCGCTTACCTTCAGGCGGTCTTCGCCTTTTACACCGAGCGTTATTCCGAAGCGAAGGCCCTGTTCACTGCCCTACAAGAGTGCGAGCAGCCTTGGGTCCGGGAAACGGCCCACTACATGATCAGCCGCACGGCGTTGCTTCACGCCGAATGGTCAGGGAATCGTATTCAACAGAATAACGATGGAAGTTCCTATACTCTATGGACAAAAGCCTCGATTGATACAACCCTGCTCGGCGAAGCGGTGCAGGCGATCCGGGGCTATCTGCAACGGTATCCGTCAGGCCGCTATGCCGCCTCCGCCCGGGGGTTCTTTCGCTGTTGCTACAGTCTGGCCGAAGATTACCCGGCCTTGATCGAGGAGTATCGGTGGCAGTTCGAGCATCTCGATTCAGCCCAGAGCAATCTTACCGTGTCGAGGTTCGCGGAGGAGGTGCCGATCACCCTGCCGACGCACGCCCAAGCCGCCCTGCTCAGGTTTTGGCTCCCGTTGGCATGTAACGATCTGTACCGGATGCGACGCCACAGCGATAACGCATTGAGCTTAAACGAGCTGCAAGCGCAGCGCCCGGCCTTCATCGGGCACGAGGAAGTGTTCGAGTACCTGCTCGCCGCACACCACTACTTCATCCGCCGAGCCCCCGGGCAAACCCTCACCGTGCTGAACCGCAACGAGCAGAGGAGTACAGGGTACACCGCGTTCAGCAGCCGCGTCCTTCGCGGTCTGGCCCTCGAGGCGACCGGTGAACACCGAGCTGCCCGTAGATACTGGGAAAAACTTCTCAAGGAGGCATCGTCTCAACTCCTGCAATCGGAAACCCTTCAATTGGCCTTGGCGCTGAACTACAAGCAGAGCGGCGAGGTCGGCAAGGCCTTCGATGCCGGCTCTCCGATCGTCGATCCGTATCTCCGCAATGCGCTTCTCCATTTCGAAGTTACCGCCCCGCTCCTGCGCAAAATCGCGATTACACAGCACAGCTCGGTCCAGGAACGACACCGTGCGGTCTTCTTGTTATTGTACGGCCACTTGATCAAGGGCAAGTACAAGGCCTTCGTGCGCGATCATGCCCTGCTCGGGACCTTACCCGCCCCTCCTGAACGTTCACCAAACAAGTGGTGCGGCGACCGTTCGCCGGACGTTACGCTCTTCTCCTGGAGCGGGGAAGACCTCAAAGATGGTCTGCGCTGCCCATCTATTGTGAAAATTGCCACAATCCTCGCCGCCGACCCCCAGAATCCCTATGGTTTGCTGTGTCTGGGCGATTTCGTGCTCTTCAACGAACGGGAACACGACGTCATCTGGTTCGAACCATGGGGAATTGAAGACAAGCGTCGCCCGTCAAGCGCGCCCGTGCCCAGATTAGGCGTCGGGCCCGATCCGATACCGGGCAAGGTCTTCAGTCGCGGTGAAGCCTACAAGGCAGTCTTGGCGAGGAGCGACGCGCCACCCGACCTGCAGGCCTATGCCCTCCATCGATTGGTCAAATGTTATGCTCCGGCAGGTATCAATCACTGCGGCGATCGAGACGTTCCCAGAGCAGTGCGCAAGGCCTGGTTCACGGCCTTGAAGACAGAGCACGGCCGGACGGTATGGGCGAAGAGCCTGCCCTACTACTGGTGAGATCGATGCAGCTTAGTCTTACCGTCTTGCTGCTTTCTGCGATGTTCCCGTTGTTGCCATGTTACGCGACAGTGGTCGATGCCGAGGCCCATACCTCGTTCTGGCTGTGGGGCGGCGTCGAGCCTCAACCCGCTCTGCGCAGAGCCGAACACCTCTATGTGTTGCAGGGCTACGTGCACCAGGAGCGACGAGCACGAGGAATACGGACGGTGGTCGAGACCCAGGGCCCGGCGGTGCGCCATATGGGCGAGTGCAAGGTGTGGCTGGTCTATCGGACCGAAACCCTCGAGTGGTCCCCCGAGATAGCCACGGGCATCGTCAGACGCCTCGGTATCTGGCGCATGGCGGGCAACGAGGTGGTTGGTTTTCAGGTCGATCACGACGTGAGCACGCGCCTCCTTCCGGCCTACGTCGAATTTCTTCGCCGTCTACGGGCGCAGGTGCCGCGATCATACCGTCTGAGCATCACCGGCTTGCTCGATTGGAGCAACCATGGCGAGGTTCAAGCCTTGGCCGAGCTGGCCACGGTGGTCGACGAGGTGGTCGTTCAGACCTACCAGGGCAGCGCGACGATCCCCAACTACCGGAGCTATCTCGCCGGACTCAAGCGGTTGACCTGCCCTTACAAGATTGGCCTGATCCAGCATGGCGAGTGGACCGAACCCGCCGAACTTCTCAGGAACCCCTGGTTCCGTGGGTACGTCGTATTTTTGATGAATCGGAAATAGCACCTCCCCACGAGCACCGCCCCACGTAGAGCACCGCCCCACGTGAGCACCGCCCCACGTAGAGCACCGCCCCACGTAGGACTTCGGGTCGTCGAACTGCCATGTTGGGCATCGTGAGCCTGGAACCCACTTGCTGCCCAAAGAGTATGTTTACGGCTGGTTCTCGTGTCGATCCAAACCGCGGGCGCACCTCGGCGCTCTTCGCGCGGCGCTCGTAAGACGGCCAAAACATCGGCTCAGTCTTTTTTCGAAGCGGCGGCGTCGGAAGTAGTGAGGCGCAGTTTCCGGGCTTGGCGCAGCGCCCGGTGGTGCTCGCCAACCGCGATCAACAGCAGTTCGGTGCGGGACAGGGTGAACTCTGTGGAACCGAAAAAATGCCTCGATGGTTCCAAGAGATCGTCGTCTTTTCCCGTTCCCTCCAGGCGCTGGGCCTCGACCATCTCCCGATATACCGCTGCGCGGTCCTCGTCGGAATCGCCCAGGCTTATCCAGGCTTCTGAGGTGTCGAGTCGAGGGTCCTTCCTGATCCCCGCGTAATGATGATAGCCGCTGAAGCGGTAGTTTTGGGGCAGTGTCCTGGACTTGCTATGCCAGCGGTTCAGCGCCAGGTACACCTGCAGCCTCAGCACAGCCTCGTCCGTCTCTTCCACCACCTGGGCCTTGACGCGCAACTCCACCACTGAACCGGTCCTGCCGATGGCGTGGTTGAGCAGCTTGGCGAACGAGGTATTCACACTCTGCAGGAAGGTAGAGAACTCCCCGACCGTGCGAATGCGGATAAAGAAATGAAAGTGGTTATCCATGAGTGCCACATCAACCAGACTGATTCCATAGTACTTTTTCTTATCAGCCAGGATATTCAGGTAGAGTTCTTTGAATTTCGGGTGGCGCAGGAGGTACTGCCGGGCGTGGTCGGTACACTGCCAGTAGGCGTGGACCAAGGCACCGTCGTGGAGTTGCAGGTCGCGGCGGACGCGGGTGTTGGTGATCGGGCTCATGGCTTGATCCCGAAGCACACCACGCGCCATAGATGATCGTCTATGAAAAAAGATACTTATCGATTGACGATCAGCAATCGTTCAAGAAGGCGAATCGGCAACCCGAAGTCCAACATCGTGCGAGAGAGAGGAGGAAAGGAAACCGAGATGAAAAATTAAAGCTCAATAATGTCTTTTATACTTGACATAATGACCGCCATACATTACTTTCCGCTCATGAAGCTGAGAAACAAGCTCAAGATCGCCCGCGTCGTCAACGGAGACCTGACCCAGGAACAGTTGGCGAGCGAGGTGGGCTGTTCCCGCCAAACGATCAACTCCATCGAGAAGGAGCGCTTCGTCCCCTCGGTGGAGCTTGTCTTGCGGATAACCCAGCGCCTCGGCGTGCGGGTCGAAGAGGTCTTTTTCTTGGAGGAGGACTGATGCCCCCGCACACCTTGCTTCTGAGAATGTTCGTCTTTGCCTCGGCCATCTTGTATCTCCTTGCCGATTGGCGGGACCGGCGACGGCCCCAGGACGAACGAGAACATCTGATCAAGCTCAAGGCCGGCACCGTTGTTCAAAATCTCTCCGTGGCCATGCTGGTCGGCGCAACCGGGTATTATCTGCACGACCCGGGGGTAGACGCGATCTACTGCATCGTCGCCATTGCCGGCAGCCTGATCTACGGCAACCTCGTGGGTACGTGGTGGTACCGGCGACAATTGTAACCTTCTCGCCCCAGGAGGAACCATGTACGCACAACTCGTCTCCTATCTCCGTAGCGGCCGTCTCAAAGGTGATCTCGTCTTCCTCGGTGTGCTCCTCTGCCTCCACAGCTCCGTGTTCGCCTCCTACGTCGTTCCTACAGGATCGATGCAACCGACCATCCGCGAGGGCGAACGCTTTTTCGCCAACAAGCTGGCGTACCGCCTGAAGCTACCCTTCACCAAGATGACCCTTGTTCGTTGGGCCTTGCCCGAGCGCGGCGACATCATCGTGTTCAAATATCCCCAGGACGAAGGGCAGATCTTCACCAAAAGGGTCGTCGGCCTACCCGGGGACCGCGTCCTGCTCCGCGACAAGCGGGTCTATCTCAACGGGGAAATCCTCACAACCCACAGGGTCGAAGAACGTCAGGGCAAGGTATTCGAAGAGGAAATGCTCGGCGAAAAGAACCATGCCATCATGCACCTGCCCCAACCCACTCCCCTCGACACCACCAGAGAATTCACCGTCCCCGAGAACATGCTGTTCGTGCTCGGCGACAACCGCGACAACAGCGCGGACAGCCGGATCTGGGGCTTCGTACCCCAAGAGAACGTCGAGGGCGAACTCATCTGGCGTTGGTTCGCCTTTCGGGAACAAAGCTGGATCCCGGCACTCGAACGGTTCGGTTTCGTCGAATAACGCTGCAATCCCCAACTCCGTCCAGAGTTGTGGTGATGGTGTACAGGCTGGGCGACCTTTGCAACCAAGAACGATGATCCCGCACCGCCGATTTCCTTCCTTCCTCGATGCAGGAAAAATATTGAAATAATACCATAATGTTATTCTGTCAACCCGCGGCACTGGTCTTGCAATCGGCGGAACAGTCGAGAGTACCCCATACTGGACGGTTCATCATGTACTACCTACTTCCAAGCCTACTGCTGCTCTTCACCGCCCTCACCGCCACCGCCGAAGAACCGACGGACGAGCTGGGGCAATTACTGGAAGAAGAGCTTGCCCTCGCGCGAGAGATCTTGCACAGCGAGAACCTACTCGAAATCCAAGAGGGTGTGACCCTCCAAGAACGGGTCGAACAACTGGAGCAGACCCGGACCAAGCTCAAACGCACTACCATCAACACCACCTCCGTCTTCCGGTCCGAGACCGAGGCGTCAAGGGCAGAACACCAACTGGCCATCGTCCACATCGCCCGGTCGATCCTTGCCGCAGAGATCCGTGAACCGCTCTTCCTGAAATGCAAGCTCAACCGTGAAGGCCTCGATTTCTCACTCAAGTTCCCAAAGAAGACGAAGCTCCTCTACGGAAGCGGTCGGATCGTCATGTACTTCACCGATGAACTGGCAGCCTACACCCTGACCGGGTCTCTTGAGGGTCCCATCGTCATGAAGGTTTCCCTCCTTCAAGAGGTCAAAGACATGGCAGCCGCACGGGTCCGTACCTCCGCTCGGCACGAATCCAAACTCGTCCGGGATATCCTGTTGGTAAAAGAACTCGATGAGGCGCATTCCTCCGCTTCGACACGCTCGAGGACCTACCTCGATCAATTCATACTGCGCCTTCAAGAAGCCCAGGAAGCCCTCGCCAGCGACCTCGCCGAACTCCGTTGAGCCGTCGTCCCCCTCTGCCCAAAGCCGAGAAACACGCGGTCGTTCCTTATACTCGGGTGGAATGTTGCCGGTTCTATCTTCAGGCAGAGCGGACATCACCCGGTACTCGGTGGGAACTTGACCAAAACTGACGATTATTGATAGAAATATGTCAGTGCACTGACAGTATTCGCAAGAATGCACATTGAACGAACGCAACACCAGGTCATCGCCACGCTGCTCGAACCTGGTAAAGTTGTGTTGCTCTATGGCCCCCGCCGTTGCGGCAAGACCACCTTGCTGCATCGCTACCTCGAGACCGTCCA
This sequence comes from Deltaproteobacteria bacterium RIFOXYA12_FULL_61_11, assembly GCA_001799195.1. Lineage (GTDB taxonomy): Bacteria > Bdellovibrionota_F > JAHFAK01 > YA12-FULL-61-11 > YA12-FULL-61-11 > YA12-FULL-61-11. The sequence goes on along the minus strand of MGSU01000025.1, from coordinate 17,249 downwards.
GGTGCCGTATCGCTACTATGACGGCGATGATCTCCTGGTACGCCAGGAACTCGGCAGCCAATCCATTCCCCGTTTGGTCGAACTGGTTGGTGATACACACTTAGTCGTCATCGATGAGGCGCAACGTATCCCGGAGGTGGGTCTCAACCTGAAAATCCTGGTCGACAATACCTCGGCCATGATTTTGGCGACAGGTTCTTCCTCCTTCGATCTGGCCGGCCACACCTCCGAGACGCTCACCGGCAGGAAATTCGTGCTCCGTCTTTTTCCCCTGGCGCAACTCGAGCTCGTCGCCCGGGAAGATCCTCTCCGAACCAAAGCCAACCTGCCCAGCCGGTTGATCTACGGTTCGTATCCCGAGGTTGTTCTTGCCGAAGATCTCGTCCGTCGCAGCCGCTTGCTTGGAGAATTGGTCGGTTCGTACCTCTACAAGGACGTGCTCGAACTCGAGGGAGTACGTCACGCCGACAAGTTGGTCCGCTTGCTCCAACTTCTCGCTTTTCAAGTTGGCGCGACCATCTCGACCAACGAACTCGGTACCCAACTTGGTCTGAGCAAGAACACGGTGGAGCGCTATCTCGACCTCTTGGAACGCTGTTTCGTTTTGGTGAGTCTCGGCGGGTTCAGCCGTAACCCACGGAAAGAAATCAGCAAGAGCCGCAAATACTATTTTTGGGATTGTGGTATCCGCAATGCCGTGATCGGTAATTTCAATCCGCTCGAGCGCCGTGACGACCTCGGCTGCTTGTGGGAGAATTACCTGGTCACGGAGCGGTTGAAATATCTCGAGTATCGCGAGCTTTTTGCACGAGCTTCTTTCTGGCGGACCTATGCCCGTCAGGAATTGGATTGGGTGGAAGAACGGAACGGCACAATCCATGGGTACGAGTTCAAGTGGAATCCCAAGAAAGGCCGCCCGCTCCGCGCCTGGCAAACTGCCTACCCCGAAGCCGGTTACACCGTCGTGCATCCGGGCAATTATCTCGAGTTCATCACCGGACCAACGGATGCAACAGATTGAAGATGCTTATCGCGGTAAGAACCCGAGGTTCCGCAGGGGTTCGTGAGGTACATTCGATAGCGAAATCCAAACCGGTACCTATTCCGAAACTCAGGTCTCTCCCTCGCCGGGCGGTGATGGTTTCGACAAACTCGCCCCGATGAGATCCGAAGACTGAAAAGACCCTACCCCGCTTTGCGTTTGAGCTTATCCAGGGCAACGAGGGCTTCCAGTGGGGTCAAGCGCAGGACATCGAGGCGGCGCAGTTCCTCGATCACCTCGTTCGGAGGCGGAGGGGCGAAGAGCTGGAGCTGCCCGGTCGGGGGTTCCGCTGCGGTGGTTCGGCTCTCGGCGAGGTTGGGGCGACCGTAGTGGTCCAGCTCTCCGGCCTCGAGGTTGCGGAGGATCTCGCGGGCGCGCAGGATGACCAACTCGGGCAGGCCCGCCAGCCGAGCGACCTCGATGCCGTAACTGCGGCTGATGGCTCCCTCGACCAGCTTGCGCAGGAAGATGACGCTGTCTTGCCATTCCTTGACCGCGACGTGGTAGTTGCGCACCCGTTCCTTGACCCTGGCGAGTTCGGTCAGCTCATGGAAATGGGTGGCGAACAGGGTCTTGCCGCGCACGTGATCGTGGAGGTATTCGGCGATGGCCCAGGCCAGGCTCAGACCGTCGTACGTGCTGGTCCCCCTGCCGATTTCGTCGAGGACGATCAGGCTGTCGCGGGTCGCGTTGCGCAGGATATTGGCCGTTTCGGTCATCTCGACCATGAAGGTGCTCTGCCCGCGGGAGATGTTATCCGAGGCGCCGACCCTGGTGAAGATGCGATCGACCAGGGGTAGCTGGGCCCGGCTCGCCGGGACGAACGAACCGAGCTGCGCGAGGAAGGAGATGAGTGCGACCTGGCGGATGATGGTGGATTTGCCGGCCATGTTCGGCCCGGTGATCAGCAGGAGCTGTTCTTCCTCGCAATCGAGCTGCACGTCGTTGGGGATGAAGCGCTCTTCGCGTAACCCGACCTCGATGACCGGATGACGGCCGTCCTCGATAATCAACCGGCCGTCCTCGCGGAACTCCGGCCGCACGTATGAGCGCTCCTCCGCCAGGGTTGCGAAGCAGAGGAGAACGTCGAGCGAGGCCACGGCCCTGGCCACGCGGCGCACCGCCTCGGCCCGCTCTGCGAGGCGGGTTCGGACCTGACAGAACAAGTCGTACTCGAGCCCGCGGCGACGCTCATCGGCTTCGAGGATCTTGTTTTCCTGTTCCTTGAGCGCCTCGGTCACGAAGCGCTCAGCTCCGGCAAGGGTCTGTCGGCGTTGGTAGTCCTCGGGCACCAGCTTGAGGTTGGTCCGGGTGACCTCGATCGAGTAGCCGAACACCCTGTTGTACCTGACCTTGAGCGAAGAGATACCGGTGCGCTGACGTTCTTGTTGCTCGAAGCGGAGGATCCAGTCCCGGCCACCGTGCTGGATTTCCAAAAGCTCGTCCAGCGCCGGGTCATAGCCCTGCTTGATCACCCCCCCCTCGGTCAGCGAGAGGGGGGGATCGTCGACAATGGCCCGTTCGAGCAGGTCGACCTCGGAGGCAAAATCCTGAAAATGGGCTACCAGCTCTCGGGTCAGCTCCGGGTCGAGGTCGAGCAGCGCAGTGCGTAGCTCGGGCAAGAGGGCCAAGCCGCGCCGCAAGGCGACCAAGTCCCGGGCATTGACGGTGGCTGTGACCACGCGACCGATCAGCCGCTCCAGGTCGGACATGGTCGAGAGGAGAGTACGCATCCTCTCCCGCAGCAACGGCTCGTTCAGGCTGCGCTCAACCAGAGCCTGCCGCCGCTCCAGAGCCTTACGATCGCGCAGGGGGAAGAGGAACCACTCTCTGAGCAACCGCCCTCCCATGGCCGTGGCGGTGCGATCCATCACTGCCAGGAGGTTGCCGCTGCGGCGTTCCCCGTGGATGGTCTGGAACAACTCGAGGTTCTGCCGAGAATAGTGGTCCACAACCAGGAAATCGGCAGGGTAGAAGGGCCGCAAGGTGCAGATCTGCAAAAGCATGGAGGGCTGGACCTCTCGGACGTAGGCGATGATCGCTCCAGCCGCCTCGAGACCCGGGCGCATGCCTTCCAGGCCGAACCCAGCCAAATTGTCGTTGCCGAGGCGCTCTACCACGGCAGCGACGGCCCGGTCGTACGAGAATGCCACGGCCTCGAGATAGTGCAACGCTTTGACTTGTACTGGAGAGACCAGTCCCTCGGACTCCAGGCGACGGTCGAGCAGGACTTCGTTGGGACCGAGCCTCGCGACCTCATCCCGGACCAAGTCGGGGTCGGCCAGCTCGGTGGCCCGGAAATCGCCGGTGGAGATATCGATGCTGGCCAAACCATAGAGTCCCTCTCTGCACGTCAGACAGAGCAGGTAATTATTGGTACGTTCGTCAAGTTCGTCGAGTTGAAGCCCGGGGGTGATGACCTTGGTGACCTCGCGCCGGACCACGCCCTTGGCCAGCCGGGGATCCTCCACCTGCTCGCAGATGGCCACCTTGAGTCCGTGCTCGAGCAGCTTCGAGACGTAGCCTCGGGCGCTATGGTAAGGAACTCCGCACAGGGGGATGTCTTTGCCTTCCTTCTTGCTGCGCGAGGTGAGGGTGATCCCGAGCAGCTTGCTCGCCCGAATCGCGTCCTCATGGAACATCTCGTAGAAATCACCGAGCCGGAAGAACAAGATGGCGTCGCGGTACTGGTTCTTGATCTCCCAGTACTGTTTCATCATCGGCGTCTGGTCCCGTTCGTCCTCGCGTTCTCGCACCTCAGCCCCCCGTCCTCGCCGCAGGAGCCTCGGGCGCCGTTGGCCGGTATACCTCTTCGAGACTGCGGAACGCTTTGTTCTTGTAGAGGTAGGAGTAGTACAGGTAGTTCCTCGTGATCAACTTCACGTACCCGCGGGTTTCCTTATAGGGGATGGCTTCGATGAACTCGGCCACCGGATAGGATCCGAAGTGCTTGATCCAGGAAGCCATGGCCGCCTCTCCGGCATTATACGCGCCCAGGGCATAGGGAAGGCTGCCGAAGCGTTCGAGCAACCGCTGGAGATACCGGATGCCGAGTTCGACGTTGGTCGCCGGTTGATGCAGATCGCTCTCCCCGATAGCCCTGTTGCCGGCCACACCTCGGGCGGTGGAAAGAAGCAGTTGCATCAAACCCCTGGCCTTGGCCGACGAAACTGCCTCGGTGCGGAACATGCTTTCCTGCCGGATCAGACTCAGCAACCAGAACTCGTCGAGGGGTTCTTTGGATGTGCCCGCGAAGAGGTTTTGGTAGGCGCGGGGATAGAGGATCGTTGCCAGATCGAAGGGCAATCGGCCACTGAAGAAGGAACCGACCCTCTCCGCGATTTGTATCGAGCGATGGTACATGCCGCAGCGGTTGGCCAGGATGGCAAGATAATAGAGGAACTGCGGGTCGGTCTCGTCCAGGCCGATGCGCCGGAGTTCCTGCTCGGCCTCCTCGAAGAAGCCGAGGGCGAGCAACCGCTCGGCCCTCGCCAAATCGCGGCGTTCGCGAAAATCCAACCTCACGGAGCGGGAGCGGGGTGCGAACTCGAGGTCCTTACGGAACATCGGTCCAAGATCGCCGATCTCCTGGATACGAGCCACAGTGCCGTAGTAGGACCAAGGGAAATATTCCATGAGGGTGTTCAGCGAGGCCAAGAAGTTGCGTCGATCGTCCAACCGCTCGTGACATCGAGCCTTCCAGTAGAGCACCGGGGTCTGGAATTGGGTGTAGCGACCTTGCGAGAGATAGGTGTCGAACCATTTGATCGCCTCGGTATAGCGTCCCAGACGGTACAGCCACCAGCCGACCTTCCAGATCGAGTGCTCGAGATATTTACTCTCGGGATACCGTTCGACCACCCGCGAGAAATAGTCGAAGGCCTTCTCGGCCTGCCCGTGGTCCTCGAACATACGGGCCAAGTCATAGGCAGCCTCCTCGGCCGAGGAAGAGCGCGGATCTCGCCGCAGAGTCTGCACATACAGCTTCTCCGCAACGTCGAGCTTTCCCGTCTCGCGTACCCTGCGGGCCAACACGAGTTGACTTGGAGCATCGAGACGGGCGATCAACCCGTACAGGTGCTCGAGGGTTTCGGCCTTGGTTTTCGCATCGGCCAGGCGGGTGAGCAGGTTTTTACCCAGGATCGTCACCACCTCTTGAAACCCTTTGACCCCACCGAACAGCTCCGAGCCCTCGGTCAACACTGTGCCGAGCGCTGCATACTCTCCCGCTTCCAAGCGCTTTTTGAAATCTGCCAGATACGCCTCGAACCCTTGGGGATGATAGGGATTTTTTGTGCCGGCCACCAGGGATCTGCCGACCTCACGTCGCAGGATCGGCGCTGCGGTCGGGAGAACGAGCCCTTGCTCTTTCAACAAGGCCGTCAACCGCTCCCGTTGTTCCTGGGACTGCTCGCGGAACAAGGACAACTCGCGGGCCAGCTCCGATGCCCGAGTCCGGAATCCCTTGGCGAAATAAGCGGTCAAGAGGTGGAAACCCAACTCGTACCGTTCGGCCTCACTGCCGCCGAGGTCGGTGTTGGAGCGCTCGAGGTAGACGATGACCTCGTCCGGTTTCTTTCTTTTCGCGGCCAACAACCCGCGCAATCGGTTGAGCCTGCGGAGCTCCTCGTCGAGTTCCGAGCAGCGCGGCGACTGCGGGTACTCGCGGCGGAGTTTCTCCAGACTGCGCTCGGCCCTCTCGAACAGCTCGCCCCCACGCTCCAGTTTACGGCCTCGCTCGAGGTAATACCGCCCGAGTTCTCGGGCACAGCGGGCCGTCCACCACAAGGTCTGATCACCGAGCAGGAAATCCGGTTTCGGTTCCTGAAGGGTCAAGCACTGCACGTTGTTGTCCGAGCGATGCTGGAGATAAGCTAGGCGCAGAGCGAGGAGATCTTTATGTTCCTGGTCCTGTGCTTTGGCATAGAGTTTCTTGGTCGCGGCAAGGGAGTTGGTGAGCGCGGGACCCCCGAGCTCTCGCAGGTCACGGGGCACGGCTTCGAAGGTATCCAGGGCGAAGGGTTCGTCTCCGGGAGCCACGGTCGGGAGGAGGGACGTGAGCAGCAAGGCCCACCCGAGTAACGCGAAGTACCCCGACATCACCGCACCAAGTCGCCTTCGTAAACGAGCTCGATCCTTCCTTCGTGATAGCCGCTCATGTCGATGCCGAGTTCGAGAGAAACCGCCTCACCCGACAGAGAGAAGCGTCCTTTCCCCTGCAGCTCGACGCGCAAGGTCTGACCGTCTTCCGCCGGTCCCTCGTACCAGGTCTCGAAGGTAAAATTGCGGCCCTCCAAGACCGCTTCGAGCACAACCTCTTCGGCGCCATCCTCGGAGACGAACAGGGGAAGGAGGAAGGAGCTGGAGAGAATCAGGACCTCATCGGTGTCCCGAGTGAACCTGAACTGTTCACTGCCGCTGGTGCCGAAGGGAAAAGCCGCGAAGAAGGCCGGGTCGTCCCGGACGACCTCGAAAGCACCGTCGTACTCCCGGTCTTGGAACCGCAAGGGCAGATGGTCCCCCTCGCAGGAGGCGAGAGCGGTCAAGAAAACGAGCGGTAGCGACCATCTCATGGGCTGATCTTCTCCCTTGCGCGTTGTTGCTCAGCCAGGTTCGCTTCGCACAAGGCCAACAACCGGGTGAGGATGAGATCCCGGTCATACACGGCGGTGCGCAGGAAGTAGTCCTGGGCCAAGTTTATCCGGCCTTGTCTGGCATGAGCAACCCCTAGACCACAGAGGGCCCGGGCATTGTGCTTGTCGAGCGCCAAAGAGCGTTGCAGGGCTTGCGAAGCCCGTGCGTAGGCGGCTCGCTCGAGCAAGGCCTCCCCCAGAAACAGGTGAACGGCGGGGTTCTCGGAGTCCTGTTCGGCTAAACGTTCGAGTTCGCCGAGTCCGCCCTCCGCAGGGCTCTCATGCGACGCCAGGAGCGCCGAGAAGAGCCGTACCTCCGGCCCATCGTCTCCGAGTTCCCGCAACGAATTCAGACTATCCCTGGCCGCAACCAAGTCGTGCTCGTCATAGGCTTGTTCGAAAGCCCGGAGCAGACGTTCCCGTCGACGCCGTCGGCCGAAGAAAACCACTGGCACTCCTCCCGAATACAGCGCCTCAGCTCTCACCCAGGACGCGCCGGATCCGTAATCCGTCCGCCGCGGTCTTCTCCATCACCGCGAGCAGAGCCCCGTCTTCTCCGCGAAAACACAGGAGACCTTCCGGCAGGGCCGAAACCTCGATCCCGCCCTCGAGCCAGCGGCCCTGTTCTCCCCGGCTGAGGAATTGGCGGACGACCGGACCGACCACGCATTGTGGCAGATGAGCGAGGATGCGATCAAGGGGAATCAGCCTCTGCAACAATGCTTCCCTGTCGCCGCGGAGGACTTCTCCGAAAGGCAGACAGGAGGAGAGTTCGCAGGGTCCATTGCGTCGTCGCACCAACTCACCGAGGTGGGAGGGCACCCCACAGGCAAGCAGGAGGTCCCGACAGAGCGTGCGCAGGTAGGTACCTTTGCCGCAACGAACCAGGAAACGAACCTGCCGGGGTTGTTGCTCCAACACGGTCAACTGGTGGATGCGCACCGTCCGTTCAGGGGCCTCGACCAGGGTACCTCGCCGGGCCAGCGTATAGAGACGTACCCCGTCCACCTTCAGGGCAGAAAAACTCGGTGGGCGTTGGCGGATGTCGCCGAGAAACCGCGGCAAGACCTCGGCCAGACGTTCCGGCGCCACAACTGCTTCCCGATCCTCGTACAGCACGTTCCCGGTTCGATCAAAACTGTCGGTATCCGTGCCGATGAGGGCCAGGGCCTCGTACTCTTTCTCCGCCTCTTCAAGGAAGGGAATGAGCTTGGTCGCTTCCTCGAGGTAACAGCACAACACCCCCTCGGCAAAGGGATCGAGGGTTCCGTCATGCCCCGCAGAACCTATGCCGAAGCTCCGCCGCAACTTCTGCAGGGCATCGTTCGAACTCAACCCGACCGGTTTATGGAGGGGGAGCATGCCCGCGGGGAGCGCGCCTCGTCGTTCTCGTCTTCCTCGACTCATCGCACGTGCCCGACCTCGCTGGGATCACGGCGGCGGGAGCTCAACATAGGTCGAGGATGGCGGTATAGAGCTGGACCTTGACCTCCTCCAGGGTGCCTCGGAGTTCGAGCCCAGAGGCATTGCGATGCCCTCCTCCGCCAAAACGGGAGGCCAGGGCGCCGACATCGATGGCTCCTTTCGAACGCAGACTGATCTTGTAGTGATGCCGCTCTATCTCGCGGAACTGCACCGCGATCTCGACCCCTCGCAGTGAGCGCGGGTAGTTGATGAGCCCATCGGTCAGGTCGCTGCCGGCACCGGTGAGTCGGAAGGTCTCCTCGCTCAACACGATCGAGGCATAGGTCCCCGGTGGCCCGACCTCGAGGGTCTGTAGAGCAGCGGCGAGGAGCCTTAACCTTGCAATTGGCTGATTTTCATAGAGATATGAACTTACGGCCCAAGGGTCGACTCCCCTGGACACAAGGTCCCCGGCGAGATGGAAGGCCTTGGCCGTGGCATTGCTGTAATGGAAGGATCCGGTATCGGTGAGCACTCCACAGTAGATCACCTCGGCCAGGGACGGATCCATGGCCAGACCGAGCTGCTCCCCCAGTTCGTGAACGACCTCGGTGGCAGAGCTTGCCTCGGGCCGCACGAGATTGACGTGGCCGAAGAAGGTGTTGGTGACGTGGTGATCGAGGTTCAAGATCGGCAGACCTTCGAGCAACGAAGTTCCCCGGCCGATCCGGTCCAGCGCGCCGCAATCCACGACCACCGCCAGATCGAAGGTCGTCCCGGTCTCGACCTTGTCGACGAGGCGATCGCTCCCCGGCATGGCGAGCAGGTTCTCGGGTACGGGGTCGTCGTTGTAGAGGGTCACCGCCAAGCCCAACCGGTCACAGATCAAGCCCATGGCCACGGTCGAGGCGATGCAATCTCCCTCGGGATTGCGGTGTCCCATGACCAGGACCTGCTGCGCACTGCTCAGCAGTTCTGCAGCAGCCTCAAGATCGGTCTTCATCACGCAATTCGAGGAGCAGCTCTTCGATCCGAGAACCGCTCCTCAGAGAATGGTCGACATGAAAGGTCAAGGTCGGGGCATACCGCATTCTCAGGCGTTCGGCGAGAATCCGTCTCAAGTAGCCGGAGGCGCTCTCAAAGCCTTGTTCTGCCTGCCGAACCCGCTCTTCATCCCCAAGGACGCTGAAGTAGATGCGCAGTTGTCGGAGGTCAGGCGACAACTCGGTCTCGGTGATGGTCACCTCTGCCAATCTCGGATCATGGACTCGCTGTTGGACGGCGCCGGCAACAATGGCCCGGGCCTCTTCCGCGACTTTTGCCGGCCGCTTCCCCGCTCTTGCCCTCATCCTCTCACCATTGACTGAGTTCGTCGAAGGCCAACACCTGGATATCGGCGTCGATGATTTCGGCGAGGAAGAGCTGTCCGACGTAACCGCGCACTGACTCGAGCAACCGCTGGAGGATGGCCCGGTCATTGCTGACCGCGGTAACCCCGAGGGTCGCGAGGTTGAGCAGATCCCCCTCGCTGACATCGGCGACCGAGAGCTTGAACCGTACAGCCACCTTGTCGCGAATCCTGGTGATCACGTTGCGCCGTTCCTTCAGGGAGTGGGCTTCGTCGATGCGGAGACGCAACCTCAATACCCCGACGTGCATCACTTCTCTCTCCCGGCCTGGTTCCCGCGACCTCAGCGGGTTTCGACGTCGGCTCGTACCTCTTTTATCTGATACGATTCAATAAGATCGCCCTCTTTGAGGTCGTTATAGTTCTCCACGCCGATACCACATTCGTACCCACTGCTCACTTCTTTGACGTCGTCTTTGAAGCGCCGCAAGGACTTGAGCTTGCCGTCGAAGAGCACCACGTTGTCCCGGATCACCCGTACGCTGCTGTTGCGCAGGATCTTGCCGTCGAGAATATACGCTCCGGCAATGGTGCCGATCTTCGGTACGGTGAAGAGTTGTCGCACTTCGGCCTTGCCGAGGTATTCTTCCTTGAGCACCGGCTCGATCATACCCCTGAGGGCCTTGGCCACCGTATCCAGCGCTTCGTAGATGATGGAGAAGAGCTTGATGTCGACGCCCTGTTCTCCCGCCAAAGCCTGGGCCCTGTTGTCCGGTCGGACATTGAAGCCGATGATGATCGCGGAAAAAGCGGCGGCCATCATAACGTCGTTACCGGTAATACCACCGGCGGCATGATGAATGACGTTGATCTTGACCGTTTCGTTGGACAACCGGAGCATTGCGTCTTTGAGAGCTTCCGCGGTCCCGTTGGTGTCTCCCTTGACGATGATATTGAGTTCCTTGAGTTTATCGTCTTGTATTTGCTGGAAGAGACCGTCGAGAGTCACCTTGACCGGTGCAGCGGAAGCCTGTTCGCGAGCCTGTTCTTTGTCTTTCCGGAGGTCTACGAGTTGCTTGCCGATCTTCTCGTCCTTGACCACCGAAATGGTATCTCCGACATTGCCGACCCCGGAGAGGCCAAGAATCTCGATGGGCCGCGAGGGACCTGCCGAGGAGATCTTGCGCCCGCGATCATCGCTGAGCGCCTTAATCTTACCGCAGACACTGCCGCACACCAGGAAGTCGCCGACCTTGAGCTGCCCCTGCTGGACAATGGCATTGATCACCTGGCCCTTGGATTTGTCCAACCGACTTTCGATCACCACGGCCTGCCCGGGAACATCCAATGAGGCGTGGAGTTCGAGGATCTCGGCCTGGAGAAGGATGGACTCGAGCAATTTGTCGATATTGGTCCGCTCTCGTGCGCTGACCTCCACGAACAGGGTCTCGCCTCCCCACTCCTCAGGGATCAACCCATGCTCGGAAAGCTGTTGCCGGATCCGGTCGGGGTTGGCCTGCGGCAGATCCATCTTATTGATGGCGACGATGATCGGTACCTTGGCTGCCTGGGCATGCTTGAGCGCTTCGATCGTCTGGGGCATCACGCCGTCGTCGGCCGCGGTGACCAGCACGACGATGTCCGTGACCTGAGCTCCGTGCGCACGCATTGAGGTAAAAGCGGCATGGCCCGGGGTATCGATGAAGGTGATGGGCTGCCCCGAAACTTCGGCCACATACGCGCCGATGTGTTGGGTGATCCCACCTGCTTCTCCCTCGGCGACCCTCGCTTTACGGATTACGTCGAGGATGGAGGTCTTGCCGTGGTCGACATGCCCCATGACCGTGACCACTGGAGGCCGTGGCGTCTTGTCTCGATCCTCGACCTCGGTTGGGGTTGTACCACTTTGGAGCAAACTCTCTTCGTTGACAGCGATGTTGGCCACCTCGTAATTGTATTCCTGGGCGACCAGCATTGCTGTGTCCAAGTCTATGCATTGATTGACTGTTGCCATGGTCCCGAGCGAGAGTAATTTGGCAATGATCTCGCCGACCTTGATCCCCAACCGTTTAGCCAGTTCCCCGACCTGGATGGTTTCGTCTATGCGAATCTTGCGTTTGATCGCCTTCGGGACCGTGACCTCGGTCTTCTTGAATTCCTTCTTCTTGCGCCGGCGACCTCCCGGACCGAACTCCCTGCCGCCATCAATCTCTTCGAGGAAATCTCGTTCGATGATCACGTTGCGTTTAGCGGCCCGACGGCGAGAGGGACGGTCATCTTCTTCGCCGCGTTTCTCCTTCCGAACGGTGGTGGGATCAACCACCGTGGCGGGTGCAGGTTGTTCCGCCGGCGACTCCTCGGTTTTCTTGGCAACGGGCTTCTTCGGTTCTTCTGGAGGAGCGTCCATGTAGGCCGGGCGCTCGACCACTTTGAGATGTTGGAAGGTATAGGTGAAGTCTCCCTTCTTTCCCTTGATGCGTATCTCTCGGCCGTCTTCCTTGACAGGTTCTCCCTCAGGGCCGACTTCCTCGACGATCGGGGTTTCTACGGGTAGGGTTTTGGGTTCCAGCGTCGTGAGCTCCGGCTCTCCGGCTTCGAACGCTGGGGATTGGAAAGGCGCCTCGAGAACCTCGGTCTCCGGTTGGACTGCGGGCGAGAGTTCTTCGACCGATGGTTCCGGAAGGTCCTCGACCTGGGAGGAAGTCACCTCTTGTTCGACGTGGACGTGATAGGCTTCTGCCTTGGCAACGGCCGCGGCTGCCACGGCCTCGACCACGGGTTCGAAGCGTCGCCGACGGATAACGGTGCTGCGGATCCGTTGATCCGTCACCTTGGTTCCTTCTCGGTCCTCGTTGAACACCTTGCGAGCCTCGAGATCGAGGCCGGGAGAGCCGTCACTCGGCGTGGGCGTCTTGGGGGTCTCTTCGCTGTCCACCGGGGTCGTGGGTTCCGGGTTCTTCTCTCCCGGCAACCGGATGTTCAACCGTTCGAACAGGTCGCGCATCTGGTACTCGTCGAGCGAGCTGGAGATTGCCGTGAGCTGTTGGAAACCGACTTTCTGAGCATCGGCGAGCAACTTCTTGCTCTCGACACCTACCATCTTGGCGATCTCGTGTATGCGGTACTTCTTGATCATTACCACTCTCTGCAGTTCCTCGGGTGTCTTCACGCCCGACACCCATACTTCCACCGTTGATCCCCCGGGATCGATCTCCTCGAAGAGACCGGTGCGGCGAATCCCTACCTACCTCAAACGGTCCCATCATCTTCGAGGGGTTCTTCCCCGTGGATATCCCCCCCCGTAGGCGCAACCCCCTGTTCGAGGGCGCCCCTGGCCCTCTCGGCGGCCTCCTGCTCTGCCACGACCTTGAGTTCCTCGGTTCTTTGTTCACGCACGACAACGAGTTTCGTCTTCATGGTCTTGGCGGTTTCGAGACCGATGCCGAGCATCTCTGAAAGATCCCCGTCCTCCATCTCGAGCAGGTCGTCGGGGTTAATCAACCCGTGTTTGATCACCAAGTTGACCGTAGCCTCGTCGATCGTCTCGGTACGGGTGAGGAGCAGTTTCATTTCCTGGGCCTTTTCCTTAATGCGGCTCTCGCTCTGGATGTCGACCTTCCACTTCGTCAATTGCGAGGCCAAACGCACGTTTTGCCCACGCTTGCCGATGGCGAGCGAGAGCTGGTCGTCGGCGACAATGAGTTCCATGGTTTGATTCTCATTGTCGATGATCACCTTCTGGACTTCGGCTGGTGCGATGGCATTGCAGATGAACTTTGCCGGATCGGGACTCCAGGGCACGATATCGATCTTCTCACCGCGCAGTTCCTGGACGATGTTCTGGACCCGACTGCCTCGCACTCCGACACAGGCTCCCACCGGATCGACATTGAGGTCTTCGGAATACACTGCGATCTTGGAACGCCGACCGGGTTCCCGGGCCGTGGCCATGATCTTGACGGTCCGGTCATGGATTTCGGGCACGTCTTGTTCGAAGAGTTTGTTGAGGAATTGCGTGGAGACCCGGGAGAGGATCAATTGCGGCCCCTTGGCAACGCGTTCGACCCTGAGTAAGAAGGCTTGGACCCGATCACCCACGCGGTAACGTTCCCGTCTGATCTGTTCGTTCTCGGGAAGCACTGCTTCGGTTTTACCCAGATCGATGATGATATCCCTGCGTTCGAAACGGCGGACGATGCCGGAAACCAATTCTCCCTGGCGATCCTTGTACTCACTGAAGATAATCTCTCGTTCGGCTTCCCTTACCTTCTGTAAGATGATTTGCTTGGCAGTATGGGCCGCCACCCGACCGAACAGGTTGGTGTCGAGCTTGAAGCCGAGACTGTCGCCGATACGTGCTTCGGGGTCGTGCTGTTTTGCCGCCTTGAACTCGATCTCGAGATGATCGTTGGTCACCTCATCGACGACAGTCTTGAACTCAAACAACTCTATCTCGCCGACCTCGGGGTTGAACTGGGCCTCGATATCGCGAGTGTTGCCGTACTTCTTCTTGGCAGCGGTGACCAACGCGGTCTCGATGGCCTCGACGAGGATACCCATCTCGATGCCCTTGTCTTTGCCGACCTGCTCGATGATTTGCGTGAGATCCAGGCCCATGTCAGCACTCCTGCTCTACTCGTGGAAAAAATCAATGTTGCATTTCTTGATGTTGGCGAACGGTATGAGGACACTGGCGTCGGTTCCGACCTCCAGTTCAATGCTGTCTTTCTCGCGGCTGACCGCTACGAGCACTCCTTTGAAATTACGGCGCCCCTCGATCGGCTCATGGGTCCTGAGCACGAGGTGTTGCCGTAGGTGTGCGTAAAAATCCTCCCGGAAGAAGAGAGGTCTATCAACTCCTGGGGAAGAGACTTCCAACAAGTACGCTCCTTTGTTTCCCGCCCCGGAGAGGTATTCATCGAACGCCGGTGCGATCTCGCGGCTTATTTCGGCACAATTATCGATATCGATGCCCCCTTTACGATCAGCATACACTCGGTAGGTCGGGCGATGTGCGGCTCCAATGACTTCAACTCCTACCAGGGAATACCGGCGGAACACCGGCAGGTCCTTGAGGAACTCGAACAACTTCAGGGACCGTTCTTCGATCATCGACCACTTCATGTGGGCCCGACGCCCGGACCAACCTTGCTCGGTCCATGAGGGACGCCGAGCACGGCTCTTCCTAGCATGCTCCCGGACCAAGATCAAGCAGATTCTTTGTCCTAATTACAAAGAATCATTATCGTTTCGATACAAGAGCGCGCATCTGGGGACGAAGCAACAACCAGGCTGATCCCAGGTAGAGTCCTCCTCCCACACAGAGGAGGACCATCATGGCCAGGACTTTCTCCGTGGTTACCCCGGGTAACGACCAGACCCCCTCGAACCAGGTCCAGCCGACTGACCAGAGAGCGACGCTCATCAGCGCGGTGCAGACGGTGATCTTGGCACAGGGGACGAAGAGGGATGCGAGGCGCAGCGAAACACGATGTTGGCGCAACCCGATCCACAGGGCCAGTAAATTACCATAGGTAGCAAGAGAGACTGCCAAGGCAAGGCCCATGGTGGCATAACTGCGAGCCAGGATCACGCCGAGCCCGAGGTTGAGACCGAGGGACCAGGTCGAGGCCATGACCGGGGTCTTGGTGTCTTTGAAGGCATAAAAAATACGGGTCAGGATGGCGCTGAACGAGACGCCGAACAAACCAAGGGTATACCCGTCTATCGATCGGGAGATCTCGCGACAATCCTCGGCGCTCACCGTACCCGAGAAATAGATCAGGCTGACGAGGGGGTAGCTCAGCACCAGCAGTGCGGCTGTCGTCGGGACGATCAGGAAGAGCGTGGAAACGAGGGCGAAATCGATGGTGCTCTCCAGGTCCTCCCGCTTGCCGGCGCTGACACTGCGGGCCAACTCGGGTAGGACTACCGTGGCCACGGAGACAGAGAACATACCCATGGGAAGCTGGAAGATGCGATTGGCGAAATAGAGCCAATTGAGCCGGACCTGCTCATGGAACGAGCCGATGAAGTCGGTGACCATGATGTTGATCTGATAGATAGCCACGCCGAAAAGGGTGGGAACCATCAGACGCACGATCTTGCGTACCCCCTCGTCACGCAGGTCGAGACGGAACCGCAAGGTATAGCCCCACCGACGAAACACCACGACTTGGAGCACGAGCTGCAAGACCCCGCCGATCATCACTCCCACGGCGGCCCCATGGATGGGCAGAGGGAAGGCCTCATCCAGGAAGAGGATCCCTGCAATGGTGGCAAGATTGAGCAATACCGGAGAGAAGGCGGGACTGGAAAAATGCCCCAGGCTCTGCACTACGCCCATCAGCAACGAGGCAAGGCTGATGAGCAAGATGTAGCCGAACATGATCCTCAGGAGAATCACGGTCAGCGAGAATACGGCCGGGTTGTCGCGAAAACCCGGCACATAGATCGTGACGATAAGACCACCGAGAACGATCCCCCCCAAGGAGAGCAGGGTCAGGAACAAGGTCATGGCGGTGAAGACCGCGTGCAGGAAGCGCGCGGTGCGATCCTGGTCTTCGTTGACGAGGTAATCGCCGAGCACAGGGACGAAGGCTGCCGTGAAGGCCCCCTCGGCCGATAGTCTTCTGAAGAGATTGGGAATCTTGAAGGCGACGGCAAAGGCATCCTTGGTATCGTTGTCGAAAGCGGTGATCAGCAAACGGTCCCGGATCAATCCGGAAATCCTGCTGAGCAAGGTGAACATCGAGACCGAAAGTATGGCTCGGAGCATCGTGCGACGTCGGTCCTGCATCACCTGCTCCTGTTCTCTTTCAGTTCAGGGTGGTTCGAGGGGTTGGGAACTGCCCGTACTCTACCCAAGACCTCATGGTCCCCCCCACCCTTGCCTTTACGCTCCGGCTTGCCTAGTCTAGCCCGAACGCCCTGGCAAGACGAATCGCGGAGGATGTATGTCGTTCGAACAGGTCGAGAGACTGGAGAAAGCGCCGCTCAGGCCGATACTCCTCGTTCAGGACGAGGAGTGGTTCTTCGCCCCTCGCTGTGTGAAAGTACTCAAACAACGGTATCTCCCCAAGGGGTTGGCAGATTTCAATTTCGTCCGTTTGGATGCGGACAAACTCACGGCGGAAGAGCTCGGCGACCACGTCCGGACTATGCCCGTCTTCGCCGAACGCAGAGTAGTCGTACTCGATCGGGCGGAAAAGGCCAAGACAGCCCTGCTCGAAGGCCTTGCCAACCTTGCCCAGACCCCGGTCGACAGTACCTGCCTGATTGTCTTGGTCCAAGGAAAACTCGATGGCAGACTCAAGACTGTCAAAGTCTTACGAGAACACTCGACGGAACTGGTCTTCGAGAAACTGCGACCCAAGGATCTGCTCCCCTTCATTCATCGTCAGCTCCAAAATCTCGGGAAACGCATCAATGATGAAGGAGCCAGGTTGCTCGCGGACCTGATCGGTCCGGACCTGCCGCTCCTCGTCTCCGAACTCGCCAAGGTGGCAACCTTCGTAGGCGATCGCACGACCATCACGGCGCAGGACGTCGAGGAGATCACCTCCCAGGTGCGGCTGTCCACGGTCTTCGAGTTGTTGAATGCGCTCGACGAGCATCATGCACCTCGAGCCCTGGTCATTCTGCAGCACTTGCTCGAGGAAGACTCACCTCATCTCCTGATATTGGCCATGCTCATCCGGCATCTGCGCGAGATCATGCAGGCTCGGTTGTTATTACGTCAAGGACTTGCACAGGAGGAGGTTCAACGCCGCATCGGCCTCCGACCCTTCTTGGCCCAGCGGTTCTTCGCTTCGCTCCGTCG
>MGSU01000024.1:521-20351 GCA_001799195.1 Deltaproteobacteria bacterium RIFOXYA12_FULL_61_11 | reverse complement strand
TCTATTTTAATTATTTTTCATTAATATTATTATTTCAATGTATTATTCTATATTTCAATTCTTGTGAATTGCATTTTGCTCATTTGTTGGCCAGGGTCAGCCATGCCCCGAGGTGGGGACAAGGTCGCACCACCGAGGATGGATAAATTCAAAAATATTATCATATTATGGTTACATGATATAAAATATTATTAGTTTTTAGCATATTAAATAATTTATAAATTCATTAACAGTGGCATATTTACTGCTCCGGTGTGCCGTAACCATGAATTGGGAGGAAACAACCATGTGTACGTGTATCGCGACTCAATCTAGCCTGCATCGCCTCTCGCCCCTCGTCCTCGTCATCGTTGTCGTTATCACCCTCCTTCTCTCTCCTGGTTTTGCGATGGCAGGAGGCGCGGATGGGGAGCCCAAGGTCGAGCCGCCGTTGATGATCACCATCGCGCCGGGGACTCTCGTGCTCCCTCCCGCTCCTGGCGCCGAGGAACTGCACCCGCGAGCACTGACCATCTCGAGGCCCTATGAGATCATGACGACCGAGGTCACGCAGCGGTTGTGGAATGCCTTGGCCAGAGTGAAGTACGACACGGTGCCGTGGAGTCCCAGTGAAAGGAAGGGCGCAGATCGCCCCGTGGAAAGCGTCACCTTCCGGAGCGCCCTCGAGTTCTGCAATGAACTATCGCTCTTGGCAGGGTACCAACCCTGCTACGAGCACGAGCGCGAAGAGGCGACCTGGGATAGCACCTGCAACGGGTTCCGGCTACCGACCGAGGCCGAGTGGGAGTATGCAGCCCGCGCCGGATCGGTCACAACGCCCGCTTTCCCTTTGCAGGAGCTTGCCTGGTTCGCGCCCAATTCCCGAGACACGACCCATCGCGTCGGGTTGAAGCGGCCGAACGATTTCGGTCTGTATGACCTGCAGGGCAACGTCTGTGAATGGGTGTGGTCGGGCGGTGAAACCCGTGGTGACAAACAACAGCAAGAATTCATGGCCTCTTGTCGTGGCGGCACCTATTACGACGAGGCCGAGGAACTCGATCCGGGCGCCTCGAGGAGTATCTACATGGAGGAAACCGGGATCGAGGTCGGGTTCCGCCTGGTACGATCGCTGCCATGAGGAGTATTAGTTCAGTCTTGGTGGGGGGCAAGGGGTCCTGTCGCCTCACACACCGACGCCGCTGCATCCTGCGCGTCGCTTGGAGGTCCGCATCCTTGCGGTCGCCCCCACCATGCTCATTCTTGCGCGTGGCGGGGGTCCCCCGTCGGCGCCACCCCTACGAGGTTACAGGAACTATTAGCAATCCCCCCGAGACTGAAGGGATACCATGAGGAGTACAAGACAATATTTTGGTCCTACGACATAATGCTCTGCATGGAACGTCCACTACGCCACCTCGGTCCGCACTACACGACCTTCCTTCGAGGAACAGACATGGATACCCACAGAACCTTGCTCAGACCCTTCCGCCGCATGACCTGGGGTTGGATGCTACTGTGGCTCGGCATGCTCTCCTGCAGCGACGACAGGGCGACTTCGCAAGATGCCATGATCCAGTCCGGGGAGGCGAGCGCGGATACGGGCAGTACTCCGGTTCTCGACCGACCCGACACCACCTCGGTTCCTGCCGGTACCCTGTCCCCGGACGCAACGCCCCTCGAGCCTGCAGGGAATCTCTCTAGACCCGATCCATCCGAACCACAGCGGCCGGCTCCGGACGAACCTGCTCCAGCGCAAACCGAGGACCCTCAGCCAACAACCGTCCCACCGAGTATCACGTCAAAGCCTGTTTCGCTAGAAGGCCTGCCGCGCAAAGCAGCGACCGACCTTGCTGCGTACGCCACCGATTATGAGCGCTTTCGTGAAGCCTACGGCGACCTCGAGGCAGTCCAGGTATTCGGCGGAGACCTCGTTGTAGCCGAATACCCCGAAGATGGCCTGCCCTACGCCGCCCATCTCGGCGGGTTTTGGGCCGCACCCTACTACTCGGGTTCTACCCCCTATCTCGCTGATTCTACGACATCAGGTTTCAATGTTGTCGGCCGCTTCCGCCACGGCACTCCGACGAGAATCTTCGACGAGCAGGCCAAGCTCGTTGGGCAGACCACGGCAACCTGGCGTCCCTCGAACATGATGGTGACCGACCGCTATGCCCTGGACCACGGTGCGACGCTGACCATCACCGGCACGAAGGTTGCGCTGCCACGAGAACGTGGCTTCGCCCTGCACCTGCGGATATCACAGGAAGGCGGATCAGCGGGCGACCTCGAACTCCTGCTCCGCGTCTCTCTGCCGTATCTCGCCGGCACCACCCATTGGAACTGGTACAATGCCACAGTGCCCGGCACGACTCCCCTCATGAGGGCCGAACCGTGTGCCTCCGGAGATTGCTACCTTCTCGAACTCGATAACCCCGAGGATGCGCAAGCCGACGCAATCTTACTCCTCGGTCTGGCCTTCCCCTCCTCGGACGACGGCGCGACGATGACCTTCCGCGCCGAAGCAGGCGATGAAACCCCCATTCTCCAAGATTTCGAGGATGGGACGCTCGAAGACCACAACGGGGCTGCAACCTGGGCTCACAACAGTCTCTCCCTCGGCCTTGCCACCCGCTTCGCCGACCTCGAACCTACCACTCCTCGAGAGCTGACTCTCATCGGCTTGGTCGGCTCTGATCGCGCCGAGTTGCTGCAAAAATGGTCGCACTATCGGGATACGAACCCCATCGCCACGTCCGAGGCTTACTGGACAGAACGTCTTGCCGGGCTCTATGCCCACGGCCTGCCAACCTTCACGTCTTCCGACGCCGTACTCCAGGGCATCTACCGCAATGCCGCTTTGCACTACCTCATGAACCGATGGGAAGCCATTGGAACGCTCGGTCAGGCCAGCCAACGCGGACACTCGTTAGCCTTCTTCGTGTGGAGTACAGGCATGGAATTGGCGCTCGCCCTGGCCGATCCACTCTTCCAACGGCGTTTCCTCGGTGAGCTCCTGGCCACGCTGGGTGATTGCCGCGCCTACAGCGGCCCTCAACTCCAACCCTACTGCCACCGCGACAAGTTCCGCACCGACTGGGGCGGCGACGGCGATACTTCTCTGCCTATCCCCTATGCCGCGCAACGCTATTCGCTTATTCGATTAGTGCGCGAATATATGGCCGCGACTGGGGACCAGTTGCTGCTCGCCCAGCCAGCCGATGCCGATCCGGCCAATCCCGAGCTGCGCCGGACCGTCCTTGCAAAACTCGAGGCCGAGGCGAACTGGGCAGACCTCAAGAACAGGCCCGAGGACCTCGCCGCCGGTGCTGCGATGCTGACCGATTTCGGCGACGACACCGAGTTGTACGAGTTCAACCACATCCCGGAATGTCGAGAACACTTCGTGCGCTATTACAATGCCATCGTCCCGGACCTGAACGGCCGGCGCTACGAAGCCCACACGACCCTGGCCGAATTCTACACCTCGCTGGGCCTAGAACCTCCTCGAGACCACCGAACCCTGGCCACGGCCAATGCCAGTGCTCTGCGCAGCGCTTGGTCCTACGGCGAGCTCTGGTACCGCGCCACCTCCCGCTATGACCGCACCTGGAACGATCCCTTCTGGCCGGGTGAGGTGGAAGACACGACCGCGGCGCGCTTTTTCCAGCCTGTGTTCGGTCTGCTGGAGCCCGATGGGCTGCTCAATGAGTCCGAGCGCACAGGCCTGAGCTCGCATTTCGAGGATTTCATCAGCGACGACGGCTCATTACTGTCCGTGGCACGCCAGGATCAGCCGCCGCTCGACGGTGGGGTACATCCTTGCATCAAGCGACCGGATTGGCACGGCTCCGGTCTCTATGGTGCCGCGGTCGGCCAGCAGCTCACGGCCATGCTGCGGCACGGCAGCGGACCAAGGGCGATCCAACTCCTGACCGAGAGTTATGCCCAGCTCGCAGTGACTCCGCTGTGGGGCCAATCCTTCGTCGCCGCCGACTACTCGCCACATCTCTTCGAGAGCCACCGCGCCATCTACCTCGAGTCCTTGGCCTTGGCTGAAACCTTCCTACGCGGCCTACTCGGTCTCTACCCCAGCCTCGACCTTCCGCGGCTTTCACCGCGTATGCACCTGGCCGGTCTGACCGGAAGCCACGCCTTCAACGACGCCCGATTGGGCGATGCGCAGCTCGACCTGGCCTTCACTGCCGACACCGCTGTGCCCTACACGGTCACGCTCGAACCTCCCCCCGAGACTTTCGGTCATGGTAGAACCGTGAGCTTCACCTGGCAGGGCGATGCCGCAGCCTTCTTCAGGGTCGCCGCCGCGGAATTCGCCTCGAACCTGCGAGTGACCCTCGATGGGGCGGCCTTGCCTGTCTCGGTGCAAGGCGGTTTCCTCACCTTCACCCTGGCCGAGACAGCTACCGGAATCGTGGCGATCAGCCCGATCGAACCACCGGACAACCGGGTCTTAATCCCGCTCGTGCTGAAATCCCCGGCCGCGGAGAGCCCCGGCCCCAGCGAAGCGTTCGTGAGCGGCGTGAGCTGTACCAACTCGGGAACGGTCGCTCAGTCCTTGATGGTGGAGCTGTACCCGGCCGCGATCGGCGAGGATCCAGAGGGCGAGTCGCTCGGTTCCTTCGTCAGCGCCGTACTCGCGCCAAAGGCCACACAATTGTGGTTCACCGGTACGGAGAGCGACCCCATCGGCAGCCGTATGGCCGCCTCCGGCTACTCGGCCGCCGCCCTCGTCCTCACGCCCTCGGCCGGCCAACCCATCACCTGCTCCTACAACACCCAGACACCCATTGGCGCTGCTACGGTGAGGACAGCCTCAGCCTCGGCATTCCCGGAGGATGGCGCCGCACCCGACTTTTTTGCCACCCAGGTGGTCAACCTGACCGGCGGAACTGCCCTGTTCGGCTCGTACCTCGTGGTCCAGAACGCCACCGATCAACCCAACGCCATCAGTATTACGTTCCGGGACCCCCCAGGGCAGGATCCACGTTTTTGGACAGTGGAACACGACCTGCCGCCGTGGAGCGCGGTGATCTTGGAACTCGCCTCGATCGTCGACGGGGATTTCAACGGTTCTGCCGTTATCGAAGGCGATTTGCCCCTCGTGGCCTCGGTCTTCCTCTACAATAATTCCGTTGAAACCCCGGCTTTCTTCGCATTCCAAGGGGTTCCACGCGGAGACGACGAACTCATCCTACCGCGCTTCATCAAGCACGAGGCCTATCAATCAGGTCTGGCCTGTCAGAACCTCGGCACCGTACCAACCGAGGTTCGCGCCGAGATCCTACTGCGGCCCACGGCAGGCGGGAACCTCGTGAGCACGGTCAAAACCCAGTCTCTCGCTCCCGGGCAGAGCTTCCTCTTCCATGCCACGGCCATCGCGGGTCAGGAGGGAACAACCGGCTTCGCCAGGGTGACCAGTTCGAACGGCGAGGTCGCCTGCACTGTCAATGAAGACAGCCGCACCCCAGGCCAGGGCGGCGGCGCGACCTACAATGCCCCAGGTCTCCCCTCGACTTCGACGCAGTTGCTCATCGTGCAAGCGGTCTCGCTCGATCAGGGCGGCCACGCCACCTGGAACAGTCGTTACCAGTATGTCAATCTCGGAGCCAGCCCCACCTCGTGCCGCCATACCTATGTCGATACGACCTGCGGCGACGGCAACATCTGCGGTATCCTCGGCAGTACCCTTTCCGAAGTCCCTCGCGGCGACTTCGCTCTGGTCGAGGTCAGGACCGACCTGACCCAAAGCCCCTTGGCCAACCTACGGATCAACGCAGCTTCTTTCAACGGTAGCGTCCTTATCGAGTGCGACCAGCCGATCGCCGGCGTGGGATTGCTCTACGACCAGTCCCGCCCGGATGGGGACACCCTGACCGCCAATGCCGGGCTCAACCAGGAGTAGCATCGGAGCAGCAGCGAAGCCCCAGTTCGGAAGTCCAGTACACCCTTCTTTTCCCTTGACACTGAAACCGTTCCCGGGCTAGGTTGCGGCCGCAAAAAGGAGGAATCCTCGAGCTCGGCACCTTAGCTCAGGTGGTTAGAGCATGCGGCTCATATCCGCAGTGTCCGGGGTTCAAATCCCTGAGGTGCCATCTCTTCCTCTTTTTTTCAGGGCCAGGGAAGGCCACAACCCTCTTGATCTCATTCAGAAAGCAATCAAAATCAAGCCAATGAAGTACAGGCAGTTTTATTGAAGTTTGGACGTTTTTAGTACAAGATAGGGTACAGGTGACCCGACGAGGCCACAACCACCCCCGAAGTTGTACTAAAAATGCCCAAGACTGCACGACCCTTGACCGAACGAATTGTTGAAGATCTGCCCCATACCGAAAAAAGCACCTATGCGCTCGACGCATCTTGCCCCGGTCTCATGCTCGAGGTGACCATCACAGGGAAATGGTGGCGGTACCGATTTTCCCGCAACGGCAAGACCACTCGAATCAGTCTTGGCAGTTGGCCGGATGTCACCTTGAGGGAAGCAAGATTGCGAGCAGGTGAACTGCTGCGCAAGCTCCAATCCGGCCATGACCCTGTAGCCGATCGGAGGCAAGCCCGCACTCTGGCAAAAGTGGTGGGAGGCGAGACCTTCAAAGATGTCTTCGCCGCCTGGATCAAGAACCGTTCTTCGAGTTGGTCTGAGAGCTATACCAACAACATTCAGCGCATCATCGAACGTGACGTCCAACCCAGCATCGGAAATCGCAACGTGGCAGACCTGCGCTATCGTGATCTTCTGCCGGTGATCAAAAAGATCCAAGAAACCGGCAAGATCGAAACCTCTCATCGAGCCCTACGCGCGATCTCGAGCACGCTACAATATGCCGTTCGTATGGAAATGGTCACCGCCGACGTCACCAGAGGCATGACCAAAGATCTGACACCACGTCCGCAAGACCATTTTCCGGCGCCTGTAAAGGCCGAAGAACTCGCCCCCGTACTTCGCGCTATGGCGTGCCATAAAGGCGGCTGCGTGGTCGGCGTGGCGCTCCAGCTTACCCCTTACTTGGCAGCCAGGCCGGGCGAATTGCGGCAGATGAAATGGAAAGACCTCGACCTCGAGACAGGGACCTGGAAATTGAAGGTTTCGAAGACCAAGAAAGGCAAAGAACCGCGCTTCCTGGATAAACCACTCTCCTGGCAAGCTCTCGCGTTGCTCAAAGCACTTTTCCCTTTGACCGGCGGAGGTGAATGGGTCTTTCCCGGCCAGCGCAAGAATAACCGTCCGATGTCAGATGCCGCCATCGTGGCCGCGCTGCGGTCGGTAGGTCTGCCCCCCGATATCGTGGTGGCGCATTCGTTCCGTGCTAGTTTTCGGACCCTCGCCCGCGAAAGATTCAAAGCCCTCCCCGACATCCTGGAGCATGAACTAGGTCATGTCGCGCGAGGGCCGCTCGGTCACACATACGCTCGAGAGGAGTTCATCGACGACCGGCGCGTTGTGATGCAGCAATGGGCAGACCTGCTCGACGAGTTGCGAGGTGGGCCGCCGCCCTGGATTCGAGATGGAGGGGAACAAGTATGAAGACGACACCGACAACCGAAGCACCGGAACCGAAGACCGTGGAACCGATCTCCGAGGGCAGGACGACGGCAACCGGAACCATCAAGCCCGGCATGGATTGGAACAAGTTGACGACGACAGCGGCACCGGTGACGGTCTTTGGAAGCCCGCCATGGATGCCCCCAGATGTCTGGTCAAGGTGGCGTGGTTTGTCCGCGTTGACCCTGGAAGAGCTGGCTTCCTTGGTCGGAGGGCTGGCCCCTGACAACGAAGACGTGAAGAGAATTGTCATTCGCGACATTCCGAAACGCGATGAGGAGGCGCACCGGCGAATCGTTGAAGCCCTGCCCGAACGGGACCGCGCTCGGTTCTGCGAGGCCGAGCGGTTGGCATTCGAGGCCCTTGCTCGGTTGGTCAGGTTCGCCGAGGGAGAACATCTACCGGCAGGGGGACCCCTGAAACGCGAATTGATTCAGCATGCGCTGATCGAGTTGGGAAGATCGGCCGACGAAACCAAGTATGCGGCTTTAGCTGCGAGCGCTGATCGTGTGTATAAAGAACTGTCCCCATCCTTCGCACCCCCGACCGACCCGGTACCGGCCGACTTGAAACGCCTGAAACCCATGAAGCGCTACCTTGTTGAGTGGCTCAACCAAGGGGAGTTCGGCTCTATCAAGGAGGGGTGCAAAGCAGCGACAATCACGGCAGCGTCTCGCCTGGTGGGCTATTCCGAGGAATATCTTTGCAACGTTGCAACGAACCTTCGCAAGAGAGGACTCTTAGTAGGATTTCAAATCAAGAAAAAGCACAAATAATCATTTTTTTTCATCGTACACACACCGCGCCTTACTGCCACAAGCACGAGCGCAAGTATCATAATCATAAATAATCATAAGTCTTTGTTTATATTGACAGTATTGCATTCAGATGATATCTTGCAAGCACGTTCGATCACATTGGAGACTGAACATGCCCAAGACCAGAAAGATCCGCGTACTCCCCGAAGGGTTCCGCCTGCTACCTGAGACCCTGATCCGCGAACGAGAGCTACTCGCTCTTGTGCCGATGGGTAGGACGAAGCTCCGCGAGGGCATTGCCGCCGGAACCATCGCGATCCGGCCGGTCAAGCTGGGGGCATACACCGTCGCCTTCAAAGGCGCCGACGTACTGGCCTTCTTGGCGAACCTCCCCTACCAGACCGGACCCTTGCCGATGAAACCCAGGACCAAGACCGTCAAGAAGACCGAACCCGCGAGGACCTCGACCAGGGGGAAGAAATGAAAGACGCTGTAGGATGCCTCGACGGAGGCCAAACCGGTGAAAATCCCGGAGGGGGGACCCAAGACCCCGGTGATCAGAATTCGCCCGTTTCTGATGCCGCAGGAACCCCCTCAGAGGGTCCATCTGATGCAATCCAGCGGATGGCCCAACAATACCCCCCGGCGCATCGTCGGCAATATCTTCGCGCCGTGGCCGGAAAATCGCGAGCTGCTGCGATGAAGACCTTTTGCCTCTCTTGTGTGGGGTTCGTCGCCGCCGACGTGAGACGATGCGGAACCGAATCTTGTCCACTCCACGCATACCGCACCCGATGACCGACTTCCTCGCCGCTGCGCTCGATCTCGAGGCCCGTGGGTTGAGCATCATACCCACGCATGAGAAGGCCGCGTGCTGTTCTTGGCGCGAGTACCAGAAAAGACGAGCAACCCCAGCCGAGTTGAAGCACTGGTTCACCGGCCCCAGCGGGGGAAGCGTCACCGGTCTCGCGGTGATCCTTGGTCCCGTTTCCGGCGATCTCGTATGCCGCGACTTCGACGTGGAGGGCATTTTCGAGAAGTGGGCCACCGTGCACCCCGGCCTTGCCGCAACCCTGCCGACCGTTCGAACAGGTAGAGGCTTTCACGTCTACGCACGCCACCCCGGCGCCAAGACCTGCAACCTCGATGACGGAGAGCTACGAGCTTCCGGTTCTTACATTCTTGTACCCCCGTCGTTGCACCCGTCCGGCGCCTCCTACCGATGGATCAACCCATTTCCAGCGCACGTTGACCAGGTGCCGGAGGTGCTCGACCTAGTTGAAGCTGGGTTCTGTTTACAGAGACTCCTGAAGACTCCTGAGCCACCGGAGGACTCCAGAAGACTTCTGAAAGACGTTAGTATGGACCGCTACCACCCCCCCGGCGACTTCGACGTTGCTCCATTCGTTCCGACCGCCGAGGGACAGCGAGACCACGGGCTGTGGACTCTGGCTAGAGCTGTACGTCGGTACTACGAACCGGCCGCTCCCGAGGTGGCCGACATCTTCGACCGATGGTATACTCTGGCCGTACCGATCATCAAAACGAAGGACCGCGACTTGAACCAAGCCGAGTTCTACCGCAAGCTCGTACTGGTCGAAAACCCCGGCACTGAGTGGAAGGCCGAGGCGCTGAAGTTGGCGCCGTCCTGTCCCTTGGTTCCGCCGCCCTGGTCCACCGTGAAACGAACCGCCGCGCTAGTATGGGCCGTCAACGAACTGCTCGCCGTAGATGGCGTTTTCTGGCTGTGCTGTAGAGACGCCGGTGAGCTGCTCGACGTGAGTCATGCCGCCGCTGCAAAACTGTTGCTGCTTCTCAAGACCTACCACTGGCTTTCAGTTGTGCGACCGCCGACACCGAACCGCATGGCGAACCGATACATCTTCACCGGCCCCGGTCTTCCGCTACCGTGACAGCGCACCAGGGCCACCAGAAGCCCCGTTTCCTATCGCCCCCTACTTCCCCGCCCTCTGATCGAAACCATGCCCCTATCTCGACGGCAGAGGCCATATACGCTACGATGCAAGGCAACCATTGACTTGTATGGTTACCGATGAAACCGGCTGACCTCGATCTAGGACGAACATTGCAAGAACATGCCGGAAATCTACCGCGCAACGTCCGCCGCGTGCTCCGTTGTGAGCTAGAGAACCCCTCGCTCTCGTCTCCGAAGCTCGCCGCGCTGCTCAAGCTCTCGACCTCGGCCGTCGAGAAGACCCGCGCCAGGCTGGACTACAAAGAAGCACGCGAGGATATCGAAGCCGCCATGTCACAAAGCGCCGTCGAAATCCTGACCGCCGCCCGCGTCAAAGCCGCCGAGGTGATGGTATCTCTCCTCGATGCCAAAGACCCCCGCGTTGCGCTCAAAGCCGCCGAACTGATCCTTGGCGACGTGCTAAAGCAACCGGCCGTCGTCGTCGAGCATGAAGAACGTCACCACCCGACCAAAGAAGAATTGCACAAGATGAGCGACCTCGAACTTGAACAGGTGTTGATCGAAGCGCTGGGAAAAAAACCACGATCACGTTGACCACCACCCTGCACCCCAGGAGGCGAAAAAAGCCCGCCGAGTTGGCCGGTTCAGGTGGGGTTATATCCTGACCGATTCTTGTACCCCTCCCCCCCCTGCCATAGGTCAAACCCGGCGATCACGTTGACCGACGCCACCCGCTCGAGGTAGGATCTATCTACCGTCTGATAACCATTTTCCGATGCTCGGAATGGCCGACCGAGGACTGGGACGACAACGACGACCTTGCGGCGATGTTCACCAACGAGATGGAGTATTGACCATGTCCAAGAGGATTCGCTTTATGAACACCGTCGAACTAAATCACCACGGCCGCGTCTGGCCTCCCATGACTCTGGAGATGCCCTTCGACGTTTCCGAGAGCGCGGCCAAGTATTTCGTCGAAGTCGAGGACGAACGGCCCGCCGAGGAGTTGGTAGTCCGCGGGGAATTAGAGCTCGACGCTCCGGACAAGAAACCGCGCCGGAGGGTGAAGAAGTGATCCGAGCTGGTTTCATTCGAAGAAATACCGCCTAGTGCACGATCTCGACTTGTTTGGCTGGTACCGCAACGTCAACGGCCGTCGCTGGCTACTCGACCTCGCGAACCGATCCGCGCCGAACTGGTCCAAGGTACTCGAGATGACCCGCTCGAGGTAGATCCGCGTGAGAGGCTAAGGCCGTCCTTGATTGTGATTTGAACCCACTACCCTCCCCTGTTAGTACAAGTACCCATTCAAGCCAATTTTCGATATTCACGATATGCCAATATTTTCATTATTGTTATGACAATCATTCCACTCCCTGAGGTGCCATCGAGGTGCGAAAGGCCGTGACCGAAAGGTTACGGCCTTCGTTTTTTCTCGTCCTGCCAATCCGCAAATATCCCTTGCCGTGATTGCCGCTTTGCACTATGGTCCGACATACGTGAAACGTGTCGATGACACTCGTTGGTCAAAGAAGGAGGAGGTCGTATGAAGGTTCTCTTCACCGTGCTGTGCTGTTTCCTGCTTGCCGGCCAACTGGCCGGGGCAGCCATGACCGAGCCTGTGCCTGCCAACTACCTTCGGGAGATCAAGGTCAACGTGCCCGAAACCACGCCGGCCATGGTCAACCCCAATGTGGCCGTGATCATTGACGGCAACGTCCTCAAGATCAAGGCAAACCCGACATCCAATCACCTCATCGTGCTCGACGAAGGGGTCTTCGAAGCCCATTACAAGACCCTCCTCAGCTATGATTACGGCGACCTGATCGACTACGGCGTGTTCAAGGCTATCCATCTACTCAAGAAGAGCGGGCAAAAACCCCAGCGCGTGATTGAGATGGAGAAAGAGTACCTCACCCAACTCAAGGAGGCCGAGGACGCCACGGCCTTCAGCCCGGAAGATCCTGCCCTGCGCGTGTACCGCAATCGCCCAGACTTCGATCTCGAGGTGGAATACACCCTGGCCGTACCGACGAACCTCCAAGAGGTCCGCATGTTCGTGAAGGGGGACCAGTACAAGGTGGCCATCCTGGGCTACACCAACACCAAGCTCGAGTTCGAGAAGAGCGACTTCAGCTTCGCCACCCGCGGCGGCTCTGCCCTGCTCACCAACTTCAACCCCAACAATTTCAAGGTCAACCGCGTGGTACTGCGGTTTAAAAACAGCGCCGGCGACGGCAAACAGGAAGAGGTGCTCTTCGCCGCCCAGCTCAAGCGCGCTGCCTCGACCCAGCCGCAGCCCATGCCGCAGCCCATGCCCGAACCGATGCCCGAGCCCATGCCCGAGCCCATGCCGCAACCCATGCCCCAACCGCCGCAGTTCACCGAGGTCTATGTTCCGACCTATTACGTCTATACACCCAAAGACTACACCAGCAAGAAGAACGGCCCCTGCGCCGGCGGGGTACAGCCGCTGTGCTTCGCCGTGCTCGGCGGTCAGACCAACGCCTTCTGTCACCCCAAGCATCCCAAGTACAACTACACTGCCTATGAAGTCCTCGACGCGGCCAAGGCCAAGACCGACCACTGGCAGACCTTCTGCCCGCACGGCAAGGTCGAGAACTGCTACGGCGACAAGCTGTGCGACTACGGCAGCAAGTGCCACTGCATCGAGACCGCGAGTTGGGAGTGCTACCACCTCTTCGCCGAAATCGCCGAGGACGTGAAGGACCCGGTGCAGGCGGCAAAAGTGTGGATGGACCAGGACCAGTACGAGGCCTGCCACAAGCTCTACACCGACCCGGCCTACAAAGAGTTCAAGCCCTTCACCTACCAACCGGTCAAGGTACCCAAGGAGGGCGAGAACAACCCGAACCCCACGCCCCGCCCGCGCACCGGCGGTCCGATCCCGCAATAACCCGCCCCCTTTCTTGACACTACCTCGGTTTTCCCGATAATCCTCTCCAACTACGTTATACCTGGTAGCTCATGCGTCGAATCCTGCCGCTTGGCGCGTTCTTGGTACTGCACGGATGTGCCATGGTGCATCACGTCCAGTACGGTGACATCGACACCCGTGGCCGCGATCAGTCGACCCCGATAGATATCAAAGTATCGGAACTCGGGGTCAGCACCCGGGAGGCGGGTTTCATCGCTCGAACCGCATTGAAGGGAGATGCACGCAAAGCAGCCAGTTTTATCCAGCTCATCATCGAACTCAGCCAGATGGGGCCCAGGACCGGGAATCCGGTCCTGGATGATACCTATGCTGATGGGATAGAGGCCTTGTTGCGCCAGCAATGTCCTTCCGGTAACGTCACCTCGCTCATGCTGGTGCGCGAGATGCGCCGCTACCCGGTCATCAGCGGAGAAATAGTCCACCTTACCGGTCGTTGTGCACCTTGATCGCGGAGTCCCTCATGTACCGATGCTATTTGTCCTTGGTCTTACTCTCCTGTGCTCTCGTCGGCTGCGCTCAACTTGCCACGGTCTCCCTCACCACCATTCCGAAGGAACGGCAGCATCGCATCGAGGCAGAGGTCAGTAAATTCATCTTCTTCGGCTTTTCCTTCGACAACGATTTCCTGGACGAACTCGAACCTAAGCTGGCCGCACAATGCCCGAACGGCAAGGTCGCCGGGATTTTGACCAAACACGAGCGGCGATTCTACCTTCTCGCACACACCGAACGTGTCATCGCGAAAGGATACTGCCTGCAACAGGGCGTAGAGCGATGAAAGCGCAGCTTGTCCTGATGAGCTGCATCTTGGGCGGCTTGAGTTGCTCCTATAGTATCCACCAGGTTCACTGCAGCGGCATGGATTACCCTGTACCATCGGGCACCGGACGGCCCGTCGAGGTCGTGGTGGAAGAACGGGTCATCCTCGGCTTTGCCTTCGACACCGAGTACGTCGAGCGCGCCTATATCCAACTCCAAGAGGAATGCCCCCGCGGCAGTCTGCAGGCCATCACCACCCGCTACTCCACAGCCCTTTCCTTCCTGTCCTGGGTCGAAACCTTGAGGCTGGAGGCACTCTGCGTGGAAACTTCGTCCTATCCTGGGGCGAGACCGTGAGACCGGGGAAGCACCGCGCGGGATGAGGTCAGCCCCTCGGCCTCCAATGCCACCGCGCGACGAAACCGAGACCGACGAGCAACAAGACCACGGCCAAGGCGAGTGGAATAACGACAAGTTGAACCAAAGGGTCCTCGAAGCGTTCGCCGAGGGTCCGGCCCAATTTGCGCAGGGTTCTGCCCCAGCGATTCCGGCCTTCGAGGATCTCCATGGCCTCGGCCACGCCGAGGTAATGCTCGGGACCGGCGGGTTCGAGCCAAGAATAACGGTTCTGCCCCGTGGTGTTGCGATAGACGCGAAAGGCCCGGGAGAGGTCCTCAACCAATGCTTTGTCCGCGGCCAAGGCGGCGCTGACCGCGATGGGGTCTGACGGGATCGGCTCGCTCCGAGCCAACACGAAATGCTGCGGTAAGCGAACTTCGTCCTTGTTCACCCGCTGTTCGAGATAGCTCCTGGTCAGGACGAAATCCCCGACCCCGGCCACGTCGACGATGCCGGCAAGCATGGCCTCGAGCGCCCCCAGATGCGACTTCCACCAACTCAGGACGACTTCGCTCTCGCTGCCCCCGAGATCCCTGAGCATCAGTTGCGGGAAGAGCCCTCCCGAGGTCGAGCTGGGGCTGACCAGACCGACTTTGACCCCGCGAGGCAGGCCATTGCGATACTCTCCTTTGGTCGTAACCAGCACGGCCCGGTATTCGGTGGGTTTCCCCTCTTCGACCGTGTACGCGGTCTTGAGCACCGGGGTCAGGGGGAACTTCCTCGCGATCTCCAGGTAGGCCATGGGACCGCACTTGACGATATCAAACTCGCCCTGCTGCCCGCGGCGGATGAAGGTTTGATAATCCTCTTCGCCCACGAAGGTGATCCCCGTGATGCCGCGGGGCTGGAAGAGTCCCTGGAGTCTCTCGGTCATGAACCGATCCCAATCGTGGTAATCCGCGGCAGTGCCCTGGATGCCGAAGACCAGCTTGCCCTGCGCATCCCGAGCGTCCGTGGCCAGAGCGGCCAGACAGAAAATCAGGATCAGAGCGGTGCGGAACAAGGACCCCATGCAAGTATACCCTCACGCCGTGTGCCCGAGGCCGAGTATAGGGAGATGGGACTAGCCGGTCAAGGCGAGGAGGTCATCGCTCGATACGTAAGAGAGTCTGGTAACGGCCGGTGGCTGGAGCGGACTGTCCCGGAAAGCGCGAGGAGAGCGGAGTCTCGCCGGCAAGTACCACGGTGAGGTAGGCCCCACCGTCGAACCCGGCAAAGCCATGTGCGACGTCGCTACCGGTCCCGCCGAACGCGGTCGTGCCGAGATACGTGCCCTGCTCGTCCAGTTCGAGCAGGAAAACGTCATTCTGGCCTGCGCCGACAAGGATTTCCTGGGTCCCGAAGCCGGCACCGAAATCGCAGGTTCCGGTGAAGGTACCGAGGATTGCTATGCGACCATCGTCGAGGGTGGACAGGGAGCGCGGGGTGACCATTTTTTTGCAGGCGATCACCTTCGACCAGAGCAGCCCGCCGTCACGGTCGAAGCGCGCGATCACCGCGTTGTCGACAAGGGAGGTCGTACTCTCGGAGACCGCCGGTTCCTCTCCGACGAGCACGAGTTCCTGCTGCCACGAGCCCAACAGCACCACGCTCCCGTCAGGAAGGGCTAAGAGATCCACTCCAATCTCTTTGGAGGCACCTGAGTAGGTGCGGCTCCAGCGGAGGCTGCCTTTGGCGTCGAGCTTGACCAGGAAGAGGTCCAGGCCGTCCGGGGTGGTTGGATACCCGGTGTCGAGCCCCCCGCCCGGGGAGGGTTCGAGCACAACCGTCCCATCGAAGTAGCCGGTGAGGTAGACCTCCCCCTCGGTCGTGGCTGCCATGGCGTTGAGCCGCTCGGCACCCTCGCCGCCAAAGGTAGAGGTCCAGACCACACCGCCGTGCTGGTCGAAGCGGCTGACCAGGACGTCGAGCCTGGAGTTCAGGGTGAGCGGCTTGGGAAAGGGTTGATCGCTCCAGGCAGTGCTCTTGACCGCGTTCGCTGCGACGATCCTGCTGCCGTCGGTCAGACCGATCAGGTTCTCCACCCGGTCGAAACTCGTCCCCGTGAGCGAACGCCCCGTAGTGGCGTGGCCGGCCTCCAACTCGACCATAAACCCGTCGAAGGCCGAGTCCGGCGCGGTGAACTCGAGTGGGTTGCCTTGGAGATTGACTTCGACCTGGCCGAAGAACCGGCCCAGGTCGACCCGCCCCATCAGGCCGCCGAAGATCACGGCCGAGGAGGCTCCGGCCGCAGCAACGCCCTGAAGTTGCCCGTACTGACCGGGGAAAACGTGGTACCATTCGAGGTCCCCCCCGTCGGTGACCGAGAGGACCACGGTATCCCCGCTCGGGTCACCCTGCACGGGTGGGGGAGCTGGGATGGCCTTGGGGAAGCCGGAACCGAGGTCCTGCACCCCGGAGAACTGCCCGACCATGAGCACCCCGCCGTCCGGGCGCACGGCCAGATTGTCCCGCTGGAAGACCTCCGTCGGGAAGTTGGTACCGGTCACCCGGGCCCAGCTCACGGGGCTCTTCAGCACGAGGGTGAACTCGGCCACGGTCTCGGCCGGCGGTACCGCCAGGTCCCGTAGGGTGACCTGGACCGGATACTCGGCCGCCGGTTCATCGAGACGCGGCTTAATGAACAGATGCTTGCGCTTCCTCACGGTGAAGTCCTCGGGAAGACCCTCGATCGCTACGAGCTCGACCAGATCGCCGTCTTCGTCGAGAGCGGCCAGGCGCAGATAGGAGGTGCGGCCGGCCCACACCTCGAGTTCTTCGGGGACCTCGAGCCTGGGAGGGTGGTTCGGGGCATCAAGGGCCGCAGCCTGGTGCATGGCGGCCACGGGAACGGCCCCAAGGGTCATACCCCGGAAATCCTTGAACGGGACGAGGACGACCAGGAGGTAGGCGGTCGGCGCTGTGATCGCGCCACTCACGGGGCAGGTGAGCTCGTAGTCCTCCTCGTCTCGCTCCGCCTCACAGACCAGGCTGATCACGCGGTCTTCCTTCTCTCGTAGGACGAGGAGAGGTAACAAGACCGGCGTGTCATCGGTCGGGTCGACGGCTGGTTCCGGCTGTAAGTACCAGGAGGCCGGTAGGGCGGCCTCGGGGGCGAGTTCGGCCGCCCAGACCGGTGCAGCTTCCTCTTCGATCAGCGAGGAGGGGAGGGCATTGCTGGGAATTGCATTGGAGGGGATGGCCGTAGCAGCGAGTTCGAACGGGATGGCGTTGGCCGGGATGGCCGCTGCGGGTTCGAACGAAGCCGGTAGGGCGGTGGCGGGCAGCCGGTAGAGCAGTGCATCCCGGAAATCGAGCTCGGACTCGCCGCTGGCGCGGGAAGCGACCAGGATCACGGCGTTCGAGGGAAGGGCCAGGGCAACTCCGGCCTCGGAGAGGCCTTGGAGCACAGCCTCACCACCGATGTCCTCGAAGCGGAACGGTGGACCCACCTCGGCCTGCTCTACCGGCAGAATCA
Organism: Deltaproteobacteria bacterium RIFOXYA12_FULL_61_11; assembly: GCA_001799195.1. GTDB lineage: Bacteria > Bdellovibrionota_F > JAHFAK01 > YA12-FULL-61-11 > YA12-FULL-61-11 > YA12-FULL-61-11. The sequence continues at coordinate 2,543 of MGSU01000024.1, read as the reverse complement.
TGGTCGCACCGTTGTCGTACTCGACCTGCACCGCGATGGATCCGTCCTCGAGGGTGATGCGGTCCTCGGAGCGGATCAGGACCAGCGTGTCCTGCCGGTCGAGCTCAGGAGCCCCGTCCGGTCCGGTGGTGGTTTGCCCGTTGGTGGGCGGGGTTGTCGTGGGGTCCTCCTGCATGCAGGAGAGGAGGGTAAGCAGCAACAAGGCGATGAGGCGGCGCATACCTGGCTCCAGCGGCAACGGACAATGCCAGAACCGTACCACAAACACCTACGTCTTGCCACACCGGCTGCGACTACTGTTTCTTGATCTCGATGTTGTATTCCTGGATCTTGTAGATCAGGGCGCGGTGGCTGATCTCGAGAATCTTGGCCGCCTGGGTGCGATTGCCGCGGGTCTTGGTCAGGGCCTTGCGGATGAGGCGTTCCTCGAGGATCTTGCCGATCTTCTTGATCGAGAGTTCCTCTTCCTCTTCTTCGAGGATGTTCTTCATCACGGGTTGGAAGTTGGTGATCGCCGGAGGCAGGACGGAGACCCCAAGGATCGCATCGTGCGAGAGGACCATGGCCCGCTCCATGGTGTTCTCGAGTTCGCGCACGTTGCCCGACCAATCGTAATTCATCAAGAGGCGGAGCACATCGTGGCTGAGATCCTCGATCGAGGTCTTCATCTTCTCGTTGTTCTTCCTGAGGAAGTGTTGGACCAGGAGCGGGATGTCCTCCTTGCGCTCGCGCAGCGGAGGAATGTCGAGGGGCAGGACATTGAGCCGGTAGTAGAGGTCTTCGCGGAAGTTCCCGCGCTCGACCTCGGCGGCGAGGTCTTTGTGCGTGGCGGCGATGATACGCACGTTGACCGACACCGACGCCGTATCGCCCACCTTGCGGATCTCTTCCTCCTGGAGAACCCTGAGCAACTTGACCTGGAGGATGAGCGGCAACTCTCCGATCTCGTCCAGGAAAATGGTGCCGTTGTTCGCTTCTTCGAAGAGGCCTTTCTTGTTCTTGTGGGCGCCGGTGAAAGCTCCCTTGACGTGTCCGAACAGCTCGCTCTCGAGCAGGTTCTCGGGAATCGCACCGCAGTTGATGGTGACGAAGGGTTGTTTGGCCCGGTTCGAGGTGAGGTGGATGGCCCGCGCGACCAACTCTTTTCCGGTGCCGCTCTCACCCTGGATCAGCACCGTAGTCTTGTACTCGCTGATCTTGGTAATCGTATCGAAGATCTCGAGCATCTTCGCACTCTTGGTCACGATCATGGAGGTGATCGCGTCGTTCTCCACTCCCGGAGCCAGCTTCTGGATGGTCGGCAACTTGAGCCGTTCTTCGCTCTTCTTGATCGTGAGCAGCAAATCGTCTGTCTTGAAGGGTTTGGAGAGATAGTCGATGGCGCCCTCGCGCAGCACCTCCTTCATGATGTCGAAGCTGCCATAGGCCGTCATCACGATCACCGAGATCTCGGGGTGCTGCCGCCGGGCCTTGCGGAGGAAGGTCATACCGTCCATGATAGGCATGCGCAGGTCGCACAGCACCATGCCGTAGGCTTCCTGGTCGAGGAGGTCCAGGCCTTGTTTGCCGTTGCCGACCATATCGACCAGATACCCTTCCTTCTTCAGGTAGATCGAGAGCATCATGCGCAAACTCTCGTCGTCATCGATGAGGAGGATTCGCGGATCTCGCACTCCGTCTCCTGAACCTAGGTCGCGTACTGTCTCCGGGAACTCTCCCGGCCTGTGCATCTTTTTATCATGCCGGAAGTTATCCTGCCGGATCTACCCCAGGTACTCAAGCATTTTTTTCACAACTCTTAGCAATTTGCTGTTTTTTTACATTCTTTTATCAGTGCATTTTTTTCCGGTGACCTTTTTTTATGCCAGGTACATTTTTTTCTTCAGTTCTCGCCGCCTTCCGCCGATAAGTAAGAACGAGACCTTCGCACGCGCTCGAGGCAGAAAAAAAGACTTAAGCCGGGCGAGGAAGCTGCCGATAGAGAGTGTAGAGATAGGGAAACCATGGGTGGTCAACCATGAA
>MGSU01000024.1:0-512 GCA_001799195.1 Deltaproteobacteria bacterium RIFOXYA12_FULL_61_11 | reverse complement strand
CCCAAGGACAAGCCGGCGGAAGGCCAGGAGATCAAAGAGAGCGAAAAAGTCAGCGTTTCGCAGACCTCGCAAGAGATAGAGCGGCTCCGTTCTCTGACCGCCGCCCTGCCCGAGGTTCGCACCGAGAAGGTCGAACGGCTCAAGGCCGAGATCTCCCAAGGAACGTACCGCATCCCCACCGATCAAATAGCCGAGAAGCTGCTCGAAGAATTCCGCTGAGATCCCACCGTTGGTCAAAGCCCGGCACGTGGTGGCCTTTCTTGTTGCCACCGTCGTATGCGAGGTAATCAATCCCTAGCGAGTATTTCGAGTCCGGCTGCAACCACGCTGCGGGAGAGGAAGAAGGAAAACTACGGTAATTCGGCCGTGTCGAGAAGCACCACCTCGTTGCGAGCGCCGATCCACAACCCCTCGCTGTTCTCGGCGAAGAAAGCCGGATAACCGGTGAGGAAACCCAATTCGGACGCAAACTTGAACCCCGCTCCGGCATAATAATAGATACCCTGGGGCAT
>MGSU01000023.1 GCA_001799195.1 Deltaproteobacteria bacterium RIFOXYA12_FULL_61_11 | reverse complement strand
GCCCTCGGCGCCGCCGTGTACACCAAGACCCTTGCCCGTTTTGACAGTGTGGTCCTGTTCGATGTCTTGCCCCAACCCATCGGGATCGAATTGTTGGATGGGCGGTTCTCCACCATTGTCGAGAAGCAGACTCTTCTCCCCTTCCGGAGGACCTTCACCGTGACTACGACCTCAGACAATCAGACGGCGATCTCCATCAGGCTGTTCCAGGGGGAACATGCCCAAGCCCGACGCAATGAATACCTCGGCACCCTGACCATGGCGAACCTGGAACCACGTCAGGCCGGGGAGATCGAGTTCGAAGTCACTCTTGGTTTGAGCGAGGATTGTCTTCTCAGGGTCAGTGCCCGCCATCGGGGCACCGGAGAATGCCGAAGCAGCACGTTGCGGACCAAGGAACTATCCGTGCAACTCGTGTCCAACCGCACCCTGGCCGAACGGAAGGATCGAAACAAGGAAGTCCGCGGCCCGATTCTGTCAGAGGTGACCCCGAGAACGAATGTTGCCGCACAATCCGGAACAAAGGTGGCCAGCCTCGGTTGCTGATGGTCAGCAACGGGAAGAAGCAAGGTTCATCGTCAGGGTAGGGCAGCTTTGGTGCGGAGTTCGAACCACGACACATTTTCGTCGAGCAGCCGTTTGAACAAAGCCACGCGGGCTTCGGCATACACTTGGAAGGCCTCGGCAAGGTCCTTGATGGGAAAATCTGAGAACCCGGATTGGAATTCGGCGAATTGTTCGGTGAACATCTGTCGCGCCAGGGTGACGCGGCGTTCGAGCAGATCGAGGGTTTCGCGATCGGCTTGTTGCCGATTATAGGCAGAAGCGAGGTCGAGTTCGAGCCCGGCTCGTGCAAGGTTGAGTTCGAGGCGCTGTTTCTCGGCCGTGGCCGAGGCAAGCTGGGCGCTGCGGGTGAGAGTCCAGAAGTCCAGCTTCTGACGCAATCCGAGGGCTACGCCGAGGTGAGTGAAGTTGGTGTCGTCCTTGAGGAAGGGACTACCCACGTCGAGTCGGTCCGGAGCCCGGGCAAGGCGGAATTTCCCTCCGAGGAAGAACTCGGGGAGAAAATCGAGTTGGGCCACATCCTCAGCCAGTTGGCTAGCCTCCAGTCCGAGGGTGAGGGCTTGGAAATCGGAACGGTGTTCCCGACCATGGGTCAAGAGCTCGTCTCGACCGGGTAGGACCTGTGCGGTGCGACTGAGTTGCAGGGGGTCGGGCTCGATGCGGCTGTTCGGGGGGAGATCGAGGAGCAGGAGCAGCGCGGCCTCGGCCTCGGTCCTGCGGGTGCGTACCTCGACAAGCTGGGCTTCTATCTCCAGGAGGTACAAATCGAGTTTGGTCACGTCGCGTTGCTCGACGCTTTCCTCCTCTTCCTCGAGCAGGTCCACGAGGTGTTGTCGTGCTTCCAATAACCGCTGCTTGGCCTCTCCGGCTACCTCCGCGAGGCTGAAGGTTGCCTGGAGTCCGTGGAACACCTTGGCCGTCTTGAGTCTCAATTCCGAACGGGCCTGAGCAGCACCCAGGAGGCCATAGTCTTGCTTGAGTTCGGCCAGCCGCTTGGCTTTCGTCAACTTGCCGAAGGTGAAGACCGGTTGGAGGGCGTCGAGGTCCACGACCACGAGTGGACCGAGATGGGTGACGAAGTCCTCGAAGTCGAAGAACGAGTGGGTGATCGGCGATTCAATAGTACCTCCTATATCTGGTACCGGGGCGCCGAGGATCTTCACTTCCAGTTTCGGGAGGATGAGTGAGGAGTCGAAACGCTTGCGCTCAGCCCGAGCTATCTCTCCTTGGGCATTGATCGCCCTCTGCAAGGGGGTTCCATCTAATCGGTCGAGACATTGCTCCAGGGTCAAGCGGAGCGGCTCACCTTCTGCGTAAGCGAAGGTCGAGAGGAGGAGGAGTAATGGCCAGGTCGGAAGCATTGTGGTATCCCGGTTGAACGGTGGTGTGAACCTCGTGAGAAGGAACCGCCGGCAGGCGATGGTGGGAACATGTTACCCCTGCGCGACGAGAATAGAGCAAAAACGTTCCCTGTAGTCAATCTCGCCCTGATTGCGGCCAATCTTGGCATATACCTGACCGTGTTCCTGCAAGACGCGGTGAGGCAGCACGCGATCCTCCGGAGTTATGCCCTGGTACCGTATGAGCTGCTCACCTTCACCAAAGTGGTCGGCGGCGCGACCGAGGTCCCGGCCGTGGCTACGCTCCTGACCTCCCTCTTCCTGCACGGGGGATGGCTGCACGTCCTCGGCAACATGTGGTTCCTCTACATCTTCGGGAACAACATCGAAGACCGTCTGGGGCATTGGGGATACCTGGCGTTCTACCTCGTGGCCGGGATGGTGGCCAGCCTGGTTCATGCCTTGAGCGATGTGCACAGCGTGGTGCCGACGATCGGCGCCTCGGGAGCAGTATCGGGCGTCTTGGGGGCCTATTTGGTCTGCTTCCCGAGGGCCAAGATCCATACCCTGATGATCCTGTTCATATTTATCAAGATCCTGCGTCTGCCGGCCGTGATGTTCCTGGGCCTGTGGTTCCTCGTCCAGGTCCTCAACTCCTCTATGGAGACCACCGCAGGTGGAGGGGTTGCTTGGTATGCTCATCTGGGTGGGTTCCTTTGGGGGGCCGTGTTGTTGTTGCTCCTCCGCTGGCACGGGGCTTTCGTACCGAGGTCGAGATGACGGCTCTAATACCTCACTATTCTTACAGCGGATTACCCACGGTGGCACGCAGCTTGTTGCTTGCCGCTCTGACGCGCGTCTCTGAACTGCCTTGCCTTGTAGTGCTGGGAGATGGACGGGGGCTGGAAACCGTGGCCCAGGATCTCGAATGCCTGCTCCGCTTGCTCGAAGACCTGCCGGAGGTGGCGCTGGCTCTGCGGCAAGAGCTTCGACAGAGGCTGCCCAACTTGTCCCTCGTGCAGGAGAGGCCTGCCGAGGTCCTGGTTTTTCCCGCCCAAGACAAGGAGCTACTCAGCGAACTCTCTCCTGAACGTGGGGTCGTGCTGCGCCGGATGGCTACGTTGGACCGGTTGCGTCAGGCCGTGGGACCCACCTGTCTTCTCACCGAGATCGATGCCCTGATCTCTCCCCTCCTGCCAGGGGATCTCCACCGTCGGCACGCCCGGGTACTCAAGGCCGGGGAGCGTACGGAATTGCACGTTTTAGCAGCGGCCTTGGCGGTCATGGGCTACGAAAGAGAAGAAGTCGTCGAGGAACCTGGGAATTTCGCCTTGCGAGGGGGCTTGCTCGATGTCTGGTCTCCGGTCGAAACCTGGCCGTGCCGCGTCGAGTTCTTCGATGACGAAGTCGAATCCCTCCGCTCTTTCGATCCCGAGAACCAGCGCTCTTTGCAACCACTGATCGAGTACCGGGTGTGCCCGGCCAAGGAGTTACTCCTGGGCGCTCTTGATCAAGAGGTCCTCGCCCAACGGCTCAAGCGGCTCGGGGATAGTCAGGATGTCCCCCGAGAGCGCCGGGAAGCGATCATAGAAACCCTCCGACGTGGTCAGTGGTTCCACGGGTTAGAGCGCCTCACCGCCACCTGTTACGGAGAGGCCGCTCATCTCCTCGAGGAACTCGGTCCGCGTTTGGTCATTCTGCCTTCCACACCCCTGGTGACCGGTCGACTGCTGACCTTCGAGGCCGAGGTCGCAGAGCGCTTCGACCGAGCCCGAAAAACCGGTGCCCTGGTCACTCCTCCGGCCGAACAGTACGTTGCCGCCGAGACCTTGCGTACGTACTTGCTCGGCAACCCAGGCCTGCGTTTCGACGATCCCGGTATCGACCTGGGGCCGAGCCGGAAGCTCAGTCTCGAGGCCGAGGATCTGACCGGTATCGGCGGCAGGGAACACGTCATGCGAGAATTCGAAGGTTCTGTCCTGGCCTTTTTCCGTACCCGCTGCACCCTGGCGGTGGAGCATGGGGTTACCCCGGTGGTGGTGACCCATACCGCACTCCAGGCAAGGCGAGCCGCCGAGCTGCTGGCGTGCGACCACTATCAGGTAATACTCGACGAAAGCAGACTGGCCGGTGGGGCGAGTTCCCTCGAACCTGGAGTCTCCCTGCGCGGAAAGGTGCTGGTCACCGAAGGCCGGCTCAGCGGTAGTGTCGATCTCCCTCACTTGGGTATCCTCCTCTTGGCCGAACAAGATCTCTTCGGCCAAGTCGGGAGACGGAGACGGCAGACCAGGGCCCGCGAGGTCGCGGCCGAGTTCAGCGGAGACCTGCGTGACGGCGATTACGTGGTCCACTTGCATCATGGCATCGGTCGCTACCAAGGGCTCGTCCGTTTGAGTTTCGGCACTGCCGGGAGTGCTGAGAACGATTTTCTGCTCCTCGAGTACCGTGACGGTGACAAACTCTATCTGCCCGTCGACCGTATGAACCTAGTCCAGCGCTATGTCGGCGCGGAGGGAGGGCACCCCGCCCTGGACAAGTTGGGTGGACCTGCCTGGGAACGCAAGCGGAGTAAAGCCAAGAAAGAGGTCGGGAAGATAGCCTCGGACCTCGTTCGCTTGTATGCCCGCCGCAAGATCAGCGAGGGTTTTTCGTTCTCCCCCCCGGACAAGGCCTATCTCGAATTCGAAGCCGGGTTCCCTTACGAAGAGACCGATCAGCAACTCAGGGCGATCGAGGAGGTGCTGGAGGACATGACCTCACCGACCCTGATGGACCGACTGGTCTGCGGGGATGTGGGTTTCGGCAAGACCGAGGTCGCCCTGCGAGCTACCTTCAAGGCGGTATTGGATGGTAAGCAGGTCGCTTTCCTGGTGCCGACCACTGTCCTCTGCCAACAGCACTATCTGACTCTCAAAGAACGCTTCCGCGATCACCCGATCAACGTGGACTTCCTCAGCAGGTTCAAGCTCGCGCGCAACGAACGCACGGTCCTCGAACAGGTGCGTGATGGGCGTATCGATGTGCTTGTCGGCACCCATCGTTTGCTGAGCAAAGACGTCCTCTTCAAAGATCTCGGCCTCCTGGTGGTTGATGAGGAGCATCGTTTCGGGGTTCGCCATAAGGAGCGGATAAAAGAACTCAAGGCCAACCTCGACGTGCTCACCCTGACTGCCACACCGATTCCGAGAACGTTACAGCTCAGCTTGCTTGGGTTACGCGATGTCTCTTTGATCAACACCCCGCCCGTAGACCGTCAGGCCATCCGCAACACCGTGGCCCGGTTCTCCTCCGGCGTCATCGTCGAGGCCGTGACGAGGGAACTACGTCGCGGTGGGCAGATCTTTTTCGTCCACAACCGGGTCCAGGACATCGACAACCTCGAGCGCTATTTATTGCGGTTGATGCCCGAGCTCCGTCTGACCATCGTGCATGGGCAAATGGATGAAGTGTTGATCGAGGAACGAATGCTCGCCTTTATCAACCGTGAGGTTGATCTGCTCTTGTGCACGTCGATCATCGAATCCGGGCTCGACATCCCCAATGCCAACACCATCATCATCAATCGGGCCGATTGTTTTGGTTTATCTCAGCTCTATCAGCTCCGCGGTCGGGTAGGACGCTCGAAACGGCGGGGTTATGCCTATTTCCTGGTTCCCGAACACGAGTTGGTCACCGAGGATGCCCAGCGTCGATTGGAGGCCATCGAGGAATTCTCGCGGCTGGGGTCAGGCTTCCGGGTGGCCTCGCGGGACCTCGAGATCCGCGGCGGCGGGAATATCCTGGGCGAAGCCCAATCCGGGCACATCGCCGCGATCGGCCTGGAATTGTATACCCAGTTGCTGGAAGAAGAGATCAAGAGAATGAAAGGCGAGGACGTGGTCCCCGAGATCGATCCGGTCCTGACCATCAATATTCCGGCACGCATTCCACCCGATTATGTGTTGGAGCCGGGAGCTAGGCTTCGCCTGTACCGGCGCTTCGCCATGGTCGAGACCCAAGAGGATTTGGTCGCTCTGGTCGAAGAGCTGCAGGACCGTTATGGACCTCTGCCCGAGGAATTGGAGAATTTCGTCGAGATCATCGGCCTCAAGGTTCTCGCGAGAGCGATGCGTATCAAGGGCGTGGTGGTTTCTGGGATGGTCAATTCGCTGCAACTCTGTGAGCACTCCCTGATCGATCTCGACCGTCTGCTGGCGCTGCTCCATCGCGAGCAGCACCGCTTGAAGTTGACGCCGGACAACAGTCTCGTGATCTCTTCGCGCGATGCCAGCAGTCTGACCATATTTGCGGACCTTCGGTGGTTGCTCAAGGAGATTGCTGAGCGTGATGGGGAAAACGCTGTTTGATCGGGAAGGTTGGGAGATGGAGGAGCGCAGTTACTGATGATAGAAATGGAGCTTGGCCTTGCGCTCGAGGATCGGTTGCCACCACTCGCGGTGTTCGAGGTACCAGCGCACCGTGGTGGTGAGCCCTGGTTCGAAATCGACGACAGGTTCCCAGCCCAACTCGGTGCGGGCTCGGGAGGGATTGAGGGCATACCGCCGATCATGGCCGGGACGGTCCTGGATGAAGGTCATCAGCCGGGAAGTGGCTTGCTCTGCACTTCGACCGAGTTTTTGATCGAGCAGCCAGCAGAGGAGCGTCACCAGTTCCAGGTTCGTGCGTTCGCAACCTGAACCGAAGGCATAGTGCCTGCCGGTGCTCCCCCTGGTGAGGGCCGCCCACACGCCGGAACAGTGGTCTTTGACATGGATCCAATCACGCACGTTCTGGCCGTCTCCGTAAATGGGCAGAGGACGGTCCTCGAGTGCTGCAAGGATCATATAAGGGATCAGTTTTTCGGGATATTGGTACGGACCGTAGTTATTGGTGCAGTGGGTCACGACCGTGTTCAAACCATAGGTGGTGTGATAGGCATCGACGAGGTGATCGGCCGCGGCCTTGGAGGCCGAGTAAGGGCTGTTCGGCCGGTAGGCAGAGTTTTCGTCGAAACTGCCGTGGGGACCAAGACTCCCGAAGACTTCGTCGGTGGAGACCTGAACCAGGCGATGGGCTTGCGGATCGGTCCAGACCTCGCGCAAGGTTTCCAAGATCGTGGCCGTGCCGTGGACATTGGTGTCGACGAAGGAGAGCGGTTGGAAGATAGAACGGTCGACATGCGTCTCGGCGGCAAAATTGATCACGTGGTCGATCGAACACCGTTGGAGGATGTGGCGCAGGAGTTCAGCATTGTTGATATCTCCCCTGACAAACTCAAAATGGGGATGCTGAAGACAGGTCCCCAGGCTGGCAAGGTTGCCGGCATAGGTCAGTTCATCGTAACAGACGATCGCGACCTCTGGCTGATGTTCGATGAGGAAGTGGATGAAGTTACTACCGATGAAGCCGGCGCCGCCACAGACCAACAAGCGCATCGTGCCTTTGTCTCGCATGATTGTCGATCGTCCTGGAGGGTAGAGTAGATGGTATTCAGCGGCGAGAGGGTCAGCGTGTCAAGGAGTATCCTCAATCCCTGGCCGATCGGGTGGGTTGCGAGTTTGATATCGCTGTGGAGGTTCGCTGTTACTGGAGGCTTGCGAGGCCAATGCATAGTAAAAGCGGTTCCAGAGCCGTAAGGAACTGCGACTCATCTCGCCTTGGAGGAGGCTGCTGCCATATTTGATCTGCCAGGCATTGACCATGGTTCGTCTTCTCCACCCTACCGCCGACTGCTCCCCTGTGTGCAAACCAAGGGCCAGGATGGCTGATCAAAAAGAGCATTCATTACAAAGAAATAGCGAAATACTAAGGGCGGGCAGGCAGGGCTTGCCGGGTAGTTTCTGCCGGGCCGGTGTCCGCTCTTTGACGGTCAGAGCTTGCGGAGGATATAACGAGAGAGATCTTCAAGGTCTACTCCCTCTTCAGGGAGTGCAAACCGGCTCACCGTAACACCGGCTTGTTCAGGACTGGAAAAAGATCCCGAAACCAGCGGATGCCATGCGGGCAATGGTTTGCCCTCGTGCAGCAGCCGATAGGCGCAGGAGGGGGGGAGCCAGGGAAGTGCTGTCTGCAACTGGGTGTGTAGATCGAGGCAATCTGCAACCTCGGTGGCCCGATTCTCATAGTCCCGACAGGTACAGGAAGTATGGTCGAGCAAGCGGCAGGCTACCGCAGTGTAGTAGACTTCCCCGCTGACTTCATCCTCGAGTTTGTGCAGACAACACCAACCGCAACGAGCGCAAAGGGCTTCCCAGGTCTCAGGGTCGAGGTCGTGGAGATCAGAGGAGGTTGGGAAGGATGGCATGACCGCCCGGTCAACCCTTGGTATTGTGGTGTTCCAGTCGACGCAGTTTCTCGGCGATACCGACATTGTTGGAGATGCCGTTGATGGCATCGGAGATGACGCGGATGTACTCTTCGAGGTCGGACATATTCTGCTCCTCGCCCTTCTCGAGAGCGTCCTCGCTGTAGTCCAAATCTTCGAAGCGGTTGCGGAAATCTTGGAACAATTCGCGGATTTCTTCGAAACGGGTGATCAGGTTATCGGCATCACCCGTGGTGGTCTTGAACATAATGCGCTCGAGGAAACGATTCCGGATGGTCAAGCGCAGGGCATACTCGTCCTTCTTGACCATTGCCTCGAACAGTTGATTGAGTTTCTCCCGAAAGGTTCGCAGGTCGTCATTGAGGATTTCTTTGACCTTGGCTCCTTCCATCTCGAACAGGTTGATGAACATCGAGGACCTCCAGGGGCATCGCGTGGAGGCGCATTCTATGCTTTCCAAGATGCTCGGGCAATAGTAATATTTTCCTCTATTCATCGAGAGCAATACTCGGAGGCAAACGTGGCGTCACCTCGCCCAGAGATGGTGGACCTACTGATGACCATGCCCTTCTTCGGCAGTTTCGAACGGGAGGAACTCCGCACGCTCGCCTCGGTCTTGGTGCAGCGTACCTACCTACCCAAGCAGATCGTGTTCAGGGAACGGGATCGCGGCAACACCTGCTACTTCGTGGTCGAGGGAGAGATTGTCAGTTGTAAGGCAATCTTTGGTGCAGCCAAGAAGGAGGTACTGTCCTACTATCGCAGAGGGTCGATCTTCGGCTTCATTTCTCTGCTCGACCAGAAACCGCGTTTCTCTACCTGCTTTGCAAGGCTTCCCTCGACCTTGCTCGAACTCAACAGCGACAATTTTGATCTGCTCTTCAATTCTCGCTCGCGCTTCGCTTTCAAGTTCCAAGAAGCGGTATGCAAGATCCTGGTGACCCAGGTCAAACAGGCCAATGCCAACCTGGCCTATTTTTCCGACCGCCCCAAGAACAAGCGCAAGGTCAAAGATGCTTTCGACGCCATCATCGGCACGAGTAAATTAGTCGAAGAATTGGGTGTGAACCTCGAAGACATCGAGGTTCTCGTTCCCGAGGGCATCAAGTATCGAGCCAATCGCTGAGCTGAATGCACGGTGCAGTTTTCGGGGGAAGGCCGGAGGGCTGGCAGATCAATCGTAGTATTCGAGCCCAAGATGGGTGATGAGTTCTTCACCCTTGATGAAACGTAGGGTGTTCTTGAGCTTTTTGAGCTGGATAAACAGGTCATGCTCCGGGTAAAGACCCTCTGCAACCATCGGTGATTTGAAATAGAACGATAGCCACTCCTGGATGCCTTTCATGCCGCAGCGGGCGGAGAAATCCAGGAAGAGAGCTAGGTCGAGCACGATCGGGGCGGCAAGAATACTGTCTTTACAGAGAAAGTCGATCTTGATCTGCATGTTGCCACCAAGCCAACCGAAAATATCGATATGGTCCCAGCTCTCTTTATTGTCGCCCTTGGGGGGGTAATAGTTGATACGCACCTTGTGGTAGAGGTCCTTGTAGAGCGAGGGGTAGATCTCAGGTTCGAGGATATGTTCGAGCACCGAGAGCTTGCTCTCTTCCTTCGTCTTGAAGCTGTCGGGATCGTCGAGGACTTGTCCATCCCTGTTACCGAGGATGTTCGAGGAAAACCAACCGCGGATACCCAGGAGGCGGGATTTCAGTCCTGGGGCCACGATGGTCTTCATAAGGGTCTGACCGGTCTTGAGATCCTTACCGGCAATGGGAACTCGGTGCAGGGTAGCGAGCTGTTGGAGTGCGGGAGTGTCGACGCAGAGGTTCGGAGCGCCATTGCCGAAGGGAATGCCTGATTTAATCGCTGCATAGGCATAGAGCATGGAGGGCGCAATGCTCGGGTCATTCGCGACCATCGCCTTTTCGAAGTTCTCGATCGAACTGTGAGCCAGGGAACGCTCGAGATAGGTTTCAGTGCTTGCCGTCCAAATCATGACCATACGCGATAGACCGCGTTCTTCTTTGAAACGTCGGATATCCTCGATGAGTTGGGAGGCGAGTTCGAATTTAGTCGCACCCTTCTTGACGTTGGGACCGTCGAGGTTACGCACGTACGTTTTATCGAACACTGCGGGGAGGGGTGTGATAGCCGAGAGTTCTTCTTTCATCTGGTCGAGCAGCTCGTGGGGGAGAATGGCATTGTTGCGTGCGACTTGGTAGCAGTTCTCGGGGTAGGGGTCCCACGCCAGGAATTCGAGCTCCTCGAGACTGGATAAAGGTATGAAGTCTTTGATTTTAGGATGTTTTTTCTCAGTGCGTTTGCCCAGGCGGATGGTCCCCATCTGGGTAAGCGAACCGAAGGGTTCGCCGAGACCGCGCCGTACGGCGACACAGCCTGCGATGAAGGTGCTGGATACCGCGCCTAGACCTGGTAGCAAGATGCCGAGTTTGCCGTTTGCCGGCTGGATGTCGAAAGTTCTTTTCTGCATGTGAGGAGCCTCCTTGTTGAACCCTCATTCTCACTCTCGAGGCCGTTAGACTAGAGGGATGGAGAGGATGGGTAAAAAACCTCAGATATTGGGCGTTGATCTGCGGTACTCGCGTCCTATAGGATGAGAACCAGTGGGCGGCAGATCAGGGGAGTATGCAACAAGGCTACAATGACCAGAAGTTGACCGTCTTGATCGTCGATACCGTTACCGCGGTACGGGTGAATCTGCGTCGAGCCATCGACAAAGACGCCTTCGTGGTGATCGCCGAGGCCGACAATGGTACCTCGGCCTTGACGCTGTTCCAGCAGCATCGACCCGATCTGACCATTATGGACGTGAAGCTCCAGGGTATGTCCGGATTGGTCGTGCTGAAAGAGATGCTTCGCCTCAACCCCTCGGCTATTGTGATCATGCTGTCCGAAGTTGCTACCAAAGAGGTTGTGCATAAGGCATTCGCCTTTGGGGCCAAGCACTTCCAACTCAAACCGGTCAAGGTCAACGACCTCATCCTCGCAATGCGTCGAGCTGTGACCTACAAAATCATGGCCGAACTCGATGAGCGTGGGAAAGCGTTGAAAACGGTCATTGAAAGTCTGAACGGTAAACTTACCTTTATGGAGTACGTCGAGAAGAAGGATCAACTCGAGGGTATGCTCGAATTGATCGAAGCGAGAGAATCCAAGTCTCGGCGACAAGTCGATGGTGAAAAGATGCAGAAAGAGCAATTGTTGGAATCCATACAGGATTTTAATGCTGCTCATGCAAGGGTGGTGGAACGGAACAGCGAGATCTCAACCAAGATCAAAGAGGAAGAAAAGGTCATTGCACAGCTCCAACGAGAACTCGAAGGATTACGCTCGGCGGAAGCGCAACATTTGGTATTGGACGGGCAACGCGAAGGTATTCTTAATGACCTCAGGCTGGAGGGAATGAGATATCTCGAGGAGAAAGCGAGGTTGCAACAACGACTTGAAACCTCTCAACGCGAATTGATTGAGCAACAGAGCAAACCATTGGAAACCACGGACGAGCGTCGAACCATGCTCACCTTGGCCAGCGATGTTCTCAGACTCCAACGCAAGCTCGAGATTCTTGAGGTGCGTAGAACCGAACTAGCTGTGCGAGGCCGAGAACTCAAACGCAAAGAGGAGCGTATGCTCGTGTTGGCCCAGCATGCCCATACCGATCGGAGGAACCGGCTCAACCAGGAACTGGAACGCCATGGGAAGATTTTGGCCGAACAGTTTCGAGAGGCTTCTATTCTGACCGACGAACTCCAGAAAAGGGAACAAAAATTAACCGATATCAAGGCAGAGGAGCAGCGTTTACTTTCTCTCATCGAATGGGAGCAGCATACCAACCTCGGGTTCCTTGTGGCTCGAGCAGTCATTGAGGAAGAATACCGACGCATCGAAGCCATCCTCGAAAAACAGTACTACAAAGAGATCACCATTATGTTCGTTGAGATCAAGGATTCGATGAAGTTCTTCGAACGTCTTGGCGCAGTAGAAGGTCGCAAGGTCATTGAGACACATAACACTTTGGTATTCCCGGTTTTAAAGGAATACGGTAAGTTGATAAAATCCGACGGTGATATCACCATCGGTTGTTTCGATGATACCTTCAGTGGTATCGGCGCAGCGCTGCGTATCATGAAAGAACTCGAACGGCACAATAAAAGCGTTGCTGCAACCCACAGTTTCGAGTTGCGCATCTGCCTGCATTTTGGGCAAGGCATCATTGAGGAGAGCGATGAAGGTATCGATGTTTTTGGCGATGTCGTCAATACCACAGCACGCTTTGGTATTCACAAAGAAGAACAGTTCGGCAGCATCATCGTTTCGAAGGAAATATTCCATAAACACCAGCATGAGAGGAACCTGCGATTCAAATTCTATCGGACCATCGAGGCCAAGGGGAAGAAGGAACCCCTCGAACTCTACCTCCTGCAATGGCAGGATCGCATACTGCAAAATGGTTGAGAGTTGAACGGTCGGGGGTTAACCTGGGGCAGCCCGAACAACTTCGAGTTCGAGTCGCGCCAGGAATTCGAGGTAATGGTCTGCATGGGAGAGGTAGATAGCTAAGGCCCGTTCGAAACGCTCACCGCACAGACCATCTAAGAATAGTCGAGAAATTATGCGTTTTTCGCCTAGGATGCGCTGGTTGACGACGAGCATGCGCCGATCCTCGGGCAGGAGTTCGAGGAGTAGGGTACGTAGCGCAAGTTGTCCGCGGGGTTGATAGAGGTAGAAATACATCAGGTCCAGGGCGTGGATGACCATGGGCTTGAGAAGATCGGGATACCGTTCGGCCAGGGTGGACATAAAAGAACCCGGTGAGGTCAGCATTTCCCCTACATCCTTATCGGGAAAGAGTGTCTCGAGTTTATTCTGTAACTTGAGTACTGCTTGGTATTTGTCGCGGTAATCGACGGCCCGATGTAAAAAATTGTCTTGGCGGTCAGCATAGCCTTCGATTATTGCCGCCACCAAGTCTGATGCGAACTTGGAAATGACCGCTGCCCAGAGTTGGAGCCATTCATCGGTAACAGCACTAGAAAGTCCTAGCGAAAGCAGTATATTAGCGCAGGTAAAGTTGATGGTATAAGCTAGGGGAATCGAGAGAATGGTACGGAAAAAATTCCCGACGACAGCGATTTTTTGCAATCCACGGAAAATATTGTGACTCGAGATGTATAAACCATTGGCCAGGGCAATGGCTGAATAGAGAAGCCAGGGATCGGAGGAGACGGTGATACCGAGGGACTGGGATAAGAATACACCTTTTACTAGCCAATCCAACAACGGCACTGAGAAACCGGTGTAGAGCAGGGAATCCGAAACCCTGCTCCATGAGACGTAGTCGTTCCATCGTAGTAAGGATCGTCGCATCAAGCCGCCCCCGCCGACCACCGATTGAACGACATTGCGTAGTCCGGTGATGGTGAACCACAATGGGGCGCCGAACCAAGCCAAGAACCACCAGTCCTTGGTAAGGAAGAAGGCTAGAAAGGCTGGGATAAAGCCCAATAAAATTTTCAGTATGTTGCGCACGTGCCCATTGAGATGACGGGGGTGTAATGTTGAGGGGCTACCCCGACGTCCTCGAGGTAGGGGATGCAGAGTGAAACCGTTGCCCTTCTCTTCGGGTTGCCCGGCCAAGGTGGCAATGCTGCCTCCTTGTTGGACCAAACAGGTTGCGTTAGGCACGAAGGACCAATGGTCGGTAACTACTCCTCGCAATCTCCACCACAATGGAACGAGTGGCGGAGGGGTAGCTCGGGTCTGAGCGGTGAGGCGACGATTTGGTCTATCGAGGTAGGTAATTTGCCGATATACGCTGGTTTGGACCGGCAGGATGCGTTTCTGGTCGCGCCGGAGAGCGCGTTGAACGGAGGGAGCGAGGGTTGAAAGGACGACCAGACCCATCCCGGGGGTGTGCCGGGATCGGCCGACAGAGTCGCTGCCCAATCTGCTGCGGAGGGGATCGTTGCGATAGAGGGACATCAAGGTTCTGATATCGAAAAGAATATCGCGTAACGCCTTGAGTTGTTCGGCGAGGATCAATGGCCGACCTTCGGCCTCGTGCAGCAGGGAGTTGACGAGTCTTTTTCCTTCGATCACGTTGCCGCGATTGAGGATCCTGCGTATTCTGTTGATGGTCTCGCGATGTTCGGTCTTGCCCCGAGACCAATCCTTGAGGTTGAAGATCTCCAAGTGGGTGACCAAACCTCGGCCCTGGTACAGTACCTCTAACACCTCCTGGGGGGTGAGATTGGAGGGGTTGAGGGTGATATTCGAGCGACAGGGAAGATGGTTGAGGCGCAAGAGAATCTCTCGGGGGCTGAGCCGTCGTAACGGTGGCAGTTCGTCGGTGTTCGGCCGGGTGGAATTGAGTTCTTCGCGGAGATAGTGATCGATGAGATACTCGGGAACCAACTCATTGAGTTGATTTACTTCTTGTGTAAGTTGAAGCTGGACCTCGAGGTTCGCGGTAGGATATTCAGCCCGGATGGCTTCGAAACGCTGTTTCATTAAAGGTTGGATTTTTGAGAACGTGAATTCGGCAATATGGACGGGAGAGAGCCGTCCAATGCCCAAGAAGGTCAGGAATTCCTGTTCGTCTAGGTGCGAAAGGTTGAGGTTGAAACGTGTAGTGATGTCTGGTAAGTGTTTGACGACAAATACTCTAAAAACCTCGAGCAGGTAGGCGTGTTCGAAGGCCGAGGCTTCTTTGCCCTGAATCATCAGTTCGCGGGTGTTCGGGTCATCGAGCAGTTCTTTGAGGTCGCGGTTGCGTTCGAGACCACGCGGTATCCAGATGAGATGAATTGGTTTGTCATGCAATCTGGCGGTGAATTCAACGCCGAGGCGGAGATCGATACCGACGATGCGGCTTGCCTCCAGGATCTCGGTGACTGCTTCGTAGTCGATGTAGTCGTAATAGACTACCGAGAGGTGACGAATGCCCTTGATCCAGGCATCCAGGATGAGGTGGGAGGGAGATTTCCTACCCTTGGTATTGGCGTCGTGGACATGGTCGTCGAAGGCCAACTGATTATGGGCCTCGGGCATTTCGACCAGATGGTGTTTGCGTAATTGGCTGCGTATCCGGCGAGGGTTCCCAGAAGCGGCGTCCTGGAAATCGCGCAGGAGATCCAAACGGTGGATTTCCTCACCGCGTACGCGTACGAGTTCTTTCATGACTTGGAGCATGACTCGAGCTGCGTTGTAACGCATCGACATGCTCCGGTCATGCATGACCTCGTCATGGACGACCTTGAGAGCTTGCAGACGCTCAGGTGCTGAACCGCGTTCAAGGGTTTCCAACAGATCGATCATGGCGTAGGCCAGACGGGTACTCTTGTGCTCGGTCAGTTCTTTGATACCTCGGGGGTGGAGGTCGGGGGAATAGGACCGGGAAGGGGTTGACTTCGGTCTGGTGAGGATCGAATCGAGGACCTCAAGCAACTTGATGTCCTCGGGCGCATAGAACAGCGGGTTGCGGGTTGGTGGGGTCTGATCGATCACGGGTTTCTGTCTCCGAGCAGGGATGCTACGGTCCCGGCAAAAGCCTGATCATAGCAAAGCCGGTTCCCGAGTACCAGCAGCTCGGCTGCACCGCTCTGGAAGCAGTGCACGGCATTAGAGGGAGAACAGACGATCGGTTCCTCATGGGTATTGAAGCTGGTATTAATCACGGCTGGAATACCTGTCATCCGAAAATAGTTGTCGAGGATTTCGTGATAGAGGGGATTCACATCCCTGCGCACCACTTGGGGTCGTGCGGTGCCATCCACGTGAACCGCTGCGGGACACTTCTCAGTGAACCACTTCGTGGCAGTGTAGAGCGTCGTCATGAACTCGTGAGTTCTACTAGAGGCTTTATAGTCTTTGAAACACCGGGAGGCGACTTCTTCAATAAGGACCGGAGCGAAAGGCATGAAATCGTCACGATGCAATCGCCGATTGAGTTCTTCATGGTACAGAGTCGATATTGCAGGAGCGAGGATGGATCGGTTGCCCAAGGCCCGGGGACCATACTCGGTCCTTCCCTGGAACCAGCCCACTATCAAGCCGGCGGCCAGGCATGTGGCGACGGTTCGAGAAGGTGAATCGAGCATGGTTACTTCCAGCCCTGTACCATGAAGAGCCTTCTCGAAGTCGACATCGTCGTAAGCCGGGCCGAGGTAAACATGAGGAAGTCCTTTTGGCAGGGCCTCCAAGTTCTGGTGGGATCGATGGTAGCGCGCAGCCAGAGCGCCGCCGAGCGCGCAGCCGCCATCTCCCATGTTCGGGAAGACGAAGAGATCTTCCACGAAGTCCAAGGCGGCAAGGCGAGCATTCAGCCGGATGTTGGCAAAAACTCCACCGGCAACTGCAAGAGCAATGGGACGTCCAGGGGAATGCCGGCGGTGATGATATCTGAGATAGCCTAGTAGGAGACGTTCGAGATGTTCTTGGGCACTTGCGGCGATGTCTTCGCAAGAAGAGTGAGCCAGTCTTGATCGCAACTTCGGTACATCCGGTTGGACGAAGGGTTTATAGAGCGGTCCGAGCTGAGCGTGAAAGGTTCCTTCGCGTAACTCGATCATTTCCTTCATTACGGAACGACAGCGGGCAGGATTGCCATGCGCGGCAAGACCCATGACTTTCCCCTCGTGCCGGTCGGGGGTGAAGCCGAGCAGGGCGGTGATGATTGCATAGAAAGCACCGACGCTGTCCCATTCGGTGACTTGGTGCAGTAAACGCAAACCTTGGTCCGGCCCCGCTGCCCAGAGCGTGGTTGAGCGGTGGTCACCGCGGAGATCTGAGGTCAGGATCCAACATTCACGGAAGGGGGAACCACAATAAGCGGTCAGAGCGTGAGCGAGGTGATGGTCATAGAAGCCCACGCGCTCGAGGGGCAATCCATACTGTTGTAACCCTGTCAGGAAGGCCTGTCGTTGGATGGCATCGGTACGGCAGGATGCCGCGGTGCGTTCAAGGAAGACTTTGGATTTTTGTGTGACCTTCGAAGATGAGAGGTGGGCAAGGAGGGACTCCACGAGTAGTGGAGGGCCGAGCGTTGGGTCGAGGCCGGCCCAAGCTCCACAGGCGATGTGGTCGAGGTCAACGGCAGTGCACCCCGCCTCTTTGAGCAACCAGGTAATTGCTCGTACAGGGAACTCTCGGGTGAGCTTGACCCGATTCAAGCGTTCTTCGCCGACAGCTCCGAGGATGTCGTTTCCACGTAAGAGCGCTGCTCCGCTGTCCGAGGTGTTGCAGATGCCGAGAATGAGAGGTTCGTGATTCATAAAGTCAGCTCTGGGTAAGGTCGAGACGTTTCGGACGCAAGTAGTCGAGTAGGTCGAGCAGGCGTCGGATACCGGGATAGAACAGGAGCTGGAGGAGCAGATAGCCTGGTAGCGTGGTGATAAGTTGGTCGAGCAAGGCCGAGCTGTTGGTGGCCTGTACATGGAACAAGGCGTAGAGGATCACCTCGAGCGGACAACCGAGCAGGGGGACGGCAAGAGAGTCTTTTTTTATCAATATCTTGTTCGAAATGAAGATCAACGCGCCGAACAACAACAGGTAGAGCAAGGGATAGAGACCGGTGCTGGTCGGGGTATGCACATCGAGGAGGATGCCGAGGTAGAGTGCAACAGCCAATGCCACCGAACGGCCATGTGCGAAGACGGAATAGAGGAATACCAGGAGCAAGAGGTCGACACCATGGAGGTGGGAGAACCCGAGAGCGAAACCGGTCTTGCTCACCAAGGGGTTGATCACGGTGGTTTGGATAGCCAGGAGCAGGTTGGTGAGGATGGTGAAACCGAGGAGATAACTAACCACGGGGTTGGGCCTCCTCGCGAGGGCGGACGATGACCATGACCTCTTCAATGGCCTGGAAATCGACAGCCGGGGAGACTTCGATATGTTGAAACAATCGGTTGCCTGTTGCTTGAACGACCGCTACTTTCCCCACAGGGATGCCCTTGGGCCATACTAAGCCCAGTCCAGAAGTGATGACGATGTCGTCGGTACTGACGTCGCTTTCTCGCTCGACATATTTCATCACCAGAGTCTCCGCGTCCTTTCCGTAAATGCCGCCATGCACGCGAGTGCGTTGCAACATGGAATCAATATAGCAATTGAAATCGGTGAGCAGGTGTACATCAGCGGAATGCCGGGCTAGAGCGGCGATTACGCCGATGGCACCGTGATGGTTGATCACTGGATCATTGAGGTGAATACCGTCGGCTTCTCCTTTATTGATCCGCAGGACATGGCGACGATGATCCGGGCCCCTGGCGATGACCTGCGCTTGGATCATGGGGTCTTCCACCAGACCTTTGAGTTCAAGGATCTGGGTAAGTCTCTGGTTGCGGATCTCAATCTCTCGAAGAGCAATGATCTGATTCTCGAGTATGGTGTTCTTCCGTCTCAGTGCTTCGTTTTCTTGGGCAAGGTTGACCAAGTAGAGGTAGTGGGTGAATGCCGAGCCCAGCCCGTTCATGGCAAGGGCGGAAACGGTTTGGATAGGGGAAAGCAGATAGACGATGATGTGTTGTACCGCGGAGGGTACGATGGATGCTTGTCGGGTGAGGTGATTGATGAGGAAGAGGATGATCAAGACGATTAACAGCGTACGAGAGTAATGGAAAAGCGCTCTCACCACGAATGTGTCACCAGCCTTGACAGGTACGAGGAAAGAGAATGGATGGTAATGAAGGTGTTAGCTGCTCCCTCATGCTGGTAAGGTGACGCTCTTGAGCAGTTTGGCGTCGTCGAGGAGAAGACCCGAGCCCAATACCACAGCAGAGAGGGCATTTTCAGTGATGGTCACTGGTAGGCCGGTAGCTTCTCGGATGAGGACATCGAGGTTCTTGAGTAACGCTCCACCCCCGGCCAAGACAATCCCTTGATCGACGATGTCCGCTGCCAACTCGGGCGGGGTTTTTTCCAGTGCGATGCGTACGGCCTCGACTATCTGCCGGACCGGTTCAGCCATGGCTTCTCCCACCTCCTTCGAGGTGATATCGATGGTTTTGGGTATTCCAGCTACGAGATCTCGCCCCTTGATCGAAAGGATTTTATTGTCGTTCTCGTCCGGATACGCGGTAGCGATCTCTTTCTTGATGTATTCCGCGGTTCGCTCGCCTATCAACAAGTTGTGCTTGCGCTTGATGTAATGAATGATGGCCTCGTCCATTTTGTTCCCGCCGACCCGGATGGATTTGCTGAATACAATGCCGGAGAGAGAGATCACGGCGACCTCGGTAGTACCGCCACCAATGTCGACGATCATGCTGCCGGTCGGTTCGGTGACCGGTAGACCTGCTCCGAGGGCAGCGGCCATCGGTTCTTCTATCAAATAGACTTCTCGCGCTCCCGCGGCTTCGGCGGATTCTTTGACAGCCCGTTTCTCGACCTCGGTGATGCCGAAGGGTACGCAAATGATGATGCGGGGACGGACTAAGGGTTTGCGATTATTATGAGCTTTTGCAATAAAGTATCGCAACATCGCTTCGGTGACTTCGAAATCAGCGATAACTCCATCCTTCATGGGTCGGATGGCCATGATGTTGCCGGGAGTTCGTCCGAGCATTTCCTTGGCAGCGGTTCCAATAGCGACGACCTTCTTTTCGCCTTTGTGGTTCTTTTCTACGGCTACGACCGAGGGCTCATTCGAGACCACCCCTTTACCCTTGACATAAATCAGGGTGTTGGCCGTCCCGAGGTCAATAGCCAAGTCATTGCTGAAGAAGTTTCCGAACATGCCGTTTACGCCAACCGCCTGAACATACTTCACCAACGTGTACTTGGTGTATAAATGAAAGTCAATGGAATCGTTCGATCGTCGGGGGGAGGGAGCACGTTGCGCTCAGGCAGAATCTAGCCCCCAGATATAGAGGGCTAGTGGGGCGGT
>MGSU01000022.1:6156-20145 GCA_001799195.1 Deltaproteobacteria bacterium RIFOXYA12_FULL_61_11 | reverse complement strand
AAGAGCCCCGCGCCCCATGGGGAGGAGATCGTGAGCTAGGGCGAATTGGTGCAACTCACCCGGCAGGGGCAGGTCGAGCACCAGGTACGCGAGGACCTTGGAGGTGGAGATCAACTGGGCGAGGTCGTCCGGAACCACCTTTTGGAAGCTGGCGCGCTTCACCCCGGTGGAAGTGTCGGTGCAGGCCAGGGAGAGCGCGATGTGGCCGCCGCTGCGAGCGAGAGACCCCGAGAGCAAGAGGTCGGCGCCGACGAGTCGGCCGGGGCGAGCGCCGGGACTGCCCGGTTCGGTCAACCCTTGGACCTGGAGTTGTTGTTCTGCCAGGACCTGGTCCAGATGGCGGCGATCGACGAGTCGGACCAGCCCGCTGCGGGCCAATTCGGCGGCGATGGTGTCCGCGACGACCGAGGTCATCACGGCGGGCACGTCGGAGCTTTGCAGCTCGGCAAGGTGAACCGAGGGGATCGGGGTGCTTGGAGTGGAGCTGGTTTCCGGCACGGGAGCGGCGAACAGGGGCCAAGCGGTGAGCAATCCGAGCAAGCCCCTTCGCAGGATGGTCGAGCGAAGTGGGAAAAAGTCCGGGGGGGTGGATCGGTCAGTGTCCACGCAGTCGCTCCAGCAGACGTTCGACCCTAGGGTCGGCGATGGTCAATCCTATCAACCTGAGCTTGCTGCGATAGAGTTCCTTGCGGCGGTCATTCTCCCCGACGATGATTTCGCCCAGGCGGGTCAGCACGGGTTGCAGGATCTCGAAACTGCTCGCGTCGGCCAGTTTCAACAGCTCTTCGAAATCGCTCGGCAGGCCGTAGGTGGCGAGGTAGTGTGCTGCCAGACCGTCGAACTCGGGACCGGTCTTCGCGGCCTTGAGGGCTTCGAGGTCTTTGCGTTGGGCCGAGGTAGTGGAGAACATGGCATTGATCGAGGAGAGGTATTCCTGGCGGGCACCCTCGAGGCCTGCCTGGCGGCCCTTCTTGGCCGTGCCGCCCTCTTTGATATATCCGTGCCCGTCCTTGCGGCGGTCCAATTCCTTCCACGAAGGCCGGTCGTAATGGTCGCGGTCTTCTTTGCCCATGGCCGCCTCTCTCGTATCCTCCGGATTATGCTGTTCTACCTCGACCGAGAGGGAAGTTCAAGTCCTCCGCAGGACCAGGGAACCCCAACGGCCTTCGCTGCGTTCGGCGACGAGAGAGAAATCCCGGCCGAGAGCACGTCTCAGGACCTCATCGCGTTCTTCGTCGAGGAAACCGGCCACGATCAGATGCCCTCCAGGGGCAGTGCACGCCTGAGCGTTCGGTAGGATCGGGAGGAGGTGCACGGTGGCGATGTTGGCCGCGACCAGCTCGTGGGGGCGAAATTCTGTTCCTGCAGTGCTCTCGAGCAGGGTGACGAGAGCCTCGACGCCATTGCGACAGAGGTTGCCCCGGGCATTGTCCAGGGCGTCGGGGTCCATGTCTACCCCTAGGGCGCCGGCGCACCCGAGTTTGATCGCGGCTATGGACAGGATGCCCGAACCCGTGCCCAGGTCGAGGAACCGCAGGCCGGGCCGTACGTATTCGAGCAGGTGCAGGAGACACAAGCGCGTGGTTTCGTGATGGCCGGTGCCGAACCCCAGCCCCGGGTCGATCACGACCTCGACGAGACCGGGAGAACTTCCGCAATGGGCAGGTGCGACCACGGCGAGCCTCTCGCCGAGCAGGACCGGGGTGAAGAAATCGCGGAAGGGTTCCATCCAGTTGCGTTGTTCGAGTTCCTCGAGGTCGCAGCGCAGGAAGGGCGGGGCTGCAGTCAGGGCGAGCAGGGCCTCTTGATCGACCAGTACCGGGTCGAAGGCTGCGAGCAAGAGGTCTTCCCCATCCCCCTCGCGTTCTTCCAGACCGAGGAGGCCGGGCAGGAGGGACAGATAGGCCAAGGCTTGGTCGTGATCGGCCGTTCGCACCGCCACGGTGGCTTGGAGGAAAACGGTTGTCATGGGGACACCCTGTGCTCGTTCCACGCTTCGCGAACGAAGATACCCTTCGGGAAGCGCGGAGACAAGGCCGTTCGGAAAGGGCTGGGAAGAGGCTCGAAAAGGCTCTCCACCAGCCTTTCGTTCAAGGGAGGGGGACTGGGGGTGTGGCGCGTCGAGGCGAGGCGAGCAGTTCTCGCAAGACCGGCTCCAGGAGTTCCGCGACCAGGCGATGGGTCTGCGGGAGGAGGTGGAAGGCGTCGTAGAACTCGCCGTAGTCGAAGCGGGCCCCGCGTTTCTCTAGGGCGCGTTCGAGGTCGAACACGACGACTCCTTCGGTCGAGGCCAGGCCGCGGAGATGTTCGAGGAGAGGCGTCTT
This sequence comes from Deltaproteobacteria bacterium RIFOXYA12_FULL_61_11, assembly GCA_001799195.1. Taxonomy (GTDB): domain Bacteria; phylum Bdellovibrionota_F; class JAHFAK01; order YA12-FULL-61-11; family YA12-FULL-61-11; genus YA12-FULL-61-11. The sequence continues at coordinate 17,821 of MGSU01000022.1, read as the reverse complement.
GGCCCGGAGGTCGCCGCCGAAACGGTCTCCGTCTCGGGCCCTCCGCAGCAGGCTCAATCTCGCGGCCTGATCGGTTTCGGCAAGTCCCTGGAAATACGGCTGGGTGGTGTGTTCGGGGGTGCCCACCGGTTCGGTCTCGAGGTTGCACACCGGTACGACCACCACCAACGGCAGGTGTGCTTCGCGGGTCAAGCCGAGGATGGCCTCGAGGTTGGCGACGTAGGCTGCGAGGATGGCGGCGTCGCATCGAGCGAAGAGGGCGTCGTCGATCCTGAGGAGGCCGGAACGTTGCAGGTATTTCAGCAGGAGGGGTTCGAGGTTGCTCTCGAGGAACCAACCGAGGCCTGAACCGAAGCCGACCTTGAGCCGCGAGAAGAACCAGGAGTCCGCGCCGAGCGTCTCGAGAAGCTGTTCGGCGCGGGTGCCTCTGATCAGGTGGTAGCGCGGTTTGAGCAGGGTGCGGTAGGGGATGTTGTAGTCGTTGTGTCCGGCATAGAGCACGACCAGGTCGGGTTTGTGCAGTTCGAGAGCCCGGGAGAGAATGGATTTGATGGAGTACGAATCGATACCCGAACGCGCGAGGTTGTGGCACACGATCCTGGAAGTCGGATGGTCGAGCAGGGTTTGCACGATCGCGGGGAAGGTGAGCGTCGGGTTGGGTAGGACGAGGGACGAGGCTCCCAAGAAGTAGATCCGTCGCGCCGCCGGCCCTCTCGTCAGGCCTTCGACCTCCCAGGAGAGGTGTTTGGCCTGTAAATAGGAGACCAAGGTTTCGAACTGCCCCTCCCCTGCCCCCTCGCGCACCTCGGCCAGGCGCACCGAGAAGGCGACCAGGGGCAGGAGCAGGGGGAGCCACGGCGCGATCAGCAGGACTCTGAAACCCCAGAGTTTCCCCGGGGTCGGGGTGCCCTCCCTGCGTGGTGGGGTGGCACCGTTCTTGGAAGATATTGATTCCAAATCCTGTCCGTGCTCCTAGGTTCCCTCGGCACCAGCGAGGTGCGCGCTTGCCGGAAGAGTATACTTTCGCGATGGGGGCTGGTACAATCAGCGCCGTGGGTGTCCGATCATCCTCGAGGTGACGGGCCCCCGATGAAGATGGTCGCGAAGGGATTCCGCACGACAATGCGCTTGCTGCTCCTCTGCTCGATAGGCTTGGTCCTCACCGCGTGCAAACCCGAGGACATCGTGTATACCGACCAGGGACTCGCCGCCACGGGGTATGGCTCGCCGGCGTATTTCTTCCTCAAGGCGTCGGCCGTTCCCGGGGTCAACTTCTCTCGCGAGGTGTTTCCCCTCCTCCAACAGCACGGGTGTGCCACCGCTGGTTGTCATGACGGGAGCCGAGCCGACGGACTCGACTTCCGGGACGTACTCGACCTCTATACCGGCTTGCACCAGCGTTCTTCGGGTCGAGGACTCTTCCTCGATGTGGTCGTGCCGCAGGAGAGTCTCCTCCTGCGCGCGGGATTAGCTCCGGGCCAGCCGGGACGCGCGCCTCACCCCGAGTTCGAGAACGGGCTCGTGTATGACGGGAAATCGTACCGGCTCATCCTGCGCTGGATCGAGCAGGGGGCCAGGAACGACTGACAGTCGCCCTTTTTCCTCCGGCGGACCGGATGATACAACGAGGTACTGGAACCATCGGGGCAAGACCGTGCGCATCGCCTTCGTCGATCCGACCTGGACCTTCCGCGGAGAGTTGATCCGCCTGCCGCGTATCGGTTATTTTGCACTGACCTTGCCGGTACTTGCAGCCCAGGTGCCACCCGGACATTCTATAGATCTCATCTACGAGAAGTGCCGGGAGCTTCCTCTCGATGGCCGGTACGATCTGGTGTTCTTCACCACCATGGGGCCGAACCTGACCCGCGCGATCGAATTGTCCAAACGTCTGAGGGCTCAGGGCACGATCACCGTGGTCGGAGGGTGGACCGTTTTCGCCTATCCGCACCTGGCGGCGGAACACTTCGATGCCGTCGTATTCGGAGAGGGAGAAGGTGTGCTCCCTCAGTTGATCGCCGATGTCCAGGAAGGCAGGCTCGAACCTTGCTATGAAAGCTATGCTCCGGACTTGGAAAACATACCACGCCCGCGCTACGACCTGATCGATCCCTCCGTGCTAGGTGGAGTCGTGCCGGTCGAGTCCTCGCGATCCTGCCGGAACCACTGTGATTTCTGTGCGGTGGCCGAATTCACCCGGAACCAGTATCGAACCCTGCCGGTCGAACGCGTGTTGGCCAACGTCGAGTATGCCCGGCGACGATTCTCGCGTCGTTATTTCTATTTCACGGACCCGAATTTCGGGTTGGAACGCGAACATGCCCTGGCGGTGATGGAAGGTTTGGCCCGGATGCGGGTGCATTGGTGGGCGAGCGTAGATGTCAGGATCTTGCATGACGACGAATTCCTGCGATTGGCAAGGCGCAGCGGATGTTTGACGTTGCAGGTTGGTTTCGAGACCCCGCATCGAGACCGTTTGCAGAGCGTGGGAAAGCAGTTCGCCGCGAAAGCCGACTATGGTGCGGCGGTGGCCAACAGCTTGCGTTGGGGAGTTCCGGTCACGGCCTTGATGATGCTCGGTTTCGACGGGGACGATGCTGCCTGTTTCGGGCAGATCCGCGATTTCCTCGACCGCCATCACCTCTCGGTCCTGGTTCTCCATGTGCTCACGCCGCTGCCGGGCACAAGATTTTACGCAAAATTGGTCGCGGAAGGGAGATTGTTACGCGAGCCGCTCGTGGACGGCGATGGGCACCACCTCCATTTCCGACCCCTCGCCCTCGGAGAGGATGAACTGGTCGAGGGTTTCCATGCACTCCAACGCGAGATCTATTCCATCCCTTCTATTGTGAGGCGTTTCTGCCATCGCGATCTCCTCCGCAATCTTTCTGCCCATCTCCTGCTGCTCTACACCAACCTTGTGCATCACCGCCGGGTAGCCAAGCTGGGGTTGCCCGCCGGGATGAGTTGACCGACGAGTCCGACCGGGACGCGGAACGGTGAGGAAGCGATGAAACAGGTAACCTGCGTGAGACATGGTGATGCCCTGCCGTGGCCGTCGGGAGGCTCGGATTTCGACCGTCGGCTGAGCGAGCACGGGGAGCTGCAGGTCGCGAGGCTCGCCGTGGCTTTGCGCGGGAGGAAGTTCCAGCCCGAGTTCGTACTCGCGAGTGCAGCGCCACGGGCGTTGCGCACGGCCGAATTGCTCTGCGAGGGGCTTCAACTCCCTCCTGCTGCGTTGCACCCGGACCGTTGTTTCTACGAGCATGGGCTCGAGGCCGCGCTCGAACAGCTCTGGGGCCTTCGCGAAGAGCTGCATTCGGTCCTCCTGGTCGCCCACCATCCGACCATGAGCGCGCTGCCGGCCTGGCTCACGGGGACGGGGCTAGACGCCCTCGGCACGGCCGAGGCGGTGAGCGTCGAACTCGCGATCGGGCGATGGCAAGAGGCCCAGGCGGGGTGCGGCACCTTGTTGTGGCGGATTGGCCCCCCCGGTGAACTCTGATCGGGGCCGTCTCGCTCGTCGACTACCATGCTGCCATTGCCACGAGACAGGAAGAGAGCCGATCCGGTGCGTAGACCGAGACGCTTCGCATGGAAGGCGGATCCATGATCCCTTCTCCAGCCTAGTACCATTTGTTCAGCCCTGGGGCATTTATTGCACCAGTATGTTTGCAAAATAATATTTAAATTATTGTAAATATAATTGTTATAATATTTTTATTTCTTGGTTCGTTTATTGCTGTTTACATTCATCAGGTAGGCTACAACCGTAAGGAGACCCCATGCGTACGACAATCCTGCTGGCTGCATCCCTGTTCCTGTTCGGCATCGCCAACGCAACGCCCTGTCATCTTGCCGTCGACCAACTGCACGATGCCATGGCCATTTGTCAGCACGAAATCAAAGACGCCACCTCAGGGCAATACTCCAACTATCGATCGGTCACCGTGCGGTCCATCCTCGACACCATCGCCGGGCATGCCCTCGCAGCGGGGAGGTACGAACCCGCGCTGCGCCCCTCGCTCGATCAGTTCCTCGAGGAGGTCGCCCAGGAACGGACAGACACCTTCCGCTATCAGTATTACCGGCTGAGCACCGTGGTCATGACTATGGGCGCATATAAAATCTACCTCGGCAAGGTCGTCTCCCAGATCCAGTGCGGGGAGTGATTCTCTCACCCCTCTGTTATGCTCTTCATCCATGTCAGCCCTCACCGCTGGTGCCCCTGCCAGACGAAAAGACGTGCAATCGTTCCCTATCCGTGCTATGGAAGCGACCGTTGGTGGATGCTTCCCCGCGATCGTTCGGGGAAGCCCGCGCTGTGGCCGGCACGGGCACGTCATGGAGAGGTTTTACGAGAACGATCGTCTGGAGTCCGCCATGCATGAAGGTACCTTCACTCTTCCGACCGATACCCTGAAGTTGCACCTCGATCAGCTCGTCGGGGATTTCCCCGAGGCTGTGGCCATCATCGAACAACCCCATGGTGCGATCCTCTACGCCAATCAGCGCATGAGCACCTTCCTCCAGCGGTGTGCCCCACGGTTCTCCAGCCAGCGGCTGGCGTGCGAGGTGCCCGAAGGCAAAGAAACCAACCTGCAATTCCTCTCCATGCTGGGCGAACCGCTGGAAGTCGTGGTGCGTACCACCCCGGTGGAGTGGAACGGGCGCAAGGCCCTGGTCCTCAACTTACGCGATGCCTCGTCGGCAGCACCCGACCGACCCTTGACCGGGTATGTGCGGGGTAGCACTGCTGGGAAACTCACGTCCGCTCTGAACCGGATGACGAGGAGGCCGGCACCCCGGCCGCTCCGCCCTCTCTCGGGTCGGCGGTTGCGTCGGTTGAGCGGTGAGTTCCGCCGCGCTCTGCAGCAACGCGGTTCCGAACAGCACTTCGACGAGCAGCGCTTACGCCGATTGGCCTTCTACGATGTCCTCACCGGCATTCCCAACCGGCAGCTCTTTCATGACCGTTTCAACCAGCTCTTGCGGCAGGCCGGACGCAATCGAACCGTGTGTGCCTTACTCTTCATCGACCTGGACCACTTCAAGCACGTCAACGACACCCTCGGGCACGAGGCCGGAGATGCCTTGCTGCGCGAAGTGGCCCTGCGCTTGACCGCCGCGGTCAGACGTTCGGACATCGTGGCCCGCCTCGGTGGGGACGAATTCACCATCGTCTTGACCGAGATCGGCCGTGCCGAGGATGCCGCCCTCGTGGCCAATAAAATCCTGGAGTCCCTCTCCCGGCCGATCGTGCTCTCCGAGGGGAGCTGCGTGATCGGGGCCAGCATCGGTGTGGCGATTTTCCCGGGTGACGGGAACGATGCAGCGGCCTTGATCAGGGCCGCGGATCAGGCCATGTACCAAGCAAAACACACGGGGCGCAGCGCCTTCGTCTTCGCCGATCAGGCCCTGGACCTACGCGCCAGCGAGCGGCTCTCCTTGCGCCAGCAGCTCCTGGCGGCCATCGACAACCAGGAACTCGAACTGCACTATCAACCGGTGGTCGACCTCAAGAGCGGAGGGATCAGCGGGTTCGAGGCCTTACTGCGGTGGCAACACCCCCAACGCGGGCTGCTCCTGCCCGGCGAGTTCCTGCCCTTGGCAGTGGCGAGCGGGACGAGTTGCCGCCTCGAGGAGTTCGTCATCCGCGAGGCCTGTCGCCAGACCAGCGAATGGAGGCAACAGGGCTTCCACGTATTGCCGGTCTCGGTCAATCTCTCCTGCGTGCGCATGGACCGCTTCGACGTGGCCGGCGTGGTCGGCAAGGCCCTGGCCGAGTTCTCCCTCGAACCCCGCCTGCTGGAGGTCGAACTCGGAGAACAGCGTTGTTTCGTCGAGGAGACTGCGAGCCGGAGAGTGCAAGAACTCAAGTCCATGGACGTGACTCTGGCGCTCGACGATTTTCGCCAGAACACCACGCCGCTGGGTCAATTGGTGCAGCTTCCTTTCGACAAAATCAAGGTCGATCGTTCTTTCGTTGCCGACCTGCCAGGTTCGAACAACGACCAGGTTTTGTTGCGCTCCGTGGTCGATGCGGCCCAGCAACTCTCCTGCAAAGTGGTCGCCGGAGGAGTGGAAACCGCCGAGCAGCTCCGCCTGGTCGAAGAACAGGGCTGTGACGAGGTGCAGGGAAACTTCGTTCACGCCGTACTGCCGGCTGCTCGTATTCCGGCCTTGCTCGCCACGGCCAGCCGCTGTTGAGCCCGGATCGGCCCTGAGGCCGATCGAGTGAGGTGCAACGTTAGGAGGGGGTCATGTCGTTTCGTCGCTCGTTCTGCTTCTACGTTGCAGTCCTGCTCTTCCTGCTGACCCCCGCCGCACAAGCCGAACCATTCTTGAAGATCGAGCTCAACGAAGACCTGACCTTCGACCTCGAGGTGCCAGACGGGGGGCGATTGCATGCCCTGCAGGCGGGTTTCCTCCGCGCCGGGACCGTGATACCGGCGACGCGCTATGAACAACTTGCTGTCCGTACCCTTGAACAAGGTCGGCGCATCGAGCTGTGTTGGACCTCCTCTACCTTGCCCACCATGGGAATAGCCTTCGACGTTGCCGCCAATGAGACGACCTTTTCATCGTGGGTCGAGGCAGGAGATACGGGGATCAACGGCCTGGTGCCGTTCCTGACCGAACGCGGTACCAGCAAGTCCATGCCCGATCTTTTCGAGGCCGCCGAGCGGGTGTACCTCAACGGCTACCAGTCCTGGGCCTTCAGTGGCTGGGTAGCCCTCGACCGTGAGAAAGCTCGCTTCGACGATCCGCTTCGCTACCAGGCCTGGGGTAACAACAACCGCCATTTGTCTCTCGACAGTCATCTTTCCTGGTGGATGTTCGGCGTGGCCGGAGTTGGCGGAAAGAACCCGCTCTTCTTCGGCGCTCTCTCCGCGCAGCGATGGAAGACCAGTTTCGTCTCGGTCTATACAAAGGGGAGTTTGCGGCGCCTCGCGGTGCTCAACGGCAGTCACGGCGAACCGCTCCAGTTTGGACGGGTGACCTCCGAACGTCTGCACCTTGCCTGGAACTCGGCTGCCACCATCGACCGGTATGCCCAACGCTTGCGCCCCGCCTTGGCTCTGGGTGAGACTGCCTCGTATTCGGGCTGGAACTCGTGGAACTCGGTCGCGACCAACGTCGATGAAGCACTTGTCCTGGCAAACACCCGCACTCTGGCCGGTCCGCTCGCCGGCCTCGGTCTGAAAGCTGTCTATATAGATGATGGGTGGTCCAAGTCCTGGGGTGACTGGCTGCCCAATGGCAAGTTCCCCTCGGGCATGGACGGCCTGGCCGCCTCGATCTCGGCGGCGGGTTTTACTCCTGGCCTGTGGATAGCCCCCTTCGTGGTCGACCGCAGCAGCGACGTGGCCAGGCAACATCCCGAGTGGTTGCTCAAGGATGGCAAGGGCAACCCGATCCCCTACGACATGGCTCCACAGCTTGCCGCTTTGCCCGCTTCCCGCTACCTCCTCGACGTGACCGTGCCGGAGGTGCGGGTCTTTGTCACCGAAACCTTCCGGCGGCTCTGGAGCTGGGGCTATCGCATCTTCAAGGTCGATTTCCTGATCGGTGCCGCGTACGAGGGTGTGCGCAGCCGTCCGGTCACCGCGATCGAGGCCTACCGCGAGGGTCTGGCCGCCATCCGTGAGGGTTTACCCGAAGAAGCCAAGATCATCGCCTGCGGAGCGCCCTTGGTTCCGACCGTGGGGTGGAGCCAGGCCATGCGCATCGGGCCCGACATCCACCATCCTTCCCTGCCGCTGCTCTGGTCCTACCTGGCCAATGCGGGGCGCAGCACCGCCAACCTCGCCCCGTTCCACCAACGCGTGTTCCAGAACGATCCGGATACCGTCCTGATCCGCAAGCCGCTCAGCGAGGATCAGGCCCGGGCCTCGTTGGCCTTCCTCGCGCTCTCGGGTGGGATATTTGTGCTCGGGGATGACCTGACGGTCCTCGACGAGGCCCGGCTCGCCCTCCTCACCGAATCCTGGGTCGAAAAAGTCCGTTCCTATCCCGGCCGGCTCGTTGCTCTCGATCGCAACCACCAGGTCGGCAAAAAGGTCTACAACACCTTCTTCCAGCCCATCCTCGACCGCGGACGGTATTCCGGCGTGCAACCGGAACTCTGGTTGCGCGGCGATGGGGACCAGCGGCTGCTCGGCGTGTTCAATTGGGGACCCCGGCAGCGCGCGCTGACCGTGCCTCTGGATAACCTGGTTGAAGGCTGCTCTGCAACCGAGATCCTGCCGGTCACCGGAGAGGGGTGTGTCGTCGAACAGAACGCCCTCGTCTGTCATCAGCGTCCTTCCAGTGCCTTCCTCTGTGAACTGCGCTGCAAGAAATCAAGCCGCTGAAGAGCCGCTTCGGCGATCCGATACCTATTCCAAGACGACCCGGACCAGAACCAACTCGGAGGAAAACATGGTGCCGGGAATGGGCCGCGAATAGGTCACATACATGATCCGGCCGTTCTCTTCGGCATAGGAGGCATGGGCGACCGCATCATACAACCAGCGCTCCTCGTCATGGTCGTCGCCGGTGAACAGGGGGAGCGGTTCGGACCAGGGACCGGTGAGTTCGGGTGCGGTTCTCAGTTCGACGGTATCTTCGAAAAGGCGTGCATAGATGGCCATCCAACGTCCGAGATACGAATTGAACGACACGGTAATCGCCACGTTGCCTTCGAACAGCGGCGAGGCTTTTGCGGGTTCAGTGGACCAGCTGTGGCCAGTGTACCAGGTCCAAGACTCGCGCCGGGCCACGGTAGAAAGGGGAGCCCGGGCCAGTGTGCAAGGTCGTCGCAGAGAAACGAGCGGGCAGGCGAAGCCGTATAAATAATCGTCGAGCACCTGGGGGCCCTGCGAGGGGACCGGATCGTCCTGCGCCCACGTCAATTCCGGGGTGTCGCTGGAGGGGGCGGCAAGCAAACGGACGGCCGGTTGGGTCGGATCTTTCCATTCGGCTAACCCGGAACCCAGCGTCGTGAAGTTCCAGGCTCCTGGTTCTGCATAGATGAGGGAATAGTGGGCCAGGGCTCGTGCTCTGGCATGGTCCCAGACCAATTCGGTCGGCCAGGTGCCGTAGCGGGCTCCACAGGGTTCCTCACGGCAGTTTGTGACGGAATGAGCAGCGTTGAAGGCTTCTTCTTGCGGGGTGGGTTCGAGCAACATGGTGGGGGTGCCCAGGCTGTCTTGTCGTTCGAAGAAAGCGGTGATCCCGTCAGCGGCGTTCAGGTCTTCGGTTCTGGAAAAGGAATTGTGCAGCAAGGTCCGGCCGTGTTCATCGGCTTTGGAGAGAAAGGTATCTCCGTAGACCCAGATGGTGGTCCCCCACAGCAACGTGCTGAAGCCCCCGTCTCGGCCGAGGATGGTTGGAGATTGTTCCAGGACTCCGAGCTCTTCTGCTGCGACCACGCGCAGTGCAGCGACATTCGTTTGTTGTGGGGAGCTGCAGGAGTGGAGCATGACCAGCGTCAAGCTCAGCGCGGTTCCATAGCGCCTGCCGCACCCAGGTTGTTCGTTTCTCATGGAGATCTCAGAGATGGAAGGGAGTAAGCCCTTTTCTGTGTAAAATGAGCTCACCGTTTTTGTATAAGGTAATGATCGGCGGAGGTGCGGTTAAATGGTCGTGCCGGGACATGGGTTCAGAGCAGGCCGGAGAAGAAGTCGTTGCCCTTGTCGTCGACCAGGAGGAAGGCGGGGAAGTCCTTGACCCGGATCTTGAAGATGGCCTCCATGCCCAGCTCGGGGTACTCGACTACCTCTTGTTTTGTAATACATTGTTTTGCAAGGATAGCCGCGGCGCCGCCGATAGAACCCAGGTAGAAGCCGCCGTGCTGTTTGCAGCTCTCGGTCACGACGCGGGAACGGTTGCCCTTGGCCAGCATGACCAGGGAGCCTCCCGCGGCCTGGAAGCGCTGGACATAGCTGTCCATGCGTCCGGCCGTGGTCGGGCCGAAGGAGCCCGAGGCGTACCCGGCCGGGGTCTTCGCCGGACCGGCGTAGTACACGACGTGCTGCTTGAAATAGTCGGGCAGACCCTTACCCGCCGCGAGGCGCTCGTCGAGCTTGGCGTGGGCGGTGTCGCGGGCGACGATGATGTCTCCGTTCAGCATGAGTCGGGTCTTTACCGGGTGCTTGGTCAACTCCGCCCGCACCGCGTCCATGCCGGCCTCGAGGTCGATGCGGACCACCTGACCTTTATTCTGCCGGAAGCCCTCGAGCAGGTACTTGGATGGATCGGTCTCGAGCTGCTCGAGGAAGATGCCGTCGGCCGTGATCTTGGCCTTGATGTTGCGATCGGCGCTGCAGCTCACTCCGAGGCCGACCGGGCAGGAGGCCCCGTGGCGGGGCAAGCGGATGACGCGAACGTCGTGGGCGAAGTACTTGCCGCCGAACTGGGCGCCGATGCCGCTCTTGCAAGCGATGTCCAGCACCTGGGCCTCGCACTCGAGATCCCGGAAGGCCCGGCCTTGGCGATTGCCTGAGGTCGGCAGGTGATCGAGGTAGTGGGCCGAGGCCAGTTTGACGGTCTTGAGGTTCATCTCGGCAGAGGTGCCGCCGATGACCACGGCCAGGTGGTAGGGCGGGCAGGCCGCGGTGCCCAGGGTGCGCAGCTTCTCTTCCAGGAAGGTCCGCAGGGACGCGGGATTGAGCAGGGCCTTGGTCTGTTGGTAGAGGAAGGTCTTGTTGGCCGAACCGCCGCCCTTGGCCAGGAACAGGAAACGGTACTCGTCCCCGGGCACGGCGAAGAGGTCGATCTGGGCCGGCAGGTTGGTCCCGGTGTTGGCCTCCTCGTACATGGTGAGCGGCGCGACTTGGGAGTAACGCAGGTTCTGTTCGGCATAGGTGGCATAGATCCCGGCCGAGAGGGCTTCCTCGTCGTCCCCTCCGGTCCACACCGCCTGACCCTTTTTGCCGAGGACGATTGCGGTCCCGGTGTCCTGGCATCCGGGGAAGACTCCCTCGGCGGCGATGATGGCGTTCTCGAGGAGGTTCGCGGCCACGAAGACGTCGTTGTCCGAGGCCTCGGGATCGGTGAGGATGTTCGACAACCCCTGCAGGTGCGTGGGCCGCAGCAGGAAGGCGATGTCGCGCAGGGCGGTCTTGGCAAGCAGAGACAGCCCCGCCGGAGCGACCTCGAGCAGGCGGCGGCCATTGTGCTCCGTGACCTTGACGTGTTCGGTACCGAGCAGCCGGTAGGGGGTTTCGTCCTTCCCGAGTTGGAACATCGGTTCGTACTGGAACATAGTTTCCTCCTTCTCGATCGTTCTCACGGCGGCGCATGCTCGCGCACGTCCGCGAGGATGTCAATGCGCCCGCGGCAAACCCCGGATCACCTGGAGTAACCATTCAGTCTTGGGGGATTGCTGATAGTTCCAGTAACCTCGTAGGGGTGGCGCCGACGGGGGACCCCCGCCACGCGCAAGGATGAGCATGGTGGGGGTGTGAGGCGACAGGACCCCTCGGCCCCCCAAAGACTGAAGGCATGTGGTCCGTCCGGACGACTTTCCCGTGGCCCTGGGACGAGGGGCGTGCTATGGTGAGAGCATCGCGAAGGATCACGGAGCACGACGATGCGTACACAGCGAATCGGAGCGCGGGGGTTCACCCTTATCGAGCTGCTCATCACCGTGTCCATCATAGGCATCCTCGCCGCGGTG
>MGSU01000022.1:0-6137 GCA_001799195.1 Deltaproteobacteria bacterium RIFOXYA12_FULL_61_11 | reverse complement strand
ACTATGTGCAACGCTCGCGCAACGCCGAGATCCCCATGGGCTTCGCCAAGATCCGGGCCGGGGAAGAGGCCTACAAGATGGTTCAGAACCGCTACCTCCCCCTCGCCTACAACCCTTGCACCAATTGCACCTTGGCGGCGCCCAAACAGAAGTTCGCCAAGCAGACTTCGGACGACGCGAACTGCACTGGTACCGGCATCTATGACTACAGCCAGTTCTGGGGCCGCGACGGGGTCGACGTGCAGGTTGCGCCGAGGACGTACTTCAATTATATGGTAACGGTAGGTCAAGGAGCCTGGGGATCCTGCACCTCGTCCCTCAACAAGAACCATCAGAATTATTACGGTACCTATCCCACGCTTACCAATCGCTACCTGGTGAGCTGCACGCTGGTTCAGGCAGGTACCAACCTCAACGACGCCGACGACCGCTGGTGGTACGTGATCCAGGCCCGTGGAGATCACGTCACGGGCGGGAATGCGGCCATCTTCCACCAGACCATAGATATGGAACGCCTCTACGAGCAGAACGAGGTCGACTGAGCCGAACCTTGCACTGGACCTCCTTCCTGAGGTAGGAGGAGTTGCGACCGGAACTGAACCGCGAGGACGGAGGCCATGGAGGACAACGAACGCCGGACCTACAACATCCGCGACCTGATCCAGATCATCCGCGATCTGCCCGAGGGGATGCGGGCTATCCTTTACGAACAGCTCGGCGTGGTCGAGGTGTCGACCCGGCAGCGGGAAGAGGCCCTGCACGACGACGAGTGAGCTCGGCGAACCCCCGTACGCGGAACGTTCGCAGTCGTCGGAGGTCGTCCGGGAACCCGTTCTGATCGAAGTATTCCCATACCTGTTGAGGTAGGTCATGACCCCACTCCTGCACGAGGTAGGTCCTCGCGACGGGTTGCAGGCCGAGCGCGAGGTCCTGCCGCTCGAACGCAAGGCCCTCTGGATCGAAGCCGCTGCCGCCGCCGGACTGGATCTCGTCCAGGTCGGTTCCTTCGTCCACCCGCAGAAAGTCCCCCAGCTCGCCGATACCGATCGCCTGTTCTCGTTGTTGGCGGAACGCGGCCGTATTCGGCCCGGAGTCGTCCTGTCAGCCCTCGCCCTGAACGAAAAAGGGCTCGAGCGAGCCCTCGCCTGCAAGGTCGGGTTGCTCTGTCTCGGAGTCTCAGCCAGTGAGACCCATAGCCGGCGCAATACCGGTATGAGTACCGGTGAGGCCGCCGGCCGCATCCTTGCCATCGCCGCCGACGCCCGGAGAGAGGGAGTAGAGGTGCAGCTCTCGGTGCAATCGGCCTTCGGCTGCGGTTACGAGGGTGAGGTACCTGAAGAGCGCGTTCTCGCCCTGGTCGAACGGTACCTCGGGGAAGGCCACCGCCGCATCAGTCTGGCCGATACCGCGGGTCTGGCCACCCCCGACCGGGTCGAACGCCTGTTCTCGACCTTGCGCGAACAAGCGCCGGACGTGGAATTCGCCTGCCACTTCCACGACCATGTCGGGCTGGGGTTGGTCAACTGTTACGCGGCCCTGAAGGCCGGGGTGCGCTGCTTCGAGTCCGCCTTCGCGGGTCTTGGCGGCTGCCCCTTCACCCGCCTCGCCGCAGGCAACGTGGCCACCGAGGATCTTTCCAACCTCTTGGCTAGGCTCGGGCTCCGGGCCGATCTCGACCTTCGGGGCTTGACCGAGCTGGCCGCCGAGGTCGCCGCCCATTTCGGGCGGCAGGGAGGGAGCTTGGTGCGCCTAGCCGCGGCGAAAGCGGCCCCGGTTCCCTGAAGCCGATCGACGGAACTACACCTACCGAGGAGATGAGTATGACCCGCTTGCTCGAGGGCGTCCGCGTGCTCGACTTGACCAACGTGCTCTCCGGTCCCTTCGCCACCTTGCACCTTGCCCTGCTCGGCGCCGAGGTGCTCAAGGTCGAGAACCCCCGGGAAGGCGATCTCGGCCGCATTCTGGGTAATGTGCCGGAGCTGAACAAACGCCGTATGGGGACCAGCTTCCTCGCCCAGAACGCCAACAAGTTGTCCATGACCCTCGACCTCAAGCACGAGGAGGGCAAAGCGATCTTCCGACGCCTGGTCGGCGAGAGCGACGTGCTGGTGGAGAACTACCGTCCAGGCGTGATGCAACGCTTGGGGCTCGGGTACGAGCAGCTCTTTGTCCTGAACCCGCGGCTCGTCTACTGCGCGATCTCGGGGTTCGGCCAGACCGGTCCGGACGCGGGAAAACCCGCCTATGACCAGATCATCCAGGGTCTCAGCGGGGTCATGGCGGTCAACGGCACGCCCGAGCTGAACCCGCTGCGTTGCGGCTTCCCGGTCTGCGACACCGTGGGGGGGCTGAACGCCGCTTTTGCCATCATGGCCGCCCTGTTCCACCGCGAACGCAGCGGCGAGGGGCAGTTCGTCGACGTGGCCATGCTGGATTCCATCCTTCCGCTCATGGGGTGGGTCGCTGCGAACCTGCTCATCGGAGGGCAGCCCCCCCAGCTCCTCGGCAATGACAACTTCACCGCGGCGCCGTCCGGGGCCTTCCGCACCGCCGATGGGTTCGTCAATATCGCGGCCAACAAACAGGAACAGTGGGAGGCCGTGGCCGAACTCGTAGGCCTGAGTGCCTTGAAGGAGGACCCGCGCTTCCGCGAGCGCGATGCCAGGAAACGGAACCGGAAGGAACTCAACGTCTTGTTTGAAGAGCAGTTGCTACGAGAGCCCACCGCCCATTGGGTCCAGGCGTGCAATGCCAGAGGGGTGCCGGCCGGCGCTATCCTCGGCCTGGAAGAAGCGCTCCTGCAACCCCAGCTAGAGCACCGCGAGACCCTGGCCACGGTCGAGGTCGAGGGCCACGGGCCGGTGCGGCTGTTCAACCTCAGCGCGAAGTTCGGGAAGACCCCCGCCAGCCTGGACACTCCCCCGCCGGAACTCTCGGCCGACACCGACCGCATCCTCGCCCGCCTCGGGTATGACGAAGCCGCCATCGCGGCGTTCCACGAACAAGGGGTCGTCTGAGAGGAGAGGCTCAGGGGTTGTCCGGGGCAGGATCCTTCTTGTAGAAACCAATCAGGAATTCGGCGTCCAGCGGCTGCAGGTCGAAGCGGGTGATCGCCTGGTGCACGAAAGCGGACACGCGGACCTCGGGATGCCGGGAGCGTTGCTCGGCGATCCATTGGATAGCCCGGCGGAGCTGCTCCCCCTCGGGTAGGATCGTACTCATGGAGGTGGCTCCTTGAACCAACAGGGTTGCGTCGATCCTAGCATTGGGCCGTGGTCTCGCCAAGGCTCTTTTCTGCTCTGCGGTGCTCTTGCAGTCAGGGAAGAGGTCAGCAGTGATTTGGTTGAGGCCAAGCGCTTGGAGGGAAGGGGCAACGATGAAGATCTCCTCGAACCCTCAAGACTGTATTTCGGTTCCGCGGAGTTCAGCCTCTCCCGCACTGAACGTCTGTTGATCGCGGTTCGCGAGCACCACCGGGCGCTGCGCCAAGCCCGGAAACTGCGCCTTCAAAGTACCGACGCTGCTGCTTCGAAAAAAGATTGAGCCGACCTCTCTGCCGTCTTTCAAGCGCCGCGCGAAGAAGGTCGAGGTGCGCCCGCTGGTTGACCGTCACCGGTCTGCATTTCTATCCTTATGACCTCAACATAAACACCCTTTCCGCGCGCACCCTCGACCGAAGCGAGATCCAGACGATGAATGCCTCGGGTATTCCTTTCGTGGCTCCCCCCCTTAACCGGAACCGTGACTTCTCTTTGGACCGGGAGGATCTTAAGGATCCAACGATTCGATTTTCCGAATACCGCTCATTCCCGTACTATCATTTCAAATAATAACCCCTGGCCCGAGCTTTGAATTGCCCTCTGTCATGAGCAGGAGAAGCCCCATCACCGGCCCCGGCGACTATGCCTTTGTCCACACCATGTGCAGGGTCAACAACCGCGAGTACTTGTTCGGCAAGGAGATCAAGGCACTGTTCCTGACCTTCTTGCACTTAGTCTTTCCTCGCTACGGCGCGGCCGTCTACTACGTATGCCTCATGTCCAACCACGCCCATCTCCTACACCAGACCCCAACAAAGAACCCCAACACGCCCTACGGCCGCTTCCTCGAGAGAAATCAATGCCTGGCCGAGAACGGCGACCTCTTACGTCACTTTCTGTCAATGTTTGCCAAGAAAGCCAACAAATTGATCGAGGTGGACCGCTTTGGCAAGGTGGTTGGCTTCGTGGCCGATGGGACCGTTAAGCTGCGTCAACGCTTCAACCGCCTGATCGAGGAGAACAGTAAATCGGTGCAGGTCAAGACCTCGCGCGACGCTCTGGCCGAGTTGATCTACCTTGCACTGAACCCGGTTCGCGCCGGGCTGGTCAAGCATCCCCGGGACTATGTCCATTCCACCTACCAGATGTACGCCACCGGCCAGGTCATGCCCGGCTACACCTTCCACCCGGCCTACCTCGAGCTGGGCGAGACCCTCGCCGCCTGCGCCGCTGCTTTTTGCGAGTTGATCGACGAGGCGATGGCAGAGGTGAAGGGGGCCTTCCGCAACCTCGTGGCGCACCATGAGGAGGCCTGGAAAAAACGCTCGTGGTATCACCAGCACATCACCGATGCCCGGGCCATGGTCTCTCGCTACCTGCACCGACACTTGATCCGCGGCCTCGGCTCCTTCTTCTGACCGCTCTACCCCGTTCCAGTTTGTGCTACAACCACCTCTCCCGGGAGTATCTTGCCCTGAATCTGCAGAAACTGAGGTGCCTGGCAGGATCTTTGTGGGATCTGCCGCTGCCTTTGAGCCCTATACCCCGCTAAACTTGTTTCGCAGGACCCGAAAGGGCGATTCTCGCAGCTTGGTCGAGGAATCCTGCCGCGCCAGGGCCAAGCCAAGGTCGGAGAGCGGCGGATTCCATCGCTGCATATGTACAACACCATTATTTCATTTCTTGATTTCACCTCCGGGGTGTTTCGGTTCTTTTTCCGGGGTGTTTCGGTTCTTTTCTTTATCTGCCGCCAGAGGCGATCGAGTCCGAGCACTCTGTCTACTGCAAGCAAACCGTGCGTATTCTTGGAGGGTTCAACCCCGGAACGAAAACCCTACAATCCTTGATGAGCCAAGTCGCAAGTATTTTCAAACAAAGCCTACTCAAATACCTCAACGGCGGACGCAACAAGACGGAGTATCGTCAGGTCGAGTTCGTGCATCGCTTCTCAACGGCGACCTTCGAACAGAAAAGTGTGCACCAAAGAGCATAATCTTTTGTTCTTCATGGCCATGGCCTTCGGCGGATTTGGCCCTGAACAGCGGCGATTGGACAACGACCTGCGCTTGAAAGTCGACGAACAAGACTTCGATCTTGCCGCCCACGAAGGTGACTTCTCTCTCTTCAATACTCCCGAACGGGACAAGCTGTATACCTTGACCGACCATCTCCTTCAAAGGGTCAACGAGTTCTATTAAATTTCTATCACCTTCAGGATGGCACCGGCGTAAAGCCATTAGGAATGAAGCTGAACTCGGTTTCCACACCTCGACAAAAGCTGATCCCACGTTCAGGCCGGCTTTTCTGCAGCGCGCGAAGAAGGCTTTGGTGCGTCTTCTTTCAGACGTAGCGTTTCCTTGCTTGCCGTCGAATCGACCCGATGGTACCTTTTCTGGCATGCAGAAGGTGCCCAGGAGAGCGGGATGTGAGAACCGAGTTCTGCTTTGGAAGCCGTTGTGGAAGTCTGATCTTCTTCGTCCTGCTCGTCTTCGCTCTTAGCGCTTCCTCGGGTTGCGGCGGAGCCTCGGTCCCGGAAGCCGCTACCGAGGATGAGCGGAGTACAGCCGCGCCGGTAGAAACCCCTGTCGCTCCCGTAGCCAACGGCAGTGCGGGCACCAGTGTGGCCGTACCGATACCGAAGCCTCTCCCCTCACCAGCAGCCCCCTCAGACCCTGCTCCCACGGGGAGCGTAAACCCAGAGCCGTTGCCTCCAGCCTCGAGCGGGGCTTTTACCTCGGCCGGAACCGACGAAGACCGCGCCGTGCAGCAATATTCCCAGGTCGCTTCCTATCTCACTCCCACCATGGTCCTCCCCTCGGAAACTACCTCGACCGCTATCCAAGATCAGGGGCTCGCCGCGGCTCTCGCGACCTGGCG
>MGSU01000021.1:865-20252 GCA_001799195.1 Deltaproteobacteria bacterium RIFOXYA12_FULL_61_11 | reverse complement strand
TACTCCGCGCCGTGCATGAGCAGGTCGACCGCTTCCTCCATCTCCCGGGCACGACGACCGGTTTTGCCTCCTTCAGCGGGGTCTGCAACAAACTCTCGACCCTGCATCCCTCCGGTAAACCGTGCCTGGTGTACCTGACCAATTCGGGTACCGAGGCCATCGAGGCGGCCTTCAAGCTGGTGCGCTGGGTGACGGGCCGGCCCCGAATGCTGGCCTTCTACTCCGCCTTCCACGGACGCACCATGGGCGCCCTGTCGCTCACGGCCAGCAAATTGGTCCAGCAGCGGCGCTTCTTTCCCCTGGTACCGGGCGTCAGCCATGTTCCCTATGCCAATTGCTATCGCTGCGCGTACGGCAAGACGGTCGATCACTGCAATATCGAGTGCGTGCGCTTCATCGAGGAAACCCTCTTCACCGCGTCCGTACCACCCGAGGAAGTCGGGGCATTGTTCCTCGAACCGGTCCAGGGTGAGGGCGGCTATATCATCCCGCCGAAGAAGTTCTTCGACGGTCTCACCGAGCTCTGCCAGAAGCACGGCATCCTGCTCGTGGCCGATGAGATCCAGACGGGCATGGGCCGCAGCGGCAAAATGCTGGCCAGCGAGCACTTCGGCTTCCGCCCCGACCTCGTCGCCGTGGGCAAGGGCCTGGCCTCGGGCCTGCCGCTCGGAGCCCTGCTCGCCCCTCCCGAGCTGATGTGCTGGGACAAGGGCTCCCACGCCTCGACCTTCGGGGGCAATCCGGTGGCCTGCGCCGCCGCGGTGGAAACCCTGGCCCTGCTCGAGGAAGGTCTGGTCGACCATGCCGCCAGGATGGGAGACTATCTCCTCGCGGGTCTGCGCCGGATCCTCTCGAACTGCAAGGGGGTAGGAGACCTCCGCGGGCTCGGCTTACTGATAGGCATCGAGTTCGTGGCCGGGGCCGATCGGAAACCCGACGTTGCCCTCAGGGACAGAGTCATTGCAGCGGCATTGAAGCGCGGGTTGATCCTGCTCGGATGCGGCAAGAGCGTGTTGCGGTTGACCCCTCCGCTCGTGGTGACGCCGGCCGAGCTCGACGAGGCCCTGGCCATCCTCGAGCAGGCCTTGGTCGCGGCGGGCGCGTGACCGTCTGGCACTTCGTCTGCACCGGGAACATCTGTCGCAGTCCCTTCGCCGGTGCCTATGCTCGCCTGCGCCTGGGGACCACCTGCAACAACCTCTCGGTCGCTTCCTGCGGCACCCAGGCCGACCACGGTCTGGAAGTACCGGCCACGGCGTTGCAGGTCGCGGCCGAGTTCGGGGTCGACCTGTCCACGCACCTCGCCCAACCCTTCCTTGCAGCAACCGTGGACCTGACCGGGCTCTACCTGTGTATGGAAGAGCAGCACGTCGCGGCTTTGCTCGCCGCGGTCCCGGAACTCTCGGGCCGGGTCGAGTTGCTCGGCTCCTACGCGCCCCCGGGGGTCCTGACCGAACCCTTCATCGCCGATCCCTTTGGTTTGAGCAGTTTCCACTACCGGGCTTGTTACACGATCATCTCCCGGGCCGTGGACGGCCTGATCGCCGCCCGGGGGCCAGGTCAGGAGAACTCGTCCAGCCCCGCGGCGAGATGATAGGGGATACCGAGTTCGTCGATCACCTCGAGGAGCCGGCGCACCCGATACTGCCTTTCTTCCAACGTATTGGAGCCGACGCTCCAGTGATGTCCCTCGTGGCTCTCGGCGCCGCCGAACTCCAGACCGAGGCTGCCTCGACGCTCCCAGAGCGGGGTCTCTCGCTGGAGATAGAGGGCATTGACGGACCGCACCGAGTCGATCCAGGCTCGGTTGCGCCGGAGGAAGGCCGCGCTGGCCTCGAGGTCGTCGCGGTCTTCGCCGGGGAACCCGACGATCAGATAGAGGGTGGTGTGGATGCCCGACTCGTGACACAGCCGCAGGGTTTGTTCGGCTTCCGCGACTGTACGATGTTTCCCCATGGCCGCGAGCACGCGGTCCGAACCGCTCTCCACACCGAACTCCAGGTGGCGGCACCCCGCGCTGCGCATGAGCCGGTAATCCTCGGCCGTGTAGAGCTTCGAGACGACCGCATGTCCCGACCAGGTGACCGCAAGACCTCTGGCGACGAGGGCTCGACAGAGCTCCAAGAGCGGTCGGCGGGCGCTGTTCAGGGCAGGATCGGCCGGCGTAAACACGGTGGTGCCGGTCGTCCCGACGAGGTGTTCGAGCTCGGCCAACCGCTTCCCGGCCGACTTGATCCGGAAGCCACCCCACATCGTGGCCACGTCGCAGAAAGCGCAGCGTCCGACGCAACCCCGGCTCCATTCCAGAGGCAGGGCCTCGGTCAGGTAGCCGTGCGAGGGCACGAGGTCGAAGCGCGGCCGGGGCAGGTCGTCCAGGGGGAGGTGGCCGGTCGGCAGGCGCAGGTCCGGGGATTCGTCTCCGAGCAGCAACAAGCCCTCGCCGGTAGAGACGGGCCTACCCTTCCGCAGAGAGTCGAGGAAGCGCAGCGCGGCTCCCTCTCCCTCGCCGAGCACGAAGGCGACCCGTTCGTGCCGCCCGAGCGGCGCGGCCAACTCTTGCCGCAGACCGTAGTTGATGCAGGCAGGCCCGCCGAAGAGCACGCCGCCTTCATAGCCGAGTTCTAAGAGTTGAGTCAGGAAGGCGCGCACGAAGCGTTGCTTCCCGCCCATGACCGAGAAGCCCAGGCAGCGCGGAGCAGCCTGCACAATCGCTCTCGCCCACGCCTCCACGGCAGGGGCAAGGCGCGAAAAGAGCTGCGCCGAGCGCTCGGCCTCGGCCCACGCGGCGGCTTGTTCCATGCGCCACAGCGTCGCCAGCTCGGGATGCTGCAAGAGGAGTTCGAGGTTGAGGTCCAGGACCTGGACCCCGAGCCCTCGGTCGAGCAGATAGCCGGCCAAAGCCACGCATCCGAGCGGCGGGGTGAGGGGCATCCAGGGCGGGGGATTGACCAACAGCAGGTCGAGGTCGGCGTGCAGGGCGACCGGACGCTTTTCCCTGGCCAAACGCTCGACCTGCGCCGGCAGGAAATCGTCGATCTTCATCCCGGGCCTCGCTCACGCTTCCGGTTTCGGCACCATAGTAGCACCTTTCTCGGGCAACACCTCACCGAGGGTCTCATACTTCTTGAGCTTCCGGTAGAGGGTTGCCGAACCTATGCCGAGCTGTTGCGAGGTGCGCGTCTGGTTCCCGCCGTTGAGGTCCAGTACGGCGAGGATGTAGTCCTTCTCCATCTCGTCGAGCGTTCGTACGGAGCCGGTAGTGACCACCGGTTTCGCGCACACCTGCCGTACCTCCTCGGGCAGATCCTCGAGTTCCACGCGCGTGCCGCACGCCAGGGCGACGGCCCGTTCCAGGGCGTTCTCGAGTTCGCGAACGTTGCCCGGCCAGTCGTACCGCAAGAGCTGATCCGCGGTATTCGGGGAGAAGCCCGAGATCGTACGATCCATCCGCGCGGCCGCGTTTGCAAGCAGGAGACGGGCGAGCGGCAAGATGTCGTCCCTGCGGTCCCGCAACGACGGCACGTTCAGCTCCACGACCTTGAGGCGGTAATAGAGGTCTTGCCGGAAGGTGTTTTCAGCGACCCTGTGGGCGAGATCGCGGTTGGTGGCCGCGAGAAGCCGCACATCCACCGCCCGGCTCTTGTTCTCCCCCACCCGACGTATTTCGCGTTCTTGGAGTACCCGGAGGAGCTTGACCTGCATACCCGGCGACACCTCTCCGATCTCGTCCAACAACAGAGTTCCATGGTTGGCGGCCTCGAACAACCCGGGACGATCGGAAGACGCGCCGGTGAACGCCCCCCGCGCGTGACCGAACAGCTCGCTCTCGAGCAGGGTCTCGGTGATCGCCGCGCAGTTGACCGCGACGAACGGTCCGGAAGCCCGCGGGGACTCGTCATGGACGAGCCTCGCAATGCGTTCTTTCCCCGCGCCGCTCTCGCCGGTGATGAGCACGGTGGCATCCACCTTCGCCACCCGGCGGGCGAGATCCACCACGTTCCGCATCTTGGGGCTCTTGGCGATGAGCCCCAGGGGATCCACCTGGTCCTTCAGCACTCTGACCAGGACCTTTTTATGGGCCCGGAGCTTGTCCTCCGCGATTTTCAAGCTCTCGGTAACCCTGCTGAGGGAAACCTCGAGGCACTCCTGTAAACGCAAGGCATCGAAGTAGGCCAACTCTCCTGCATGTTCCTCGCCCCATTCTGCACGCGTGCGCCCCAGGAGGTGGCAGGCCGCATGTCCGAGGCCCAAGCAGCGGTCTTCGAGAACGTAGATCTCCTCCCCCTCGGTGTGACTGACGTAGCCGCTCATGAGGCCGCAGATGGTCCAACAGACCGCCGAGTCCGAACGGCCGAAGTGCAGGAGGTGTTGCTCTGCCTCGTAGGAAGCGAGCAGCATCGCCCCTTCTTTCGAGAGGAGGTCGTCATTGCCGGGTTGGGCGAGGAAGAGACCCTCGAGGGAATAGACGAGGGTGCCCGCCCGGCGCCAGTCTGTGTTGTTGTCCCACTTGTAGCCCTTTTGCAAGGCCGCCGCCATTCTCCAGCCATGAGCGAAACCGAACTGGGTGAGAACCGCGCGCGCTGCATGCAGGCCGAAGTTATGCACGAGATAGTGACGGAGGAGCCCCATGGCCACGGCGTCGATGAGGATGACCCGTTGCCCGGCGAAACGGAGGAGGCCCCCGGCGGGATCCAACTCGAGAAGCTCCTTCTGATGGAGTTCTTCAACACGCATCGTATACCTCGATCAGAATGAAAAGACGCTAGCTCGTTTTGATCGGCAATACCAGCGCTGGGAATGGTTAATATCATTTGTCTATTGGGATTATTGGGGATATTTATTTTTGGCTTACATTTTGCTTGCAGCATGTTTGATTCCGCAACGCGCTGTGCCGGGTTCTTGTTCTCTCGTTCCTACCCAGGCTCGAAGCCGGAAAACAAAGGACCCACGCGATGAACGTTTTGCTCGTCTATCCCCGCTTTCCCGTCACCTACTGGGGGTTCCAGTATGGTCTGCGCCTCATCGGCAAACGCGCGTCCTTGCCCCCGCTCGGCCTGCTCACGATCGCGGCGCTGCTGCCGAAACACTGGTCCTTGCGGCTGATCGACCTCAATCTGCGAGAACTCACCGACGAGGACCTCCGCTGGGCCGAGGTGGTCTTCACGGGAGGACTCCTTATCCAACAAGAGTCGCTGCACGAGATCATCGCATGCGCCCATGCCCGGGCGGTACCCGTGGCAGTCGGTGGCCCGGCTCCCACGACGAGCCCGGAGCTGTTCCTCGAGGCGGAGGTCGTGTTCCGGGGTGAGGCCGAAGGTAGGATCGAGGAGTTGTTGTGGGCCTTGACGCAAGGACCCGGGAAGGGGAGGGTCCTCGACCCCCCCACGAACTTCCCCGATCTGACGACCGTGCCCGTTCCGCGTTTCGACCTCCTCGAAAGGTCGGCGTATGCCTCGTTGAGCGTGCAGTACTCCCGGGGTTGCCCGTTCCAATGCGAGTTCTGCGACATCGTCGAGATCTTCGGCCGCAAGCCGAGAGTGAAGACCTCCCTGCAAGTCCTCGATGAGCTCGACGCCATCTACCGCATGGGTTACCGGGGCACGATCTTTTTCGTGGATGACAACTTCATCGGCAATAAACCCGCGGTCAAACGCCTCCTACCCCTGCTGCGCGATTGGCAAATCGAACGTGCCTACCCCTTCGAGCTCTATACCGAGGCGAGTGTCGACCTGGCGGCAGATCCTCAACTCCTGCACGATCTGGTGGAGGCCGGGTTCTCGGCCGTCTTCCTCGGCCTCGAAACCCCCTCGCTCGCGGCCCTCGAACAGGCCAACAAGCACCAGAACCTCCGGTTCGATCTGTCGGAGGCCGTTGCTACGATCACCCGAGCGGGCATCGAGGTCATGGGCGGTTTCATCGTCGGGTTCGACAGCGATGGCCCCGAGATTTTCGCCATGCAACGGGACTTCCTCTCCCGGCAACCCATGCCGCTCGCCATGGTGGGCATCCTGACGGCGCTGCCCGGAACAGCGCTCTGGCGCCGGCTCCAAGCCGAGGGCCGCGTGCGCCACCGTTCGACCGGAGACCCGTTCACCCGCCCGAACTTCACCCCCAGGATGGATGAAGCGACGCTGCTGCGGGGGTATGGGGCCTTCCTCGAGTGGCAGTGCTCGCCGAAGGAGTTCTACGGCCGCTGCGAGGCCTACCTCGACCGCGTGGGGAACCTCTCCGGGACGCGCCCCTCGACCTTCAGCGAGGTGAGAGCCTTGCTGGGTGCGCTCTGGCACATCGGTATCCTCAGTCAACGTCGCGGGTATTTCTGGCGGCTGCTGGCCAAAGCGTTACCAAAGGGCCGCAGGCAGGTTAGGCAGGCCATCGTCCATGCGGTCCAGGGCGAGCACCTCATTATTTACACGCGCGAGCACGTGGTACCCCGGCTCAGGCAGGCTCTTGCGGAACTCGAACGGGAGGCGGTTCCCGAGACGTTCGGGTTCGAGCGGGAACCTCTCCGTCCCGCTTCTGCCGCCGCTAACCTGGTGGAGGTTCCGGCCACGGACGAGCGAACAGCCTCGTACTCCCGATCTACTCCCCGGTCCGAACAGCCCGGCATCTCAAGAGGTCCGAACTAATGCTTACCGTGCTCCGGAACAACCAGCGCCGCCATGTCCAACAAGGGAACCAGGAACTCTGGCATTCGTTCTTTGCCCAGGATCATCGGGGACCTATCTCCGATGGTATCAGTTCCTTGCTGGCCTTCGACGAAATGAAGCTGAGCCCGGGAGAAAGCACCGGCTCAACGCCCGAAGAAGAGTCCGAAACGATTACCTATGTCTATCAGGGCTCCCTGTCCCAGAAAGACTCCACGGGTACTTCCGGGGTTATCGAAGCGGGCGAGTTCCAGCACCTGTCCACCGGCGTCGGCATCGAATGCAAGGAGACGAGTGTGTCCCGCTCCGATGGGGTACACCTGTTCCGGATCTCCCTGTTGCCCTCCCAGGTCGGGATCGAGCGGGCTCACGAACTGAAACGTTTCACGGCAGCCCAACGCAAGAATCTCCTCTGCGCGATCGCTTCCCAGGACGGACGCAAGGGCTCGCTGTGTATCCACCAGGATGCCGTCGTTTACTCGGCCATCCTCGAGTCGGGCCACCACCTCATGCATGAGCTCGCGCCGAGCCGGAACGCCTGGCTGTATATCGTGCTCGGCACGGTGATCGTGCATGACCTCGTCCTGACCCAAGGGGATGGGATCTGCTTCGTCAATGAACCCTTGGTCTCACTGACAGCCAAAGGCCCCACCGAGTTGTTGCTCATCGACGTGGGCCTTGCATCTTCCAGCCCCTGGAAAACGATGACCGGGCACACGTGTCACACGGAACCCCAGGGTCCGGTCACTCCCGAGGTTTTCCTGGAGAGGAAGAACCACCCCCAGACCAGTATCCTGCACCACCTCCACGGAGAGGAACCCGAGGTGGATCCGATCGGAGAAATCGACCCGAGCATTCTCCTCGTACTCATCCAAGGTCATGGTCTCATGACCGTAGTATGTCCGAAGAGGGCCCATGAGCACCTCGAAGGATAAAGACGAACGGTCCCCTCGCAAGCCGAACGATGAATGCAACATCGATCGGTTGCGCCGGACCACGACGCCCGAGGGCATGAGCGTGGAACTCGTTTCCGCCTTTGCCGGGGACAGGTCGATGACCGAGGAAGAAAAGAGAGAAATCAACGAGCAACAAACCGTACGAGGCTTACTGTTCTACTCCGATTTGTTCTATGCGATCTCTCACCACTACTTCGCACCAGAGATCGCCGAGACCTTGTGGGGGAAAGTCCTCAAGCACAAACACCTGCTCTCGGAGATCCTCAAACGGAACATCCGCATCACCGTGGCCACCCTGGATTTTTTCTCGAACATCAACAAGGATTTCATTTCTCCCACGGTCATTTCCGAAGAGAATCTCGTGGAGATCGCGAAGAATGCCATGCGCGACAGGATGACCGGGCTGTACAACCACACCAGCTTCTACGAGCTCCTCGAGCTGGAATTCCGCAGTCACCGCCGTTACGGGGCCGGGGTTTCCATCATTCTCCTGGACATCGACGACTTCAAGGCAGTCAACGACCGGTACGGGCACCAAGCCGGGGACCAGATCCTGATTGACCTCGCCAAGGTGCTGAAACAACAGGTCAGGGACTCCGATATTTGCTGCCGCTTCGGAGGAGAGGAGTTCGTCGTGGTCCTCCCCTTCACCAGCAGTGCCGTGGAAGTCGGGACCATCGCGGAACGCATCCGGGTGAAGGCCATGGAACTTGGTGTTGGCGACCTGCCTATCACCATCAGCCTGGGGGTTGCCATCTGTGACCACTCCGTCTCCTCACCCCACGAGCTGATCGAGCATGCGGATCGAGCCCTCTATCGCGCAAAACGGGCGGGGAAGAACCGGGTTGCCTTCAGTACCGTGCCTACCGTGCTCTGATCGCCCCGCACGCTGCCGTGCCGATCAGAATAGAGTTCCTTTCCATCACTTTGATCGCAGAAATCGCGGAGGACAAGGGCCCGAGGCCGCCCGGGAAGGCGAGGGTGTTTTTTTCAATCAGCAGGTTGCGGAGGTGTTGACCGTCGTTGTCATGAACGGCCTGATCTATGCACAGGGCGACGGTCTTATGATCAACCGAGGGAGAATTCTCATGGCACGACCACAGCGACAGAAGAACGGTTTCGAATCCACGGTCACCTCTATGATTAACCCATTGAAAATAAATCTCATAGCCTACATGAAGCCGAACCAGGAACCCGAGGATCGCCAGAAGATGGTGGCCGAGGCGGCCTATTACCAGGCCTTGAAGCGCAACTTCGAAGGCGGCGATCCCCTGGAAGACTGGTTGGTGGCCGAACGGGAGATCCGCTCCAGGTTGACCTCGGAATAACTCGATAGTCGGGTTAGGGTCGAAAAACGTGAAAGCCTCTGCCCTCTATGCTTGAGTCATGAAGCCCCGACGCGATGGAGCCGCTCGAGTACCAGACCGAGCGGCACCGCCGCCGCCCGCTCGGCCAGGGGAAACTCTTTGTCGCCCGGGTGGATGACGGTCAGGGTTTCGAGGCCGAGCAGGTCGATCGCTTGCTGTAGCGCCCTGGTCATGGTTGGGCGGTCTGTGTACTTGAATTCGTAGCCCAGCCTCCGTCCATCGGCGAAGAGGAGCAGGTCCAGTTCGCCCTGCTGGTGCACCCCCCAAAAATAGACCTCGCCGTCCTTGGCACCCGCGGCGCGTATCACCTCTTCCAGGGCGAAACCCTCCCACGAGGCCCCCAGCTTGAGGTGGGTCCTGAGCTGATCCTCGCGCTGGATGCCGAGCAGGCAGTGCAATAACCCGCTGTCACGGAAGTAGACTTTGGGTGCCTTGACCTGGCGCTTGCCGAGGTTCTCGTGCCACGGCGGCAGGAGCCGCAGCATGAAGGTTCCCTCGAGCAGGTCGAGGTAGCGCCGGATGGTCGTGTCCGAGGTGCCGAACGAGCGCGCCAGCTCCGAGCTGTTCAGCACGTTGCCGTGGACGTGGGTCAGCATCATCCAGAAACGCCGCAACGAGCGGGCCGGGATGCGAAAACCGAGCTGGGGGAGGTCCCGTTCGAGGAAGGTGAGGGTGTAGTCCTCCAACCACTTGAAGACCTTGACCTCGCTCTCGGCCAGGAAGGCCCGGGGGAAACCGCCGCGCAGCCAGAGCCGCTCGAGTTGGTCGAGTCCGACCTCGCCGACACAGAAGGGTCGGACCTCGAGGTGGCCAATCCGGCCGGCTAGGCTTTCTGAGGACTGGTGGATGAGGTCGCGCGAGGCACTGCCAAGGATCAGAAAACGAGCTGGGTTGTCGGGACGGTCGACCAGCACCCGGAGCAAGGGGAACAGCTCCGGGGTGCGTTGGACCTCGTCGATGAGCACCAGACCGCGCAGTCCCTGCAGGGCAAGTTTTGGTTCGGCCAGCCGGGCCAGGTCCTGAGGGTCTTCGAGGTCAAAGTGGTTGGTCGCGGCCGCAAAGTCAGCGCATTGCGCGGCATACTGGCGGGCCAGGGTGGTCTTACCGCTCTGACGGGGGCCGAGCACAGTCACCACTGGGTGGAGGTCGAAGGCTCGCGCGATGCGCTCGAGATAGCCTGGACGGTTCATAGCATCACCATCGCATGAAAATTCGACGCCGTCCACCGGATTTTCATACTTCGCTCTCGTTCTACCAACCTCATGATGCCTACATACTGTTTTGACCGATTGAGCGTGGCCGTCAGGAGACCCGGTTCTTACCGGCCCATTCGAGGAAAACCAAAGCGGCAAAGAGAGGACATTCCCACGACTCCCGCCTGCTCCGGTGTTCTCTGCAAACATCCGATCTGCCACGTCCCACTGATCCGCCAAGCCAACAGCCATGCAAGAGCGGGTTGCATCGAAAGGGGCAATCTGCCAGGATCGTTCTTTCGGGAAGGATCTTGGCAGAGGGGGGCGGATTGCGAAGGTGGGGAGCCACGGGGCACCTGCGCCAGCTCGAAGGTCGCCGGTTCGCCGGAGCCTTGGCCATGGCCGGGTTCGTCTGGTCGGCCTGCGCGGGGTTGATTGGGTATCACTACCGCGCACGGGAACACGTCCTCGAGGCTTCGCGATGCCAAGGACCCGGGCCTGCCGCGGGGGCTACCCGGGAGCGTATGTTCGAGCCGGCTTGGACCGGGAGCTATACGTTGGTTTTCGAACCTGAACCCTCTGCCACCCGTAGCTCACTGCTCGCCTTCTACCTCGAGGAGCAGGGCCGTACGGTGGCAAGCGGGCAGTTCGACGGAGCGCGGGCCGATCGGGCCTCGGGGGACGCGCGGCAGGAGGTGCTGGGGAAGCTGGCCTTACGGGCCGCGCATCGCTACCGCTTGGTCCTGGTCGACGGTGGAACCCCCGAAGCCGCTCCAGGAAGCGAGGGCCGGATCATCTTGGCTCCCGAAGATCGAGCGGCGACCGACTACCGGCGCGCTCCCCTGCGCTTCCTGGCCTTCTTCTCCATTCTGTGGTTCACCGTGGTGGTGCCCGGGGTTTTCCTCTTCGCCTCTCCCGGACGTGAACCGGGCCGTTAGCGAGGTTCCGATGAAGAACGCCCTGACCGTGCTCTGGCTGCTCCTGTCCGCGATCGTCGGTCCGGTTTTCGGTTCAGAGACTTTACCCAAGGATTTCGTCGATGCAGGTGCCGCGTTACCGGGGTTGGTGGTGGAGCTGCGCTACGCGGGGAGCCGCAACCTGCTCGGTCGGCCGGTTGACGGGTACGAGGTCAATCGTTGCCTCCTTACCCGTGCCGCGGTGGAAGCCTTGGCCGGGGTTCAGGCCGCGCTTCGGCCCTACGGGCTGGGGTTGAAGGTCTACGATTGCTACCGGCCGGAGCGGGCGGTGCGGGATTTCTCGCGCTGGGCACAAGAGAAGGAAGGGGCAAGACTCAACCCCGAGTATCATCCGACGGTGCCGCGGGAGGAGTTGTTCCGGCAGGGGTATTTCGCGCACCGATCGGCGCATTCCCGGGGAAGCACCGTGGACCTGACCTTGGTCCCCCTCCCTCCCGGTCCTACCCAAGCGGGAAGCGCCGGGGGAGACTGTACCGCGCCGCCCTCGGGGAGAGCAGCGGACGGTTCGCTCGACCTGGGGACCGGCTACGACTGCCTGCACCCAGCGGCCACGACAGAAAGCTGTCTTGTCGGTCCAAACCAGCGCGCCTTGCGCCTGCTGCTCCTGACCCTGATGGAACAGCATGGCTTCGAGAACTACAAGAAGGAATGGTGGCACTATTCCCTGAAGCGAGAACCCTATCCGGACAAAGGGTTCGACGTCCCGGTGCGCTGAGGGAGGGTGTCCCTGCCGGAGGGGCGTTGCGAGGTAGCGAGGAGGTGTGGGGATGGAGAGGTCTATCGTCAACGAGTTGTACGGGCAGGGTCTGCGGGTCGCGGTGGTGGAGGTCGGGCGGGTCGTCGAAGGCCCCTCTCCGGCCGCACTGACCGCAGAACTGACGGCCCTGGTCCAGAAGAGGACCGTGGAGGACTTTCCCCCAGAGGAACTGCGCCGAGGGGTCCGAGCTCTGCTCCGCCGCGGTGGGTACCACCCCTCGGGCCGAGGCAAGCCGGCCAGCGAGTACTTGGCCCAGGCCGCCCGCGAAGGAAGGTTTCCCTTCCTCACCGCCCTGGTTGACTGCAATAACCTCGTGTCCTTGGAGAGCGGCTTGCCCATCACCATGCTGGATGGTGCACGCTTCGGCGGCGAGGTCGTTTTCCGTTTCGGCCGCGAGGGCGAGCGCTACGTGTTCAATCCCTCGGGCCAGGAACTCGACCTCGGTGGTCTGATCTGTACCTGTGCCGGCGAAGTGCCGCTCGGCACCCCGGTCAAAGATGCCATGGCGGGCAAGGTCACGGCCGAGACCACCTCGGCCCTGGCCGTCATCTATGCCCCTCAGGATAGGATCAGCGCTGAGGCGTTGCGTGGATGGGGTGAACGTCTCGTCGGAGTCCTGCGGCTTTACGCCGAGGCGGAAGCAATCGAGTTGAGCGTGGGGTGAGGACGCGGAGCGGGGAGGGTCAGCGGCACTGCTCTTCGAAGGTCGCGGTCAAGCCCGCGCGCTTCTCCTGGAGGCGCTGCGAGGCGACCATCATCTCGGACAGGTTGCGTGACATGGCTTGGCACTGCGGGGTCATGAGCTGGCCGTGGCTGAGGCACAGCTCGGCGAAGAACTGGTGCAGCGAGTCGATGGCCCGTTCCTGGGCCTCGATATCCTGGCCGAGCCGCTCGATGCTGGCCGAAAGGGTCTCGCACTCCTCGGGGCTCATGGTGCACTGCCCGGCGTGGGTCTTGCGCAGCTCGGCGAGCCTCTGCTCGTCCATGGCGATGTCCTTGCGCAGTTCGTTGAGGCCAAGCATCATCTGGGTGCACTGAGGGCTGCCGTGACCGCCGTGGCTGAAGCACATCTCGAGGTACAGGGCGTTGGCCTGCTCGTAGGCGCTGGTCATACTGGCGATCCCGCGTTCGAGTGCGGCGATGTCCTGTTCCAGGTCTTTACAGCTCTTGTCAGTTGCCTGAGCGGAGAGGGCTCCGACCAGGGACATCATCAGGGCTATGCACAAGGTCTTCATCGTTTCCTCCACGAGTAGATAACGCAACGTTCCAATTACGAGTTGACTGATTACAGAATTCTAATGGTATTGTCAATATAAATATGGTATTGGTTAAAAACCCAACGTGTTGCGTTATCTCTTGTTGTTGCCTTGGCAGGCGGGCTCCCCTAGTCGTGCTCTCTGCCGGGTGCGGTCGTGGACCTGTGGGGAAGAGTTTTCGAGGAGAGAATACGTGGATGGTCAAGCATGGGGCGGGCGTGTACCATGGAACTGGCAGTTCTTCTTCGGAGGAGTAGCTCGCCGGTGTTGCAGAGGACGCGACCTAGCATGGATGGCGCACCCATGGGGATACACGCTGCTCCCCTTCCGTGGTCTGGGAGTGGGACCGGCGGCAGGCAACTCCTCATCGTGTTGATGACACTACTAGTTCCGGGTCTTCTCGGTTGCGGTCACGAGAATACTGGCACCAGGGATGCTTCGGCCTTCGACCCCTCTTCCCAGGGGGATCGAAGCGGATTGCAGCAGGGAGGGACTATCTTCCCGCAGAATCCTCCCCCTGGGGACCCCGGCCAGCCGGATGGACCCACCCCCGGGACCGTGGTGCCGACGGCAGCGGACCTCGTTCCCTTCTCGATCGTCTTGGTGCCCGACACCCAGTACTACACCTCGAAACAAGGGAACGGCGAGGAAAATACCTATTGGAAACAGATGCGTTGGATCCGAGATCACCGGGAGACCGAGAACATCCTCATGGCCGTGCATCTCGGCGACATCACCGGCAGCAATGAACCAGAGCAGTGGGAAATAGCCTCTGCTGCGCACCGCATCCTCGATCAAGCCGACCTGCCCTACAGCGTGGTGCCGGGGAATCACGATTACCTTGGAAAATCCTCGGCGTCCTTCCGGAGCAGAACCTTCTTCGACAGCCACTTCCCCGCCTCCCGCTTCTCCGGACGTGCGTGGTTCGGTGGATCGCTGGGCTCGAGTAATGTCAACAATTACACGCTGTTCGAAAACGGCGCGCAGAAGTTCCTGGTGCTGAGCCTCGAGTATGCTCCGCGCAAAGATACGCTCTGCCTGGCCGAGGACCTCCTTGCTCGACATCCCGACCGGCGAGTCATCGTCGCAACCCATTGTTATCTAACTAAAGGTGGAGCGTATGCCGAAGGGTGCCCCAATCCCGATTACGGTACTGTGGGAGCGGCCGGCGAGACGGTTTGGGATGAATTCGTCAGCCGTTACAGCTCCATCTTCCTGGTCGTGTCCGGCCACGTCAACGAATCGGCCCACGCACCGAGAACGGGCAATGCCGGGAACACGGTGCAACAACTGGTCGTGGACTACCAGGCCGAGGCGGCCTGTAACGCGAAGAGCCCGGACCAGTGCAACGACCACTGCAAGGCCGGCACGTACACCGGGAACGGGTGGCTGCGCCAACTCGTCTTCGATCCTGCGGTCGGCCAGGTCCAGGCGCGTACCTTCTCGGTCGAGGACGGCAACACCTCGGTCTTCCCGGGCGGACATCCGGTCCTGTTCTGCAGCGAACTGAACAAGCAGGGCAACGACGATTATCCTTCCGATCCCCTGGCTCCGGATCACGCTTTCTCCTTCACCTATGAGCCACTCTGGACGAAACCGTTCGTTCGCGAGGACCTCGGCCGGCGCTCGTTTCTCGACCGAACGGTCAACAGCGTGGGAGAAGGTCAACAAGAGAGGCCCGCAGTGGCCATGGCCGAGAACGGCGATTTTGTCGCGGTCTGGGAGGATGACTCCTCGAAGGCCGACGGCGCCGGCAACCGCGATATCTTCCTCCGGGGCTTTCTTGCCGGGGGGTGCCAGAAATTTCCGGCCCAGGTGATCAACGGTAAC
The DNA here is from genome assembly GCA_001799195.1 of Deltaproteobacteria bacterium RIFOXYA12_FULL_61_11. Taxonomy (GTDB): domain Bacteria; phylum Bdellovibrionota_F; class JAHFAK01; order YA12-FULL-61-11; family YA12-FULL-61-11; genus YA12-FULL-61-11. The sequence goes on along the minus strand of MGSU01000021.1, from coordinate 5,269 downwards.
CAGAACGGGCAGCAGCGTCATCCTGCCGTGGCCGTGGACCGCGACGGCCGGGCGGTCGTGGTCTGGGAGGACGACACCGACGGGAACGGCGTTTTCCAGGTCAAGGCCAGAGGGTTCCACGCTGACGGGAGCGAGCGCCTCCCGGTCTTTACCGTGAACAGCGAGGCCTCGGGTCAGCAGCGCAACCCGGCCATCGGCATGAGTTCCGATGGTCGCTTCGTGGTTGCATGGGAGGACGTCGCCGGAGGAAATGGCGCACAGATTCTCGTGCGGGGCTTCAACGCCGACGGCTCGCCGCTTTTTCCGGACCGCAGCGGCCACACCGATACCGCTGGACAGCACCTCGAACCTACCGTGGCCCTGGACGCCAGCGGCGCGTTTGTCGTGGCTTGGCAGGACGATACCGACGGCAACGGTTATTACCAGATCCACGCCCGGGGGTTCGATTCTGCAGGAAAGGAACGATTCCCCAAGATCGTGGTCAACAGCGTGGACACGGGCCAACAGTACCGTCCTTCTCTGAGCTTGGATCAGGCCGGCCATTTCGTGGTGGTCTGGGAGGACGATCAGGACAAGGACGGCAACTCCAACCTCTTAGCACGCGGGTTCAACGCCGACGGCACGGCCAGGTTCTCGGATTTCGCCGTGGTCGCTGGAGCGGGCACCCATGCTGCACCAAGCCTTGCGGCCGGCACCGATGGTTCCTTCGTCGTGGCCTGGCAAGACGATGGCGACGGTAACGGGACCTCCCAGATCCACGCCAAGGCCTTTCGCGCCGACGGCTCCGAGTGGCAAGCTCGCTGGACGGTCAACCTGCAGAGCGCCGGTCAGCAGCTCAGCCCGTCGGTCGCTTTGGCCGGCAAGACCCTGGTCGTGGCCTGGCAGGACGACCTCGATGGGAATGAGGTGTACCAGATCTTGGCCCGTGGCGTGGACCTACCCTGAGCCCGCGACCTCCCGTGGGCACCTCCCCGTAGCACTATTCAGTCGCAGCCACAGCCGCCGAGGGTCTGGCCGGTGCTGACGCGGTAGCCGACATAGGCCGGCACATCCTTGGGCATCCATCGGCCGTTCATATCGCACAGGTCGTCACCGCATGAATTGGACTCTACCGCGGTACAGGTGCCGTAGCCGGCGCCGTCCATCGGACAGGTCCAGCGTCCGTACTTCCCGCTGAGGGAGGAGGGCCAGGGTTTCGTGACGCAGTGGGAGGGGTGGCCACACTCGTCGAAATCATACTGAAAGTGACTTCCCGCGCAATCATCCGGACAAGTCAGGGGCGATTCTCCGAGTTCGATATTGCAGATCGTGTCCCCGCATTGGCAGTTGTAGGACTGATTCCCGGTCTTGCACATGGAGCAGAGGCCCGAATTGCATTGCCAGCGGCCCACGTAATAGGAATCGGTCCAGGTTTTCGAGATGCAGTTCTGGTGACGGGTACAGGAGAGGTTCTGCGTGCAATCCTGGGGACAACTCGCATAACTCTCCCCGCCGTTGCCGTCGCAGATACCCCGCCCACCGTCGGGACAGGTGGTATTGCCGGTGGTCAAGGGCAAGAGAGACGGGTAGTTGGCGTTGTAACTGACCGCCTCGCCCATGGTGACATAGCGACGGTTCACGGAGTCGAACCTCGTGATCTTGGTGACCATGGCCGTGTTGGCAAAGAAGGCGACCTTGGCATTGGTAAGGTCCGAAAAATCGAGGGAGGTGTTCGAGAAATTCGTACCGTAGAGTTGAGCGCCGGTGAAGGACACTTGATTGTTGCCGTTGTTGTCGCCGAGCTGGACCTTCTTGAAAAAGGCATTGATCAGCACCGCGTTGTTGAACTTCGCGCCGCTCATGCTGGTTACTTCGTCGAAGGTGGTGCCGACCAGGACCGCGCCCGAGAAATCGGCCTTGTCCAACTGGGCTTTTGCCAGCGTGGCCGACAGGCTGCCGTCGTCGTAGAAGTGGGCATTCTGGAAATTCACCCCCCGGGCATTGACGTTGTAGAGTCGGGCGTTCTTCATGAAGGCGCCCGAGAAATTCGCAGGGGCCATGGTCCTGGCTTCGTCGTCGGTCAGGCCTATGGTGGCGTAGTCGAGCAGGGCGCCGTTGAAATTGGCGTTGCTGGCTTTCACTCCCTTCAGGATGGCGTGGCGGAGATCGGCCCCCTCGAGTTGGGTATTGGTGAGGTCGGCGCCGGTCAGGTCAGCGTTGAAGAGAATGACATTGTTGAGGTTCTTGTTGCTGAAGTCCACCCCTCGCAAATTACAGTTGGAGCAGGCATGGGTGTCGATCGTGGTGACCTGGCTGTAGTGCTCCGTGGTGTAAACGCTGATCGACGAGACCTTGCCGGCCTCGACGTTGATGGTGTCGGCCGGGTTCTTCGACAAGAGTACATAAGCATTGGTCACCGGATCCCAGTGCCCCGGGACCCAGCCCGCGGCGTCGACCTGGGTGTGCCGGGCTCCTCGGAACCGGGCATCGTCGTAGGCGATGGCGAAGGTGTTGGCCGAGCCCAGGACCAAACCGGTCGCTTTCTCGTCCCAGGCGATGAGCGACAGATCGGCGCAGCTCTCCTTGAGCACATGCGCCGAGGCACAGCAGTGCGCATCGAGCTCGTTCCCGATCAGCAAGACCTCGCCGGGATTGGTCACAACAGTTGTACCGGGAACGAAGATGTCGGTGTGGTTACCCCAGACCGTCTCGTTGTTCGCCTCCTGGACCCGACAACCGAGATAGCAGGGTCCATAGCCGCAGATACAATAATGGCCGGATCTCTCGACCTTGCAGGTGACCTCGTCGGTAGTGCGGATGGTCGAGACCGCGAGGGAGGGTTGAGCGCTCGTGATATGGTCGGCGGAGAAGCAGAAGGTCGCCGCGTCGTTGACGCTCTCGGAGCGGTAGGACTGGAGTCTGCCGGAATAATTCCCGGTGTCGAAGACCACGACCTGGGTGCGCGGGCCGACGGACACGCCTGCGAGTTGTGCTCCGACCTGGTCGCAGCCCCCTTTATAGACCTTGATGGTGCCGGACGCCGGTTTGCACGGGGTTGCTCCGGTTCCCGACCCGGTGTTGGCCAGGAACACGGCGACTTCGCCGGTCTTGAGGTTAAGGGCGTTTGCAGGCCGGTTCTCGCTGGCCGCGCAGACGCCAGGAGTTTGGCGGAGAGGTTTTACCGTCGGGTAGCGCTCGGCCATGATCTCGCGCAGTTCTTTGAAACGGGTGGCCGGGTCGGGGGTTTCCTCGACCGGATGGTGCTCGAAATGCCGACGGGAGAGCCCGGATTGCACGAAGACTACTCGGTGGGAAGCGTCATCGGAGCTGTCGCCGTGGTGGACTTCCTTGAGGTACTTGCCGGCCGGCAAGGTCACCGTGGTGCAGCCTCCGGCCTTCACGGCGAGAACCTCGTCGCCGGTCTCGTCTCGGAGGATCGCGTGATGCCCGTCCTCTTCCTCTCCGGAGAAGCAGACCGTGTGTTGCACGTCGCGGTGGAAGGTGTACGGGATGTGGTCAATGCCTTCTCCGCCGCTGTCGCCCTCGTGGGTTCCCTCGCGTTCGAGGTGCAGGACTACCAGGTCGCCGAGGCTCGCTCGCAGCTCCGAGTCCTTGTGGAAGTCGTGTTCGTGCAGGTTGCGGCGCTCTGGGGTGTCGTCCTCGAGAGCGGTGGGTGAAGCGTCAGGGGCGTCTTCGGCAGCGTCCTCGCAGGCCAATATGAAGAGGAGAGGTAGGAGCAATAACAGGCATTTCATCGACAGAGGTCCTCAGCAAAACAGGTAGCAGGGCCGGGTTGCCCCGGCCCTGCGTGTGGTCATTCTTCGGTACCGGGCGGCGTGGGAGGTATCCACTCGCTCACCGAGGGCTCCGTGCGACCGTTCTTCCCTACGATCATCTCGTAGTTCAAGGTCTTGAGGTTGCGCCAGAGGTCCACGGTCAGCTTGTCGGCGGCCACTCCGTCGGTCCGGACCAGCCAGGTTCCGTCCGGTTCGTAGATGTCGAGATGGTAGTCCTGGGCGTCCGGCTGGTACGAGGCGTCGGCCTTGGGCACGGACGAGGAGAGGACGTAGACGTAGCCCTGACCCTCGATGCCGAAGTCCAGATAGGTCGTGACCATGCCGTCCTGGGGTTCCAAGAGGTCCAGGTAGTAGGCGTCGCCGGCGAAGTAGGGCACCGGGGTGCCGTCCGGGGTGAAGACCTTGAGCCGGGCCTTGAGCCGTTCTTGGTCCGTGTTCTCGGTGAGCTCGTGGATGTCGTCGAGGATCATCACGCCGCCGCCCTCGGGGGTCAGCTTGAGCGCGACCGGCTTCCGCAGGAGCGAGGGGTTGGCCTCGAGGCCAGCCATGGTTATCGCCGGGGTCGCCACGGGTATGGCGGGGGGAGCATCGGCGTCGGCCACGGGTTCGTCGAGGAGTTGCAGGGAGA
>MGSU01000021.1:337-847 GCA_001799195.1 Deltaproteobacteria bacterium RIFOXYA12_FULL_61_11 | reverse complement strand
GGTTGATCGCGATCAGGTAGCCGTGAGGGTGATGGAGCAGGGAATCGACTCGCACCATGAATTTACCGTAGGCCTTGTCCGTGGGGACCGTGAAGGTACCATCTGTGCTGTAGGTCATCTTACGCACGTAGTATTCCTCGCCCTCGGGCACCACGACGAAGTTCTGGGCCGAGGCCTTGGGAGCGCGGAAGTCGTAGAGCAGGTACGGCGGTTCACTGTAGCCGCACGTCGCGGTCATCAGACCGGTGCTCTCGATGCTGGGGTCGCCCAACTCAGGGTCCTCGGTCAGGCTGATGTTCTGGAAGGAGTAGAGGTGGCCACCCGAGGTGTTGCCCGGGCATGCGTCGAAGTTCGGGGAGTAGGCACGATAGACGTAGCCGAGGGTGCCCAACTTCTGACTCATGGTCACGTTGGTGAGGCCCGAGAGCGCGTTGCCGGTGATCTCGTTGCTCAGGTCTTTGCTCGTGGCGGTGGGCGCCGCGCCGGCCTGCCAGACGTGCTTGCCCTTGG
>MGSU01000021.1:0-212 GCA_001799195.1 Deltaproteobacteria bacterium RIFOXYA12_FULL_61_11 | reverse complement strand
GCTCGCAGCTCCTCGGACTCGATCACGTCGAGCACATCGAGCGACACGAGCGCGCACAGCTCGGCAAGATGGCGAAGCTCGGCCACCACCAGCGCGCAGTTGGGGCAGTCCTTCGAGGTCAACACCTGCAGCGTCGCGGGCTTGGTGACGAGCTCGAAGACATCGTGGTCGGAGGACATGGGGCTCGTGTGGTCTCTCCTCGCGAGGAGTGC
>MGSU01000020.1 GCA_001799195.1 Deltaproteobacteria bacterium RIFOXYA12_FULL_61_11 | reverse complement strand
CCCCTTCCGTTTCTCGCTCCCTCTCTCTTCCTTCTGTTCCTCCCCTGTTCGCTCGTGTGTCCCTGCCCCTTGAAGCTTCGCTCTTCATTGCTGAGACCAATACCGGCTTCTGGATTTCTGTTGACGACACCGGCACCGATCCCTTGAACGAGGACACCGATGGCGATGGAGAGCTCGACGGTGAGGACCTCGCTCCATTGAACTCGTTGTCATGTCACGATCTGGACGGAGATACTTGTGACGAATGTGCAAGCGGTGCGCTGGTCGAGCCCGCGAATGACGGACCTGACCGGGACAGTGACGGGGTGTGCGATGCCGGCGACCAGGACTACGACAACGATGGAGTGCCCGACGACCAGGATCTAGCCCCCCACGATCGTTTTTCCTGCCATGATCTGGACAACGACACTTGTAATGAGTGCAGCAGCGGGACGGTAATGCCGGTTGCCGCTGACGGACCGGATCTCGATGAAGACGGCCTCTGCGACGCCGGCGATACCGACCAGGACGGTGATGGGGTGGTGGATCAAGACGACAGCCACCCGCGCAATGCCTTGCTGTGTCATGACCTTGACTCCGACACCTGTGACGAGTGCGCAACCGGCACGGTCGTCACCACCGCCACCGACGGCACCGATACCGACAGCGATGGGTTGTGCAATGCGGGTGACACCGATGACGACGGGGATGGGATAGACGATAGTCAAGAGGCCCTGAACGGCACCGACCCGACCGACGAGCACGACCCGCCGCCAAACCCGTGGGTGAACATTCCTGGCGGGACCTTTATGATGGGGCAGGATGGTGTTGCAACCCCGGTTCACCAGGTCACGCTGTCAGCCTATCGTATCCAAAAGTATGAGGTGACAGCGGGTGACTACTCGGATTGCGTGATGGCCGGAAAATGCCCCGCAGCCGACACCGGCGATAGCTGCACCTACCAAGCTGCGGGAAAAGCAGATCACCCGATCAACTGCGTGGATTGGTCTCTGGCGCAAAATTACTGCTATTGGCTCGGCGGCAACCTGCCGACCGAGGCGCAATGGGAGTACGCGGCGCGGGGCAGCGTCGGCCGGATCTACCCGTGGGGCAACGATGCCCCAACCTGTACTTTGGCCCAGTATTTAGGATGTGACGGTGAAACTGTGGCTGTGGGCAGTAAGCTGACCGGGGTTTCTCCCTTCGGTCTGCACGACATGGCTGGTAATGTCTGGGAGTGGGTGGCCGATTGCTACGGCAGCTACCCTTCAGAAGCACAGGTAGATCCCACTGGCCCGGCAGGTATCTCGGTCCATGTGTTGCGCGGGGGTAGCTGGGGCGGCGGCGGCGACAGCGGCGTTCGCTCGGCGAGCCGCGTCTATCTCGATTACAAATACAAGTCCGGCCTCCTCGGGTTCCGTTGCGCCTCTCCAGGCCAGGGATGGACCGCAGACACTCAAGCACCGAGCTTTACCGACCTGACCATTGACGGGGGAACTGCTTCGACCAAAGACCAGGAGGTATTGGTTCACCTGAGCGGTACTGACGATATGGCCATTATTGCCTATTGTTTGAAGGAGGATTCAGCCCCCCCCTTGACCAATGCCACATGTTGGAAACCCATTGCCGCAACGGCAACCTTGTCGGTCGACTACCTTTTCACCTTGAGCGACATCAACGGGCAGAAAACGGTGTATGCCTGGTTGAATGATGCGGCCAGCAACCTCTCGGCACCGGCCCAGGCGAGTATTGTTCTGGAACACGAGGTAGGTGATCCTGGCACCGACGAGTGGGTCACCATCCCTGGCGGGACCTTCCAAATGGGCAGCACCGATGGGGATGGCGACGAAGAACCGGTCCACCAAGTTACGCTGTCGGCCTATCGTATCCAAAAGTATGAGGTGACAGCGGGTGACTACTCGGATTGCGTGACGGCTGGCGAATGCACGGTTGCTAATACTGGTGGAAGTTGCACCTACCAGGCTGCAGGCAAAGAGGACCACCCAATCAACTGCGTGGATTGGCATCAAGCCCGCGCCTACTGCCAATGGCGCGGTGGCGACCTACCGACCGAGGCGCAGTGGGAGTATGCGGCCCGGGGCAACAATGGCCACACTTACCCGTGGGGCAACGAGGCCCCGGACTCGACCCGGTTGAACTACAACGGTACTATTGGCGAAACAACGGCGGTAGGAACGTACCTGACCGGGGTTTCGTCTTATGGTCTTTTCGATATGTCCGGCAATGTCTGGGAGTGGGTGGCCGATTGGTATAGCACCTACCCCTCGGCGGCCCAGGTTGATCCCACTGGCCCGGGAAGCGGTTCGTCCCGGGTGTTGCGCGGGGGCGGCTGGAGCGGCAACAGCTTCTACGTTCGCTCGGCGGTCCGCGGCAGTGGCAGCCCCGGCGACAGGAACAACAACCTCGGGTTCCGTTGCGCCTCCCCACCATGACGGCGATGCCTCCTGCCAGACAGGTCTGCCTCCCGACCTGCTATGAGGCGCACCTCCATGTGCGCACCGCGCCACATAGACGGGTGCATCCTCACGCCCAGGGACTTTGAGTTCTTGATTTTTTGATCTCCTTTTCTTTCCTTTCCCTTCCCTTTTGTTTCCTTGACCCACAGTGGAATCGATGAAAGCAGATATCGTGTCCGATAGGGTCAATGATCGCCACGCCCACCTGAAGATGATTTCCGTGTGCAGGGCTCTACGAGGACCCGGCGATGCGAGTGTTTCTGGCAGGACCTCACCATGACGGCGCTTGCCTCCTGCCTGGCAGGTGACTCTCGGCTGACGGGGTGAGGTCGACACCCGTTGGATCCCCGCGCGTCAGGAATACACAGGGCGGGGATGACGGCTGGAACAAGGCACCAACTGTCGACATCCTGTCGACACACGCTTGGGGTTGTCGACACAATGAGTGCCGCAGGGGGCAGGATTATTCAGAAGGGGGGTCCACCGCAAGGGCTCGGTACACCTGGGCATGGCATTAGCCCCCGCACGTGGCTGGCTGATCGTGCTTGTGTGATCTTGGTAGTGTGAGCCCCGGATACGGGAAGAACAATTGGCCATCTTTCACTACCCTTGACCCTGGGCTTGCACCTCCAACCCCCCCTCCAACAGCGGTCAGTCGGTAGTACAACATTAAATTTATTCACATTTATGAAATATCATCGCAAGGTTGGAGGTCCCCCGTTGGAGGTAAAAAATCAACCCTCCTTTACTATTAGTATCCATTGTACCTCTCTTGAACCCGATGTTCGAACAGTAGAAAAATCATTTATCTTTTATACCTATTGATAATTTCTAGTAACCTCCAACCCTCCAACCAGTTCTTCGATAGCCCGTGGGTTTCACGCCTCACCCCCCTGGCTGGTTCTGCGCTGGTAAAAACGAAAGAGAAGGCACTCGAGTTCCCGTGACCACCTTATGGCCGGACCTCGACGGCCACGCCCTAGTGTGCTCGACACTCATGCCAATCGTCTGCTCGAAGTACCAAGCATTTTTACCACGACGCCACCCCAAACCGGCTGGAACGCTCGCTGGCTTCGTAGCACGTCGCGCTGCAAGGGTGAGGTTTCAGGCCGATGGTCGAGACCTCCAACTCTCAGTCGAAACCGCTCTCAGCCGCGCTGTGATAGGCGTTGACACCCTTGGAGCTTGTGCTATTCTGACAATGTTCCGATCACGGCGTGGCCGGGTATGGTAAGGTAAGGTTGGGCAAGGTTTGGTAGGGTAAGGTTTTGGTTTGGTAGGGGAAGGTTGGGTTTGGTGTGGCCTGGCGTGGCTTGGTGTGGTGAGGCTTGGTGTGGTGTGGTCTGGTTTGGATTTTTTATAGCCCTGCACTAGGGGCTATGAAGATGTTTCACCTTTTCGACTAAAACCAGCACCCAAAGTCCACCTCCCCTCTTCCCTTACCGGTATACCGCTCGACAGCGGTTCCGTGCGTGTCCTATTGCATAACCTTCTATCTTCACCCCAGTGAACTCCACCCCTCTCCAACGCATCGTCCGATGGTATTGCTGCACGGTCTATGGCCGCTGGGAGGGTCCTGGGGTACTGCCGTTTTACTGTGACCCCAAGAAAGTCGGCTTGCTGGCGGTCGGGGAAGCCGAGCTTCGGGCCGGGCGACCTGCGGCCATTTTCAAACTCACCGTCTTGCTGGGCATGTACCAGGCCCGGCGGGACCGACTGATCCAGGCTCAGCAACGGGGACTGAGCAAGGCCGAGGTAGCGTTGCTGACTTCGCCCGGCAAACTTGCCTTGCTGGTCACAACCTCAGATTGTCCGGCTCTACGGCAAGTCGAGACCTTCGAAACGGCCTGCAGGCCTTGGAAATGCAAAGGGCAGGTTACCTGCAATCATCCTGAGGTGCGTGGATGCCCGGTGCGGGAAGCTGGCACAATCCTCCGGCGTACCGGGGTTCTGGGCAAACTGCCGACCTCCGCCTGGCTGCAGCTTTATCATCGCCGGCGTTGGTCCACGGTCCTGAAGGAAATCCTTGAGCAAGAGACTGATCCTTGCCGGCGAGCGCAGCTTTTAGTGACCTACTTCGAACAGCTCGCCGGGCTCGGACCCAAGGTCTCTACTTTGCTGGTCAGCGCCCTTAGCACCCCCGCCTTGGCCCCCGGGCTGGCCCCCTTATGGCCGGACTTCGATGGCCATGACCTGGTGGTGCTCGACACTCATGCCAATCGTCTGCTCGACCTGCTGCGACCGAAGGGTAGCCCGCGCACAGCCCGGGCCCGAGAGCAATGGTTGCGGCTTCAGGCCAAAGAAATTGATCTTCGGTGTTACCATCCGAACTTGCCGCAATATTCCCCCCGCCTGGTCCAGCAAGCCTTGTACTGGTTCGGTTCGCGCTCAAATCGTCTTGCGCACGGGGACCCATGTGCCCAGGAGCCAGAAAAGGCTTGCTCGGCGTGCGTGCCAACCTTCTGCCCTTTCGGCCTCAACCCCAAGAAGCGCTTGTCCTGACCAAGCCGGGGGAAGCGCGGTACCGGCAGGAATGCCATCTTGTGATTCCAAAGTATTGCAATAATAACCTCTGCGCTGCTCTCACCCTTTTCCCTGGAAATGTTGTCCTCACCTTGCTAGGGTAGCCCGGCTCTTAGAACCTTTGGGACTTTCCGCAGCGAGGTGTGTGGTGAACCACTGGCTTTTTCTCTTTCGCCCCGACACCTTTGAGAAGGTTAAAAAACACCAGACCCTCGGCGTACGCGAGGCCCACAAGAAGCGCTTTGCCGAGCTGAAAAAGGGCGACTGCTTCGTCTGCTACATTTCTCAGGTCAAACGCTTTTGCGGGTACGGCACCCTGGTGAGTGACCCGTTCGAGGAGGACACCCTGATCTTTGCCGACGACCAGGTCTATCCCTGGCGCTGCAAGGTGAAGTTCGAGGACACCAACAAAGTAAAGGAAGGGTTGGAGAGCTTTTGGGGGCTCGCACCCTTCGAGAAGTCGGCCTCACCGGCCAATCTCCTGATGTGCCACGGGGGTTTTATGAAACTCACCCCGAAGGATTTTGAGTGGTTGGTGGGGGAGTTGGGGTGAAGAGGTAAACATGGCTGCACCTCTGACCTCCCGAATTCTCGAAAAAATCGAGCCGGCTCTACTTGCCTATCACCGACTTGTTTTGGTCGTCGGACCTACAAGAACTGGTAAGACCACAGCCCTTCGTGAGCTCGCCCAGGAACGCGGATGGCCCCTGGTCAACGTCAACCTCGAGCTGTCCAAGCGGCTGCTCGAGCTGACCACCAAGCAACGGGCGCTTCGCGCTCCGAGGTTGCTCGGCGAGCTCGTTCACAGCCACTCCGGCGACGTGCTGCTCCTCGACAACACCGAGCTCCTGTTCTCGACCGAACTTCAGCAAGATCCCCTTCGCCTGCTTCAGGGTCTGAGCCGCAATCGCACGGTGGTAGCAACCTGGAGTGGAGAGCTGGACGACGAGAAACTTAGGTACGCGGCGCCCGGACATCCCGAGCATCGGCAATACCAAAGGTCACAGGCAATAATCGTTCCTGCAGTAGATGCACAGCGCCGCTCGGAAACGGTCAGACCGGACTGAAGGCGCGCAAGGAGAAGCTCGTATGAAGTATTCAGACCTCATCCAGTTCGAGCCTATCGAGTCCGTGGTCCAACTACGGGACGCCGATGAGGCCGCTGCTGCCCGGCAGCTTGTCCAGACCTATGTCATCTCCAAAGAGATGGCCGAGAAGCTGGTGAACCTCGTCGTTCCTCAGCTTCAGTTTGATCAGCCCATGGACAACAAAGGGCTGTTGGTCGTCGGCAACTACGGCACCGGTAAGTCTCACCTCATGTCCGTGATCTCCGCCCTGGCTGAAAACGACGAGCTCGCAACGCATCTGAACGACAAGAGCGTGGCCCTTGCGGCGGGCAAGATCAGCGGGCGCTTCAAGGTGGTCCGAACCGAGATCGGCGCGACCACCATGACGCTCCGCGATATCCTCGTGGCCGAACTGGAGGAGCACCTGGCCGAAATGGGCGTGGCTTACTCCTTCCCGCCCGCGGACAAAGTGGTAAGCAACAAGCGCCCCTTCGAAGAGATGATGACCGCTTTCCACGAGGTGTATCCCGACCACGGTGTGCTCCTGGTGGTAGACGAATTGCTCGATTACCTGCGCACCCGGAAGGACCAGGAGCTGATCCTCGACCTCAACTTCCTGCGCGAGCTCGGCGAGGTCTGCAAGGACCTGCGCTTTCGCTTCATCGCCGGCGTCCAGGAAGCCATTTTCGACAGCCCACGCTTCTCCTTTGTGGCCGACAGCATCCGTCGGGTGAAAGACCGCTTCGAGCAGATCCTCATCGCCCGCAAGGACGTCAAGTTCGTAGTGGCCGAGCGTCTGCTCAAGAAGACCGCTGACCAGCAGGTGAACATCCGAGAGTACCTGACCCCCTTCGCCAAGTTCTACGGCCGCATGAACGAACGCATGGACGAGTTCGTGCGCCTCTTCCCGGTGCATCCCGACTACATCGACACCTTCGAGCGGGTCACCGCGGTGGAAAAGCGCGAGGTACTCAAGACCCTGTCCTTGGCCATGAAGAAGCTGCTCGGCCAGAACGTACCCGACGACCGGCCCGGGGTCATTGCCTATGACGGTTACTGGACAACCCTGCGCGAGAACCCATCCTTCCGCGCCGTTCCCGATATCAAGGCGGTTATCGATTGCAGCATGGTGCTTGAGTCGCGGATCCAACAGGCCTTCACCCGCCCGGCCTACAAACCCATGGCGACCCAGCTCATCCATGCGCTGTCGGTCCACCGGCTTACGACGGGCGACATCTACGCCACCCTGGGCGCGACGGCGGAGGAACTGCGCGACGGGTTGTGCCTCTTCCAGCCGGGCATCGAGGAACTGGGCGGCGATCCGGCCGACGACCTGCTTTCCCAGGTGGAGACCGTCCTGCGGGAAATCCACAAGACGGTAAACGGCCAATTCATCTCATCCAACCTGGATAACCGCCAATACTACCTGGACCTCAAGAAGACCGACGATTTCGACGCACTGATCGAGAAACGAGCCGAAAGCCTCGATGCCTCCCAGCTCGACCGCTATTACTATGAGGCACTCCGGCGAGTCTTGGAATGCACGGACCAGACCTACGTGACGGGCTACAAGATCTGGCAGTACGAACTTGAATGGCGGGAGCACAAGGCTGCACGCCAAGGATACCTTTTTTTTGGCGCGCCCAACGAACGCTCCACGGCGGTACCGCCTCGGGACTTCTACCTCTATTTCCTCCAGCCCTTCGATCCGCCACATTTCAAAGACGAGAAGAAGCCCGAGGAGCTGTTCCTGCGCCTGACGAACACGGACGAAGTATTCCGCACCGCGCTTCGAAGCTACGCCGCTGCCCTGGATCTTGCAGCCACCGCTTCGGGTCACGCCAAGTCAACCTACGAATCCAAGGCCTCGAACTTCCTGCGCGATCTCGTGCAATGGCTTCAGAAGAACATGACCACCGCCTTCGAGGTCACCTACCAGGGACGTTCCAAGTCGCTCACCGACTGGGCCAAGGGAAAATCCATCCGAGAGCTTTCCGGCATTGGCTCCCATGAGCGTATCAACTTCCGGGACCTGGTGAACACCATCGCGGGCATTTGTCTGGCGACTACCTTCCAGGACCAGGCCCCTGATTATCCGTTCTTCTCGGTGCTCATCACGGGAGCGAACCGGGCCCAGGCTGCGCAGGACGCTCTGCGCACCCTCGCCGGCCAGAACCGTACCAAGCAGGCCACCGCGGTATTGGATGCCCTGGAGCTTCTCGACGGCGAGCGGCTCGATCCGTATCGGTCGAAGTATGCCAAGCACATCCTCGAGCTCGCCAAGAAGAAGGGGCCCGGTCAGGTGGTCAACCGCTCCGAGCTGATCCTAGAGGTTCTCGGCGTGGAATACCTTGCGCCGCAATCGCTCCGGCTCGAACCCGAATGGGCCGTGGTCGTGCTGGCCGCGCTGATCTATGCCGGCGAAGTGGTCCTCTCCATCCCGGGCAAGAAGTTCGATGCCACAGGGTTGCCGCAACTCGCCGGAACCGGCCTCGACGAGCTGGCCCAGTTCAAGCACCTCGAGCGGCCCAAGGACTGGAACCTGCCGGCGCTCAAGGCGCTCTTCGAACTACTCGGGCTCACGCCGGGCATGGCCCAATTGGTCACCCAGAGCAAGGACGAACCTGTCCAGGAACTGCAAAAGGCGATTACCACCACTGTGGAGGAGCTGGTGCTCATGCAGCAGAGCCTTCAGACCGGGCTGTTCTTCTGGGGCAAAAACTTAGTCCCTGGTTCCGGGTCTCTGGTCTCTGGTTCAAACCAGGAACGCGAAACCGTGAACCAGAAACTGAACGCCTGTAAAACCTTCCTCGAATCTTTACAGGCGTTCAATTCGGCCGGAAAACTCAAAAACTTCCGTTATAACACCTCGGAAGTAACGGCCCATCGGGACGGGCTCAATTCCCTTGCCGAGCTCAGATCACTTGAGGAACTGGTGAGCAACCTCGGTGGCACAGCCTCGTACCTCTCTACCGCCGAGGCTGTCCTGCCACCCGGCCACGAGTTGGTCGACAAGATGAACGCCGTTCGGACTGAAGTCCTCGCGGCGGTTGCTGGTTCCTCGTTCCTAGTCTCTGGTTTAACCGACCAGGAACCAAAAACCAGAAACCAGAAACCGAATCTCCGCCAGGAGATTCTGCGCAAGCTCGGTGACCTCAAGAAAGCCTATATTCTGGCCTATCTATCGATGCACGCCAAAGCGCGTCTCGGCGTGAACGAGGACAAGCGCAAGGCCCAGCTATCCGTTGATGAACGGATGGAGTTTTTGAAAAAACTTGCAACCGTCGAACTGATGCCGCGTCAACAATTAACAGATTTTCAGAAACGCCTCGGTGATCTGATAAGCTGTTTTTTACTCACTGAACAGGAACTGGCGGACTCGCCGGTCTGCCTGCACTGCGGCTTCCGGCCTGCGGCCGAAACGGTTACTGGTTCCTGGTCTCTGGTTTCTGGTTTGGCTAACCAGGAACCAGGAACCATAAACCAGGGACCGATCAACGCCGCCGTTGCCCTCCAACAGCTCGACGATCAACTCGACAAAATGATCGCCGAATGGACTGCGGCGCTGCTCTCCAACCTCGAAGACCCGACCACTAAGGGCAACCTGAGCCTGCTCAAGCCTGAGCCGCGCAAACTGGTGGACGGCTTTATCAAGAAGCGGACTCTGCCGGACAACCTGGACCAAGACTTCATTCATGCCTTGCAGGAGGTGCTTTCCGGGCTCACCAAGGTCTCGGTCAAGATCGCCGACCTGCGCGACGCCCTGCTTTCGGGCGGCTCCCCGGCCACCCCGGCAGAGATGAGGAAGAGGTTCGAGGAATACCTCGACGGGCTTACCAAGGGCAAGGAACCCGGCAAAGTCCGGATTGTCTTGGAGTAGAAACCGCGAATGAACCCGGAAAGACCCGAATGGAATTTTGAAAAGCTTGTCGGGACGATCCGGCAGGCGCATATAGAACTGGCGGCCCAGGCTGGTCGAGCGGTCAATATCAGTCTTACGATGCGAAACTGGTTGATCGGCGCCTACATCGCTGAGTTCGAGCTTCGTGGTTCGGATCGGGCGAGCTATGGAGACCGCCTGCTCAGCGAGCTTTCCAAGGAGCTACGCAGGCACAAGGTCAGCAATACCGGACGCCGGCAGTTGTACAACTATCTGGCTTTTTACCGTGCCTATCCGCAGATTGTGCTGACGGTGCCCGCACAATCCCGCCACTTGCTTCCTGAAACCCTTGTTAGCCCAAAAGTGCGGACAGTGTCCGCACTTTTGCCCATTGCACCTGAAAAGCTCCTGGCCAACCTGGCCTATAGCCATTTTGAACTGATTGTCGCCGTTGACGATGAGCTCAAACGTACTTTCTACGAAATCGAATGCATCCGGGGAAACTGGTCCGTCCGGGAACTCAAAAGACAGATTGCCAGCCTGTACTATGAGCGATCAGGCTTATCCAAAGACAAGAAAAAGCTGGCGGAGCTGGCTCAAAAGGGCGCCGAAGCTGCCGACCCGAAACTGGCAATACGCGATCCCTACGTCTTCGAATTCCTTGGGTTAAAGCCAAGCGAAGTCATGAGCGAATCCCATCTGGAAGATCAACTCTTGGATAAAATTCAGGATTTTTTGCTCGAACTGGGTCATGGGTTCTGTTTTGAAGCCCGCCAGAAGCGAATTCTGATCGGAGATACGCACAACTTCGTGGACCTTGTTTTCTATCACCGCGTTCTCAATTGCCACGTGCTGGTCGAGCTGAAACTCGAACACTTCAGCCATGAGAATATCGGCCAGCTCAACACCTATGTGAGCTGGTACAAAAAGAACATGATGGCTGAGGGAGACAATCCGCCTATCGGCATCCTGCTTTGCACCCAGAGGGACAGCACACTGGTGGAATACGCGCTGGCCGGCATGGACAACGGCCTTTTTGTTTCCAAGTACCAGCTTGAACTTCCCAAGAAGGAGGAGATGCAGCGTTTTATTGAAGAACAGGTCAGGGAAGCGGAATCATGATACCGTTCATGGGATCAGAAATGGTTCTTATCCGCTCGGGAGTGACCAAGGATTGGGTTTCTGGTTTCTGGTCCCTGGTTTCTGGTCAATGGTTTATGGTCCCTGGTTTCTGGTTCATGGTTTATGGTTCATGGTTTATGGTTCATGGTTAAGGAAGAAATATGGCGACGATACAGAAATTCGAGGACGTTGAGGCGTGGCAAAAGGCCCGGGAATTGACCAATGCGGTCTATTCCTGCTCGGGTAAAGACGCTTTTGCCAAAGATTTTGGCCTTCGCGATCAGATACGGCGGGCCGCTGTGTCGATCATGTCCAACATTGCAGAAGGTTTCGAACGGGGTGGCTCCAAGGAGTTTTCGCAATTTCTCGCAATAGCCAAAGGATCTGCGGGTGAAGTTGAAGCCCAGCTTTATGTGGCCCTCGACCAAGGCTATATCAATCAGGAACAGTTTGATTCCATAAGATCAACAGCTTCTTCCACCAAAAAGTTGATAGCCGGTTTCATGAACTATCTCAAACGATCTAACCTGAAAGGTCAAAAATACAAATGACAACCAGGAACCAGCAACCGGAAACCATGCCCCTTTTCCCCAACCTGGAACCCAAAACCATGGACCATGGACCAGGGACCAGGGACCAGGGACCAGTCTCTTGTCTCGGCATGACCTTCCCGAACGACGAGGAGCGGCGCAAGCATTTCCTCGGCCTCCTGGCCGAGAAGCTAAAGGACCCCGAGTTCCGCAAGATCGAGGGCTTCCCCATAGGCTCGGACGAGGACCTCCTGGCGTTGTCCGACCCGCCGTACTACACCGCCTGCCCGAACCCGTTCATTGCCGACTTCATCAAGCACTACGGCACGCCTTACGATCCGAGTATGCCATACAATTGCGAGCCTTTCGCTGCGGATGTGAGCGAAGGGAAGAGTGATCCAGTGTATACCGCACACTCTTACCACACCAAGGTGCCGCACCAAGCCATTATGCGGTTTCTCCTTCACTATACATCCCCTGGGGACATCGTTCTCGATGGCTTTTGTGGAACAGGCATGACTGGCGTAGCTGCACAGATGTGCGCAAACCCACCTGCGGAACTGCGGGCAACTCTCCAGGCAGAGATGCCTAGCGCGCAGTGGGGTGCCCGCCTGCCACTACTCTTCGACCTGTCGCCGTTCGCGACTTTCATCGCCCATAACTACAACGTCCCTATCAATGTCAGTGCGTTCGAATTGGAACTTAAACGGTGCATCGAGGAGGTAGCCACTGATCTCCAATGGGCCTATTCGTTCTCTGATGGGCAAGCCAAATCCGATGAGATAAGCCTCACAGTGTGGTCCGATGTATTCATTTGCCCAAATTGCTCCCGCGACATTGTCTTCTGGGGGAATGGGGTAAAGCGGGTAATTGGAGAGATTGATCCTGTCCCGTGCCCACATTGCGGGTCGAAGAACAGCAAGGGGCGTCTCGAACATCGAATGACCACATTTTTCGATCCGCTTCTTCAACGAACGATCTCCCAGCCTCGCCAAGTGCCGGTTTTCGTACTTCACAACCGAGGTCACGAGCGCGAGGCAAATGGACGAGATTCCGATGTCGTCGCCAAGTGCCTGAAACAGGCGGCAGAGTTGCATCCGCCCATCGCGAAGATGATGTTTAAGGACGAGCCATGGGGCGACGTATACCGAGCGGGGTATCATTCGGGAGTAACCCACGTTCACCACTTTTACAATCCAAGACAGTTGCTCGCTCTTGCAAGCCTCTGGAACCGCTTTGGCTCTTCGGACAATAGCCGACGCATGAGGCTCGTTTTAACGTCATTTATCTCCCGTAATGGGTTCCGAGGTAACCGGTTCGTGATCAACAAGCACAACCCCAACGGTCGCATCAACGGACCCCTTACGAATTGCCTCTACTTCCCTAGTCTCTTCGCCGAACAGAACATGATTGAGCTAGCCCGGTCAAAGGGCCGGGCTATCATCCGAGCTTTTTCCGCTATTGCACAGTTTCAGGGACGGTACTGCCTTTCCACGGAATCAGCCACAGGGATCGATCGTCTCCCCGATGCGAGCGTCGACTATATCTTTGTGGACCCACCCTTTGGGGCGAACATTATGTACTCCGAGATGAATTTCTTGACAGAAAGTTGGCTTGGCTGCGTTACGAACAATTGTTCCGAAGCAGTCGTCAATGACACACAGCATAAAGATGAGTCCACTTACCGATCGCTGCTTACAAGTTGCTTGAAGCAGTTCTACCGAGTGCTGAAGCCAGGACGCTGGTTAACGATGGAATTTCATAACTCGAAGAGCTCAATCTGGAACGCGATCCAGACATCTCTCGGAGATGCGGGATTTGTTATCGCTGATGTGCACACCTTAGACAAACAGAAGGGCACTGTATATCAAGAATACTATATCTCCGGTGCAACTAAGCAAGACTTGATAATTTCTTGCTACAAACCCAACGGAGGCCTAGAGGACCGGTTCAAATTAGAAGCCGGAACAGCAAAGGGAGTCTGGGATTTCGTCCGTACCCACCTGAAGCAACTTCCGCGTTTCGTCTCGAAAGACGGTCAAGCGGAGGTCCTCGCCGAGCGGCAGAATTATCTCCTCTTCGACCGCCTGGTGGCCTTTCACGTCCAGCGCGGCGTCACCCTACCTTTGTCCGCGGCGGAGTTTTATGCCGGGCTGGTCCAACGGTTCTCCGAGCGGGATGGGATGTACTTCCTGCCTGAGCAGGTGGCCGAATACGACCAGAAACGCATGACGGTGCAGGATATTGCGCTGCCAGAATTTGCCCCTGTGGATGAGCTCTCGGCAATACGATGGTTGCAAAACCTGCTGAAGGCAAAACCGCAAACATTTCAGGATATTCATCCACAATTCCTCAGAGGTATCGGCGGCTGGCAGAAGCACGAAAAGCCGCTGGAGCTCTCCGAGTTGCTGGAACAAAACTTCCTCTGCTACGACGGTAGGGGCCTGGTGCCCGAGCAGATCCACGCGTATCTCTCCTCCAACTGGAAGGAGCTGCGCAACCTGCCCAAGGAGGACGAGAGCCTGCGCGCCAAGGGCAAGGACCGCTGGTACGTGCCCGATCCCAACAAGGCCGGCGACCTGGAAAAGCTGCGCGAGCGGTCGCTGCTCCGGGAATTTGAGGACTACCGCGCTGTAGGGGCGAGCGGCCGCTCACCCAAACTCAAGGTCTTCCGCCTCGAGGCCGTCCGCGCCGGCTTCAAAAAAGCCTGGCAAGAGCGCGACTACGCCACCATCATCACCGTGGCCCGCAAGATCCCCGAAAACGTCCTCCAGGAAGACCCCAAGCTCCTCATGTGGTACGACCAGGCGGTGACGCGTTCAGGAGGTGACTCATGACAGACTGGAAATGGAACGGTGCACGATGGTGGAAGTTCGACTTCCACACCCACACACCTAAATCCGATGACTATGGTAGGGGCGCGGATCAGGCTGCGTTGAAGACCCGCACGCCGAAAGAATGGCTGCTTGACTACATGCATGCTGGCATTGATTGCGTCGCTATCACGGACCACAACACAGGCGCATGGATAGACACGCTCAAGATCGAATATGCCTTCATGGAAAGGGAACAACAACCAGGCTTTCGGCCGATACACATTTTCCCGGGCGTTGAGATTTCAGTTCATGGGAACATTCATGTCCTTGCCATTTTGGACAAGGAGAAAAATACATCCGATATTGACACCCTGCTGGTAGCCATTAGGTATAATGGAGCCAAGGGTTTATGCAATTCTGTGACCAGTAGAACCCTCAACGAAGTAGCCGAGGAAATCACAAAGATTAGGGGGGGGGGCATTGCTATCCCTGCCCATGTGGACGAAGCAAAGGGCCTTTTCGAATTAACCGGCCCGACGCTGCAGCAAGCCCTCGACTGCGAGCATTTCTTTGCCATGGAATTGATGGATGCTGGTTCTATGATGCCGGCGGCATACTCTTCCTGCAAACAACCGTGGACCGAGCTTGTCGGCTCCGACGCTCATCATCCAACAGGAAATCCGGGTCAGAAGTTTCCAGGCAGCCGATTCTCCTGGGTAAAGATGGGCACCCCCAGCTTTGAGGGGCTTCGATTGGCCCTTCTCGATGGCCCGCTTTCAGTGGTCCGCTCGGATGCAGTTTCTCAGGATCCGAATCGACATGCTGATATGGTGATCGAGTCAATCGAGGTTGAGAATGCGCGCTATATGGGAAGGCCGACCGCCTTCGAACTCCGTCTCAATCCATGGATGAATGCGATTATCGGCGGCAGAGGAACAGGGAAATCGACCTTGATCGAGTTCCTTCGTATCGCTTTGAGACGCGACGATGAGCTGCCGGATGCCTTGAAAACTGATTTTGAGAAGTATCGCCAGGTGTACGAGGACCGCAACGAAAGCGGCCTGCTGACCAACGATGCCGAGATTCGGGTCGTTTATCGGAAAGATGGATCGTCCTATCGCATTCAATGGAACCCAAGAGGATCGCTGGATTCCATTCAGGAGCGGACCTCCGATGGGTGGAGACGAGCCGAAGGTGATATTCGACAAAGGTTCCCTGCACGGATGTACAGTCAGAAACAGATATTTCAATTGGCGCGCACTCCACTCGCCTTACTGAGCATCATCAACGATGCGCCGGAGGTAGACTATGCCTCCTGGAAGCAGCGCTTGAGCGCCGAAGAGAACCAGTACCTGTCGTTACGTGCCAAGATTCGCGAGATTGAGACGGGGCTCTCGGAGGAATCGAGGCTCAAAGGCGAACTGGAAGACGTGAAGCGCAAGCTGGCGATCTTCGAGCAGTCCGGGCACGCCGAAACTCTCAAAACTTTGCAGAAAAGGCGCCGTCAACTCCAGGCGGTCGAGTCTTGGGAGCCTGGGTTGGTCGATGCCGGACGCCGCTTGCGCGAGATGGCTCAGGAAATCCGACCGGAAAATATGGACGAAACGAGTTTCGACACAGACAGCCCAGAGAACGTGCAACTGCTTGAACTAGTTCAGCAGACGACCAAGTCGGTTGAAGAGATAGCGAATCAGATCAAGTCGCTGGCAGAGAAGGCAGACGGTGTGGTTGCCAAGTGGAAAAAGGAAAGGGACACGTCCGCATGGAAGGTCGCAACGGATAGGGCAATTCTAGATTATACGACTCTCCAAGCGAGCCTTGAAAGCGAGGGCGTGGCCAATCCGTCGGGTTACGGTGTTCTCGTTCAGCGGCGCCAGCAAATCTATAGCAAGATAAAGGAGTTGGAAGGGCGCAAGAAACAGATTGTGGATTTGGAGAAGCAAGCCGTCGAATGCTTTGAGCGAAGGGCATCGTTGCGCCGAGAGATCACGGGAAAAAGGCGGACATTTCTTGACGATGTATTGAAAGGCAATTCGTATGTGCAAATCCGCGTTGTTCCCTATGGCGCGAGAGAGACAGTGGAAGCCGAGTTGCGTCGGCTGATTCAACGCGACACCGGTGGGTTCGAGAAGGATATCGGGGCGCCCGACAGTGAAGGGTTGCTGGGAAACCTCTACCGGGGTTGTCAGGATACGGCTGCCATCGAGCAACGTTTGGCGGAGTTGAAACAAAAGATCAGAGATATTTCCAGCAACCCATCGCAGGCACAAGTGGCCGACAGGCGATTTGCTGTTCACCTCGCCAAACTACCGCCGGAGGCGTTGGATAGGATTGACCTTTGGTTTCCGGAAGACTCTCTGGATGTCGAGTACAGCACATCGTCCGACCGGCAAACGTTCCGTCCCATTCATGAGGGTTCTCCGGGGCAGAAGACAGCCGCGCTGCTGGCTTTTCTGCTTTCCTATGGCGAGGAGCCGCTCATTCTGGATCAACCGGAAGACGATCTCGACAACCACTTGATCTACGATTTGATCGTCACCCAACTGCGTGAAGTCAAGCGGCGACGCCAGGTCATCGTCGTTACACACAACGCCAATATAGTTGTGAACGGCGACGCCGAACTGGTTGTCGCATTGACCGTGCGGGCCGGGCAGACACAACCGGAGGCTGTCGGGTGCCTTCAGGAGAAAACGGTAAGGCAAACCATCTGTAACGTCATGGAAGGCGGTGAAAAGGCTTTCGAGCAACGCTATCGCCGAATAGTATTGGAGGGGCGCCATGTTTGACAGCCGGGAAGAGTTACTTCAAAAAATCCGTCTCGGAGAAGATACATCACTGGAATTGAAGACCGTCCGCTTCAAAGGCGACCGCCTGTCCGCTCCCGCCCGTGAAGATCTTGCAGACGAGATTGCAGCAATCGCCAACACGCACGACGGCGTTCTTGTACTTGGTGTGGACGACAAAACGCGGGATATAGACGGTATTCCGGTGGAGAGATTGGAAGCGGTGGAGCGTCTCATCTTTGAAGTATGCACCGACAGTGTCAAACCCTCGGTTGTGTTTCGCTCTTTCCGCATCGAACTACCCGACAGCGCCGGGATGCCGCGGGCCGTCCTTAAGGTGGAAGTGCCGCGCAGTCTATTCGTTCACGAGAGTCCTGGAGGCTATTTCCATAGGCAGGGAAGCTCGAAACGCAAGATACCGCCGGATTACCTTGCCCGACTCTTCCAACAACGCAGTCAGGCCCGATTGATCCGCTTCGAAGAGCAGACGGTTCCAGGAACCAGCCTTGGCGATCTAGCGGAAAATCTTTGGCGCCGATACACCACGCGCTCAACCGAGCCGGATGAGGTTGTTTTGTTGAAGCGTAATCTGCTATCGACCGAGGAAGGGGGGCCATTGCGTTGCTCAGTTGCAGGTGTCCTCCTCTGCAGCGAAAGACCGGAACGCTTCCTTACCAGTGCCTATATCGAAGCTGTACGGTACCGAGGCATAAGGCAGGACTCCAATTATCAAGTCGACGCAAGGAAAATATGCGGCCCGCTTGACGCTCAAATCAATCAAGCGATGTCATTTCTGATGCTAAATCAGATTGTTGCTGCGTCCAAGACGCCGCAACGTGTCGAAACTCCACAGTTCAGCACGCGTGCGGTATTCGAAGCCATCGTCAACGCCGTTGCTCATCGCGACTACAGTATTGCGGGATCGAAAATCAGATTCTTTATCTTCGACGACAGAATGGAAATATACTCTCCTGGCGCATTGCCAAACACCGTAACTATCGAGAGCATGGCGCTGCGCCAGGCGACCCGAAACGAACTTATCACCAGCCTATTGGCGGAGACTCATGTTGCCGAAACTGTGGGAGATGTTGGTAGAGGCTCCTTTATGGAAAAGAGAGGCGATGGGGTTCCGATCATCCTGCATGAGAGCGAGAAACTCTCGGGTATACGTCCTGTCTATCGTCTGATTGATGAATCCGAGCTTCTGCTCACCATGTTTGCCGCCATCAAGGATGAATCGGATGCAACAGAATGATGGCCAATGGCATTATTCCCCCGACCACGGGCAGCTCTGTCAGGTTATCGAGACCCAGACACTCTGGGGAGAGACGACCTGCCGCGTCTGGTTGCCCGGCCGCGACTCCGTGGTCCGCATTCCGGCTTCCAGGCTCAAGTCCCTGGAGAGCGCAGACACCGGCTCGCCGGACGATATCGCCTACATCGCTGCCGCCGCGCGAGTTGCCGACGCCCTGGCCCACGACGTACTGCTCGCACCCATCGAGTCCTCCGTCATCCCGCTGCCGCACCAGATCCGGGCCCTGTCCCGCGCCATCGCCAACGACCGGGTGCGCTATCTCCTGGCGGACGAGGTCGGCCTGGGCAAGACCATCGAGGCCGGGCTCATCATGCGGGAGCTCAAGCTCCGCGGGCTGGTCAAGCGGACCCTGGTCATCACCCCGAAGGGCTTGGTGAGCCAGTGGGTGGCCGAAATGCGGACCCACTTCAACGAACTTTTCCAGCTTGTCGTACCAGACGACCTCAAAATGCTCAGTCGCATTTCGGCGGTTCCTGGTTCGGAGTTCCTGGTTCCTGGTTGGAAACAACAACCAGAGACCAGGGACCATAGACCATGGACCAGGGACCAGGGACCTGCCAACCCTTGGACAATGTTTTCCCAGGTGGTCGTGCCGATGGATTCGGTCAAACCCCTGGACAAGCGGCGTGGCTGGACCGCGGCCCAGGTAGGCGAGCACAACCGCGAACGATTCGAGGACTTGATCTCTGCCGGCTGGGACCTGGTCATCGTGGACGAAGCGCACCGTCTCGGCGGCAGCACCGACCAAGTGGCCCGCTTCAAACTGGGTCAGGGACTCTCCGAGGCCGCACCCTATTTTCTGATGCTTTCGGCCACCCCGCACCAGGGCAAGACCGACGCCTTTCATCGGCTGGTTTCCCTGATCGACGCCCAGGAGTTCCCGGACGTCAGCAGCGTCACCCGCGAGCGTGTCCAGCCGCATGTCATCCGCACCGAAAAACGCCGCGCCATCGATGCCAATGGAAATCCGCTGTTCAAGCCCCGGCACACACAGCTTGCTCCGGTCTCCTGGGAGGAGCGTCACCGCAGTCAACAGCTCCTCTACGAGGCGGTCACGGAATACGTCCGCGAAGGCTACAACCAGGCCCTGCGGGAGAAGCGGAGCTACATCGGCTTTCTTATGATCCTGATGCAGCGCCTGGTGGTCTCCAGCACAAGCGCCATCAAGACGACGCTGGCACGCCGCCTCGAAGTTCTTGGTTCCGGGTCTCTGGTTACTGGTTTGTTCGATGAACCAGAAACTATGAACCAGGAACTAGAATCTTTCCATGACCTGGACGGCCAGGAGCAGATCGACATACTGCTCCGCACCCGTCTCACGGCGCTCAAGAACGAGCGTGCTGAGGTCAAGCTGCTCTTGGAGGCCGCAGCCCGCTGTGAGCAGCTCGGACCGGATGCCAAAGCCGAGGCGCTGCTCGACTGGCTCTACCGTCTCCAGTCCGAAGAGGGCGACCCGGAGCTCAAGACGCTGGTGTTTACCGAATTCGTGCCCACCCAGGAGATGCTACGGCGATTCCTGGCCGAGCGCGGTTTCCCGGTCGTCTGCCTGAACGGCTCCATGGACATGGAGGAGCGCAAGCGGGTCCAGGAGGCCTTCGCCAAGGAAGCCCGCATCCTCATCTCCACCGAGGCAGGCGGGGAGGGTTTGAACCTACAGTTCTGCCACGTGGTGATCAACTACGACCTCCCCTGGAACCCGATGCGTCTCGAACAGCGGATCGGCCGGGTGGATCGTATCGGCCAGACCCATGCAGTGCGCGCGGTCAACTTCGTCTTCGAAGGCTCGGTCGAACACCGGGTTCGGGAGGTCCTGGAGCAGAAGCTCGCCATCATCTTCAAAGAGTTCGGCATCGACAAGACCGGCGACGTCCTCGACTCGGCCCAAGCGGGTCACCTGTTCGACGAGCTGTATATCGAGACGATCCTCAATCCCGAAAAGGTGGAGGACTCCGTAGAGAGCGTGGTTGCCAGCCTGCAGGAGCAGGCCCGCGAGGCGCGCACGACCGCATCCGTGCTCGGCGAGACCGAGGACCTGGAACCCGGCGAAGCCCAGCGGCTGCTGTCCCACCCCTTGCCACATTGGATCGAGC
>MGSU01000019.1 GCA_001799195.1 Deltaproteobacteria bacterium RIFOXYA12_FULL_61_11 | reverse complement strand
ACCCCTGCAACCGACCGCCTTCAATCAACCGGGGGAGGAGGCGGGCAAAGCGGTCCGAGGCACTCTTGGCCCCGGCTTCCGGATTCACGATCAGGAACATCGGTCTTCGGGCTCCAGGGATTGACGGTCGAGCTCGGTGATCAAGTCGACCAGGGTCATCGGCAGGGACGCTCGCTGGAGCACATCCCTCCGCTCTGCCCTGTTGCAGGTGAGCAACAGGACCGCCGCCAGTACCAAAGGGACATGGGGATTCCCGGCCAAAGAAATACGCACGCGTCGCCGTCTTCTCCAGCGCCGATCAGCCAGGACCGCGAGCACTGTTTCCTGGTTGCACCCAGGAGCACCAAGTATGCGCAGCACTTGTTCTTCGCGCAGGTGGACATTGCGCAGGACATTTTGAACTACCCTCGCAGAAGGATCGAGGAGCAATCGCTCGAGGGTGTCCTGACACCCGGTGGTACGAGCGGTCTCGGTACGCACTCCGAGCGGTACCTCGTGAGGATCGTACCTCCGTCGTTCGCAAGAGGCTCGCCCCTCGGCATAATGGGTGCTGAGAACGAAGGAGCGCACGTAGAGCCGAGTCAACGGCTCACCCTCTCGGTGCGCAAGCGTTGAGAACGCCCAGAAACGCCCCTGGCCGAGGGTCGTATGGAGTACGTCGCGGTGCAGGACGAGGGTGATCAAGAGGTCGGCCTCGAGCGCATGCGCCGGGGCGCGTTCGAGGAGCAAGGAGAAGAAGCCGACCACCGCAGAGTCCTCGCAGGAATGGAGGTGTTCGACAACCTTGGCCAAACGGATCCGTTCGTCTGGGTAGTGGGGGAGCGAGGTCAGGAAGGTCGTGTGCGCCTGCTGCATGCGTCCTGCCGGCGACACTCAGTGCTCGCGCAAGGGATAGCGCTTGAGTTCAACCCAGTGGGACTCGTCGTAATAGCCGAGGGAGATGCTGTTGACCGTCAAGGACGGCCACGGTTCGTCCTTGGCCCGCAATTCATTGAACCACTCGATAAAACAGGCTTTATTCTCAGTTTCTTGGGCAATGGTCAGGTGGGGAATATAGTCGGTATCGTACGCGAGGCTGGAAACCCCTAGGGCATTGAGCCGAGCGAGTAGATGGATGTGTAGGTCGAACAGGAGATCCGACATTACTTTGAGGTACAACACTTCGAAGTGCGCGAACTCGTCATAGCCGGTCAAGGTGATGGAGAAGGGGGGCTGTTGGTGCGCCACTTCCTCTATGATCCGTTCGACTGCACCGATATCCTCGAATTCAAAGGTATACTTGAGCGTGACATGGGGATGAGGGCGTGCGGCCTGATTGGGTTCCTGACAACGGTTGTACCCAGAGGCAATGAGGTCCTCGACCTGGGAATGATGAAAGCTCTCGAAATTGCCGACGACCGCATACTGCTTCGGCCCACAGGAGAGACAGCAGAGGATCAGCCCCACGCACGCGAGCGAACACCGCATCGAGCACCTCACGGCAAAAACCTATCGCACGGGATGGGGACCGCTAGGATACCGCCATCCTCTATCATTCTCGAAGTGTGCATAGCACGGCCAGGAGGACGAGGCAACGGCCCGCATCGGGGTCAATACGCGAAGAAGGCTTTTTCTATGGCGAACGTCTTGTCCACCTCTTCGATGAGGGAGTTCAGTTCTTGCTCGCTGAGACCGAGAGGAGCCATGGCAGGGTAGCGGCCTACCTCCACCTGCTCATCGGGCTGCTCATAGCCGATACCCAGGAACTGACACGCGTACTCCCCGACGTGGAGCAGGGCGAGGAGCAGTTGCCAGCGCTCGGTGAGAACGACCGGCGGGGTTGCGGCCTGGCTCAGCGCAAGGGCGATATCGTCATCGATCTGCCAGTTGCGGATCAACATACTCCCCAGTTCCTGCTGCGAAAGGCCGACCAGCTTTTTTGCCAGCTCCTCGAAGGGGCGCCCCGTCTTGGCGATCTTGGTCAGGATGAGCCGGTACTTGCGTGGCTCGAGGTTATTGATGATGACCTTGCCGATATCATGGAAAAGACCGGCAATGAAGGCTTCATCGGGCGTGATGAGCTTGCGCTTCCGGCAACACTCGCGGCAAGCGATGGCTACTCCGAGGGAATGCTCCCAGAGGCGTTGTTCCTCCGGCCCGGGGTTCGTGTAGATATTGCGAGTCGCGGCCGCCAGGACGATGCGGCGCAGCGTTTTGAAACCCAACACCACGATGGCCATCGAAATGGTCCGGATTTCCTTGGGCAACCCGTAGTAGGGCGAATTGGCAATGCGCAGGATCGTCGCGGTGAGTCCCGGATCACCGATCAGGACGCGTTCGAGTTGTTCGGCCGTGGCCGTATCACCGTTGACCATCTGGATGACCCGTTGGGCCACCGTGGGCATGACCTTGAGTTCCGTGCCCTCGACCAGGTGCTTGCCGAGTGTGGAGTTCTCGCCCGGATTCATTTCATGTCCTTGGGCAAGGTGAAGTGGAACGAGAGTCCGGGTTCGAAGTCGACCCAGAAGCGTCCACCGTGTTTCTCGATCAGTTTCTTCGCCTTGTCCGCCTCTTGGTCGAACCGGCTCGTGAGCCGGGTGTAATCGTCCTCTGCGATGGTACAGGCCGCGTTCTCGAGGCTGATCTGATGAGCCTCCCCGCTCTCGCGCTCGGTGACCGAGACCACGACCTCACCCCGATGGCTGAACTTGATGAGTTTGCCGGCCATGTTGGTGAAGATGTATTCGAGTTCAGGGCGGTTGCCGTAGATGCCGACGACCTTCTGGTCCGCGGCCATGCGTACGGGAATGTTCTTGGCCCAGGACAGTTCGCGCAGGTTGTCGAGCACGGTTCCGAAGAAGGTCACCACCTCGAGGTGTTCCCCGTCGAGAAGGGTTGGCCGGAACTCGCTCGCCAGATGCGCCCCAAAATCCACGAGGAGCAACAGCTTCTTGACAGTATTGGGAAATCTGAGAAAGGTTAAGACCACTTCCAGAGTACCGAGCTGATAGCGGAGGTGGACCGTGCCCTCTCCCTGTTCGAGGATGCGCTCGAGAGGCCGTTCTTCGGCGAGGATCCTCGGATCGAGAAAATCGCCCGGACGCAGAGTCGCGCGATCCACCCCTTCGAGGTCGAACAGCGAGATCGCCGCGCGGTTGAGGAAATAGACCCTCTCGGTGTCGAGGAGGATCACCCCGCAGTTGAGGTGTTCCACGATGGTGCGGAACAGCAGTTCCCTGCGGCTCAGCAGGTACGAGTTCATTCCTTCCTCTGTGAAATGAGGATCTCAATGCGTCTATTCGCAGCCCTCGCCGTTCTGCTCGTGTTGGGCGAGAGCGGCGAGAACTCGGCGAATCCCTGGGCCACGAGCTTGCCCGGATCGAGCTTGCAATAATCGACCAGGTAGCGCACCACGCTGCAGGCCCGAGCGGTAGAGAGCTCCCAGTTTGTCGGATACAGCCGGGACTTGATCGGTAGATTATCGGTATGTCCGGAAACCTCGATCTTGTAAGGCAACGCGGAAAACGCCTTTCCCAGACGGTTCAGGACTAACTTCGCCGGACGTTTCAACTCGGCACTCCCTTGGGCGAAGAGAACCCTGTCACCGACCGAGATCAACACCCCTTTGAACGAGGAGGTGATTTCCACGGCCTCGGTCAGCTTTTCCTTCTCTACGATGGCTTCGATATCCGCTTTGACCTGTTCCAGCGGGGCTACCTTGACCTTGGACTGCGGATGTTCCCGCTTGCCGCTGATGGCGTCCTTCACCGAGATCATGGCCTCGTCGAACATGGCCTTGTTGATGGTGCTCATCGAGAACAACAGGATGAAGAAGATCAACAACAGCGACATCAGGTCGCCGTACATGAAGATCCAGGTGAGATTTTCCTTTCGAGGGGCGCGGCTGGCTTCGCGGATTATGGTCGGGACGTCTTTGGCCGCGGGTGCGGCCTTGGAACCGGCCCCGGCTTGCTTCTCTTTGAATTTCTTGATGATGTCCGCGACGTCGGTCATCTCGTTATTTGCCTTTCAAGCTGAAACGCTTGGAGGTTCGCAGGAAGGCATTGAGTTTCTTCTCGATGATCTTGGGATTGATGTTCCTCCGCAGCGAAACCACTCCCTCGGAAACGAGTTTCATCAGGAAGACCTCTTCCTCCATTTTATCCTCCAACTTCTCGGCGATCGGCAAGAGGATCAGGTTGGCCATGATCGCGCCATAGAAGGTGGTGATCATGGCCACGGCCATGGCCGGTCCGATCTTGGTCGCGTCCTGGAGATTTTTCAGCATGGCGATCAAGCCGATCAACGTGCCGACCAGGCCGAAGGCCGGAGCAAAGGCCGCCATGGAGCGGAAGATCTTCTGGCCCTTCATGTGCCTGGTGCGGATAGAGTCTATTTCGATCTCCATCAATTCCTTCATGATGACCGGATCGACCCCATCGACCACCAAAGCGATGCAGTATCGCAGAAAACTATCGCCGATCTGGTTCTCCTCGCGGCCGAGGGTGATGTTCCCCCCCTTGCGCGACAGGTAGGCGAGCTGGACGATGTCCTTGGCCAGCTCTTCCGGGTTGCGCACTTGTTTATAGAAGACTTTGATGGCTAAGAGGAAGATTTTGAAGACCTCGCCCATCGGAAAACTGATGAAGGTCGCGGCCAGGGTACCGCCGATGGTGATCATGGCCGAGTTGGCATCAAGGAAGATCTCGAACCCGCCCCCATCGTAAATGGCATAGAACAGCAGGGAGAAGCCGCCCAGAATACCGACGATCGAGGCGATGTCGCCCATGCTACGCTTCTTGGCGTAGTAGGTGATCCCGCCGCTGAAATCGTCCATGTGTGTACCTCGCGCTCCCGAAAGGTGGTTACCAGCCCCACTCGATGGTGTGCCGGAGGAGGATGTCGGTTTTGATCAACTTGTCCGCAATAATACGGCACAGGTTTCGGTAGATGATCATGCCGATACGCGTTTCCTGCCGTACGAGCTGTTTGAAACGGTGGTCGTCGATGATCAGGATGGAACTCTCCCCGTTGGCCATGATCGAGGCGACGCGCTTGCCGCTCGGGAAAATGCTCATCAACTCCCCGAACACCCCGGTGTCTTCGATGATCGCCACCACGATGCGCTTGGTCTTCCCCTCGATGAAGGCGTGGACCTGCCCTTCGAGCAAGACGTAAATGTTCTTGTCCAGGGCATCCCCTTCCCTGATGACCAGATCCCCTTCCCGGAAATGTTCTATCCTCGAAACCTCACAGACCCGGTCTATTTCCTCGTCGGTAAGATCCTCGAACAAGGAGGCCGCGCGCAACTTCGGTCGGAACGTATCCTCGATGGTCATGCTCTCGCCAACCCGCTGTTGCTTCATGCTGAGAACGAGGGGCCATGATAGGCGAAGCCATCGCCCTTGTCCAGCAAGCTGCACGACCTCATAGGGGAGACGGGAACTCGAACGCCCCCAGGTTCCCCTACTTTCCGGATCGAGAGCCTCGGGCGGGAGTCAACGAGGACCCAGCATCGCCTCGAGACGTTGCCGATAGGGACTTGCCGGGTGCTGTTCGGAAAAGACTTTGACGTGCTCGACCAATTCCCGGCGCTCTCCGAGCTGCTGAAGGCATTGGCCGATCTTCCAGCCGGTTTCCTCCTCGAGACCGAGACCGGGATATTCCCGCAGGACTTGTCGATACCGGTTCAACGCGGCCTTGGGCTGGTCCCGCTTGGCATAGAAATCACCGATGTACAGGATCCTTCGAGCCAGCTTGCTGAGGTTCTCGCGGGCCATGGGCTCGGCCTGTTCGAGGAAGGAACTCTGGGGACAACATTCCCGCAGTTTCGAGAAATTGTCCAAGCTGGACGCGGCATGACCGAGATCCCGATCGATGGCCGAGGGTGCAAGGTGAAAATACGACTCGCCCGCCTTGAAATAGGCATAATCGAGCTGGACATGGGCGGGATGGAGCTTGACGAAATTCTTGAAGGTTTCGGCAGCCTCGACATATTTCTCGCGCTGGAAATAGCAATCGCCCGAGCGCAGTTCGGCATTGGCCGCATAGTGACTGGTCGGATGTTCGTGGAGGAGTTGCTCGAACACGGTCAGGGCTTCCTCGTAACTCTCCTCTCCATACAGGCTCATAGCGCGTTCGTAGAGCACTTGATCGCCGGGGATGGTCGGATCCTGCTTGGGACCCCCACATGCAGAAAAGAACAACACCATGATTATACCAAGGATAAGGAAGCGCATAAGAAACACGATCCTTGTAGGTTCGGTGACCACTGCCGGGACTCATGGCCCGCCAGTCGGACCTTGTCAACCTCTCGAGGAACCTCGATCTTTTCGCTTGACAGGGGGTGTCATGCGGTGTAGAGGATGTCCCGATCATCGAAGTCCCTGTCCTCGGGGCATCTGATCACTACACCCACCAAGGTAACGCCGAATGCCTGGGATTGGCGCCAAGGACCATATGATCATTGTGTGAAGCACGGGGGTTCCGCGAGCGAAGCCGGTCCCGGCTCGTTCCATGTTCATCGACCAGAAGCAGCATGCAGTCACAGCCGCAACGAATTCGAGGATCGATAGTACAACCACGACACAACAAAGAGGAAGGAAAGCAGGATGAATCTCAACGAACTCAAGCAGATGAAGGTCGCCGAATTGGCCCAACTCGCCAGGGATTTCAACATCGAGAACACGGCGAACCTGAAGAAGCAGGAACTGATCTTCGCCATTCTCCAGGCCAACGGCGAACGCGATGGCAACATTTTCGGCGACGGTGTGCTCGAAACCCTCCCCGATGGTTTCGGCTTCCTCCGCTCCCCCATCGCCAATTACCTGCCGGGTCCTGACGACATCTACGTTTCTCCTTCGCAGATACGCAAGTTCAACCTGCGCACCGGGGATACGGTGTCAGGCCAAATCAGACAACCAAAAGAATCAGAGCGTTATTTTGCCCTGCTCAAGGTCGAGAACATCAATTTCGAGGGACCCGAGGCTGCCAGGCAGAAGGTCCTTTTCGACAACTTGGTGCCTCTGTACCCGGATGAGAAATTCAAGCTCGAGTTCCAACCGACCAAGTACTCCACGCGGATCATGGATCTCCTCACCCCCATCGGCAAGGGCCAGCGCGCGCTCATCGTCGCTCCGCCCAGGACCGGCAAAACCATGATGTTGCAAGAATTGGCTAATTCTATCGCCACCAATCATCCGGAAGTCGTCCTGATGGTGCTCCTCATCGACGAACGGCCCGAGGAAGTCACCGATATGGAACGCACGGTCAAGGGCGAGGTCGTCAGTTCCACGTTCGACGAACCGGCCCAACGCCACGTCCAGGTCGCTGAAATGGTCATCGAGAAAGCCAAACGCCTGGTCGAGCACAAACGCGATGTGGTCATCCTGCTCGACAGCATCACCCGCTTGGCCCGAGCCTACAACACGGTGGTGCCCCCCAGCGGCAAGATCCTCTCCGGCGGTGTCGACTCCAATGCCCTGCACCGCCCGAAACGCTTCTTCGGAGCGGCTCGTAATATAGAGGAAGGCGGTAGCCTGACCATCGTGGCCACGGCCCTGATCGACACCGGCAGCCGCATGGACGAGGTCATCTTCGAGGAATTCAAGGGAACCGGAAACCTCGAGATCCACCTCGACCGCAAACTGATGGAAAAGCGTATCTTCCCCTGCATGGATATCAATAAATCCGGGACCCGGAAGGAAGAACTGCTCCAGACCCCGGAAGTGCTCAACAAGGTCTGGGTCCTGCGCAAGGTCCTGCATCCCTTGAACGCCATCGACAGCATGGAATTCCTGCTCGACAAATTCGGCAAGACCAAGACCAACGACGAGTTCCTCTTCTCCATGAACCAATAATCCACTACTCGCCCACTCCCCACGTCCGACCTGCCCTCATCGTTTGGTCCATCTGCCGAATTTCTGCACAATGGGCTCTGAAAAGTGTTGTGCTCCGCATCATAGACAGCACCCAACTAATTGTTCTTGCTTATCACAACAAATGGAACACTTGTTGCTTCTTCATGCCCAGGCCATCGCTCTAGTGAGCAGAGGTGACCATGGACATCAAAAAGACCTTCCACCTGTTCAACACCCTCACGGACAAGGAGTACACCAGCGTCTTCGACCAGTTCTCCGAATTCGTGAAATTCTTCGAGAAACGGGTCAACGATCGCTTGGCCGAGAAACCCCGCTCCGAGTTCTGCGCCAAACGCAGCTAACGTCCTACCGGAACCTCCGCTCCCGCATTCACCGAACGTCACGCTGCGGAGTGGCTTCCTCCCCAGGCGATCCCTCATTGCATTTCCCCGAGGCCCCGATTACAGTTGCAGGGCATTCTGCTGATAGCATGCGTAGTCCGGGTGGGTGATGGGTTCGATCCTCGTTGTCGACAGCAGCAAGACATGGTTCGCCTTCTTCGAGCGTGCTCTGGCTCCTGATGGCTGCACGGTCTCGTCGAGCGGTAACTACAAACTCCTCTTGCTCGAACTGGCCACTCAACCGGTCGAAGCGCTCTTCTTGGGCTTGGAACTGGCGAGGTTGGACGATTTCCGAAGCCTGGTGGAACTCCGAAAAGTCGACGAATACGCTCATCTTCCCCTGGTACTCTTCGCCGAGAACCAGCCGCCCCTCGAAGAACTGACTTCTCTGTTCCAACGGTTCAACACAGGTTTTCTGAGGGTAGGGTCGGGGGAAGAAGGTACGGCCCTGTCCCTCCTGCAAGTACTCAGGGTCAATCAACGCCTTCATTCCGAAACCCACCTGCTGCGTGGCGAACTCGAGCGTTTGGCCATGCTCGACGCCGAAACCACCTTGTACAATGGCCGTTATTTCCAGCAACGCCTGTCGACGGAATTATCCAAGGCCCGGCGCCATGGCGAGTGCTTCGCCCTCGTCCTGGTCCAGGTCCAGGACCTCGAGGTCCTGGTTCAGAGTTTCGGTCTCGCCGCGAGGTCCAGGGTGTTACGCGACCTTGCCGGCCTGCTCACCTCCTGTATCCGCAAGAGTGACGTCGCGTGTGCGCTGGCCCCCGATCGCTATGCCCTGCTCCTCCTCAGTACAAAACCCGAAGGTGCCGCCGTCGTGGGGGAGAAGATTCGCCAACGCCTTCAGGAGCGTACGTACACCTTCATGGGTCGGCGGCTCCATCTCGGTTGCACCCTCGGGTCGGTACTCTTCGACCCTTCCGTGGTCGACCCAGCGGCCATGCTTGCCCTGGCGACCACTGAGCTCGAGAAGAACCTCCCCCTCCGGCACACCCACTGAGAGGACGGAATGGCCGAGCGGCGCATCGTCATCTATGCGCAGGACGAGTTTGGTGGGCGCTTCGCGAAGACCGCCCTGAGCCTGCTCCGCTACCCACCGGGTCGCATCCTGGGAGTCGTGGATCGCAGCCTGGCAGGCCGGCGGGTGGGGGACCTCTGGTCTCACGGCTCCCCGGAAGCCCCGATCAAGGCGAGCTTAGACGACTTCCTGCCCGAGCAACCCGATCTCCTGATCCTCGGCGTCGCGCCTCGCGGCGGCAGCCTCCCGACAACGTGGATCACCGACCTCGTCCGGGCGCTCGACCTCGGCCTGGAAATCTGGAACGGCCTGCACCACCATCTCCTGGACGTACCGGACATAGCCGCCGCCGCGGCGAGGAACGGCGGCAAGGTTTGGGATACCCGCCGGCACAGCAGGACCTATCCGGTCGGCACCTGTAGAGCGCTCGACCTCCCCTGCACCATCGTCTTGACCGTGGGCTCGGACTGCGCCCTGGGCAAGATGACCGCGGCCCTGGAATTGACCTTTGCGCTGCAACGCCTCGGCGTCAACGCTCGCTTCCTTCCCACCGGCCAGACCGGCATGATGATCGCCGGGTACGGCCTCGCCGTGGACAGCGTAGTCTCGGATTTCGTCTCCGGAGCCGTCGAAACGCTCCTCCTGGAAGAGCACCGAGACGCGGAGGTGTTGGTCGTGGAAGGCCAGGGAGGTATCCACCATCCCGGCTACGGTGCGGTGACCCTGGGTCTGCTCCACGGCACCCTGCCGCACTACCTGCTCTTCTGCCACGAACCCTCCCGCCTGTGCTGCAAAGACACCCAGGTGCACCTCCCCGAACTGGAGACGATCCTCGAGACCTATGTCGACCTCCTCTCCCACCTGCGCGTGCCGCAGTACCTCGGCTTCGCGGTGAACGGCCGGAAGCTCGCACCCGCGGAACGCGAGTCCCTCTTCCTCGACTACCGCCGCCGCTTCGGCCTGCCGGTCTACGACCCCCTGGTCGACGGCAGCGACGCCCTCGCCGCCGAATTGGTCCGGCGCATGCGAGCGAAATAAGGATGAGTGCTGGGAAAAGAAAGAATGGAGCCAGGAAAGGGACTCGAACCCTCGACCTGCTGATTACGAATCAGCTGCTCTACCAGCTGAGCTATCCTGGCCCAGACGGGGCGATATAGCAGCCAACGACCCGGTTTGGCAATGGGAAAAATCACCGTAGGAATTCCCTGTCCAAGGCTCGTGCAGGACCTCGTTGACAAGGGGTTGCCGGCAACCTAGGCTCTCCCCGGCGAAGAAGCACCAACGAGGAGGTTGCCCATGCGCGTAGGTCTGGTCCAACTCACCGCCAATGCGAGCTGCGAGGACAACCTGCGCCGGGTCTCGGGGTTCGTCGAGGACCTGGCCGAGCGCGGTGCGGAGCTGATCTGCCTCCCCGAAAACGTCAACCGTATCGTGCCGCAACATGAGATCCCCGCGAACATCGAAGAACTGGACGGGCCGACTCTCTCGGCCCTGCGCCGCCTGGCTAAATTCACCGGGATCCACCTCCTGGTCGGCGGTATCGCGATCCGCTCCTCGGAAGGCCGCGGGACGAATTCGACGTTCCTCCTCGGGCCGACCGGCGAGGTGCTGGCCCGCTACGACAAGATCCATCTCTTCGATTACGTGGGCAAAGGCGTCATGGAATCTGCCCATATCGAGGCCGGTTCGACCCTCGTCACCGTGGAGGCCCTGGGAGCCCGGCTCGGGTTGGCGACCTGCTACGATCTACGCTTCCCGGAACTCTTCCGCGCTCTCACCCTGCGAGGGGCTCAGGTCATCCTCCTCAGCGCGGCCTTCCTCGAACACACCGGCAAAGACCACTGGGAACCACTTTTGCGGGCCAGGGCGATCGAGAACCAGGTCTTCCTCGTGGCCTGCAACCAATTCGGCCAACATTACAAGGGAAGGCTCTCGCACGGGCGTTCAATGATCGTCTCTCCCTGGGGAGAGGTCTTGGTCAGGGCCGAGGACCGCGAGACCAGCGTGCTCGGCATTATCGACCTCGCCTACCAGACTCAGCTACGGGCCTCGCTCCCGGTACTCGAGCATGTGCGGGCGGATCTGTTCGGAGATTTCGGGAAAGAGAGGAGTGAGGGATAGTCAGCCGCGGCGACGGCGCCAGCTCCACGCCACTGCCCCGAGGGCAAGCAGCCAGCCCCAGTTCCCAGTATTGGCCTCAACCCCGCGAACCAACCCGCAACCCGTATAGGTATATTCCTCGACAGGCTCGGCGGCAGGCTGCACCTGATTGACATTATAGCCGAAATTTCGGTAATTGCCTTCCAGGATCTCGACGGCGTTGGGCAGGTTGTCGGTCTTCTGGGTGGTGTTGTACACCATCAGATCATAGCTTCCCGCCGGTTGACCGGTCACATCGAACCAAGCCGTGGCCGTGGAACCGTTGGTATTGACCGCGACCGCGGTGATGTCGCTGCAATTGGAGCAACGGGTCTTGACCAGCTTGAAGGAGCAATTGGCCCGGAAATTGGCGCCGCTGATGCTCAGCTCGACCACGCCTCCCTGGTAGCTGTTGACGAGACTCGAAGGAGAAACCTGGTACAGGGCAGGCTGGAGCACCGCGGCTTCGTTGCTCGGATAGATGTGGGTCACACCCTTGCGGTCATCGTCATTGAGCTCGCGTTGGCTGATATCCCCCGGTCGGGAGCTGTAATACATGGCCGCGTCGCGCAAGACGACGTTGCGTTCACCCGGGTCTTCGGACGAATGTTCCAAGCCCAGGAAGTGGCCGATCTCGTGCGTGGCGATGCTGGCAAGATCCACGGCACCTTGCTCCGAGGGATCATCGACCAGGGCCCAATCGAAATACTCCCCGTTGAAGTGGATGTCGCTATCGACGATGCGCCCCTTGGAGAAGTCGAAACTGGAGATCGTCACCGCCAGCGCCCCCTCCGGTGGATGGAACGGCAGCCCGCGCCAATTATTCTCGACGAAGACGATCGTGTTCTCGCCGTCCATACCGGTCTCGACTGCATTGACCTTTCCACCGTCGAGAATGCTCAACTCGTTGCCGACCAGGGTCTGCCAGGTGCCGAACGAACGGTTGATCACCGTGAATTCGTCGAGCTCACTGCCGGCGCCATCGCGGCCGTTGTGGAAGTCGTCGGAACCATTGGCGCTGACCACGAAACGGACCTTGTCGCCGTTCCAACGCACCTCGTTGCCGTTCTGGGAGATCACCTTGTAGGCGCTGACCGGCGTGGAACAGAAGACGGCCAGCAGCAGCCCTATCAGATAGCCTGACCGCAGCGTTCGGTCCTTCATCGGGAACCTCCGTTCGTGCCCTTGATCTCCTGGACCAAGTCAGTCAAACGCCTGGCACCTTTCTGCTCTGTCCTCATGGCCTTGACCCCCGCAGTATTCCCTTGCGTCTGGGGATCGGCGGCCACCACCACGTCCTCTCCGGTCGCGGGATCAGTGACAATGCGATAGCGGCCGGTGCCGAGACCGAGAATCCGGAAATACGGACCCTCGAACCCGAGCTCGGGCGGTGGCTGATGGGTCATGCCTTCGAGGAAGAAAACGCAACGCTCATCGAGGCGCAACGGAGGAGAACCGTGGATGCGAATACCCTGGTCCCCGCTCACCCCGCCGGGAAGGACGAGTACGACCTCGGTCCCTCGGTTCTCACCGGTGACCGTTTCTTCGACCTGGACCCGGGCATAGGTGTAAATCATCGTCCCAAGACGTCCGGCACGTAACTGTTTGACCTTACCGACCACCACTAGGTCGGCATCCCGAACGAAGGTGGGCAGGTCCTGCCCGACGAAGGTCGTCGCCTCGGCTCGGAGCACGGCAAAGGTCAAGAGCGTGCAGACGAGCAACCTGAGACGTTCATGGGACATGTCCGTACCTCGCAGCCTCAATGAAGCACCGTGGGTCCTGGGAGTTTCAAACACTTGCAACTTCTCCGGGAGCATACCCAGTTCCCGGATGAGAGCTTCAGCAATATCCGGACCATGACCGCATATACGAAGGGAGAGGGAAAGGTCTTGCACCCTCCGCCGAGGCGAGTAAGATACCTCGGACCTGGACCTGAGAGCAAATCCGCCCATGCTCGACCACCTCGCCACCCTCGGCGCACTCACCCCCCGATCCGTCCTCGTCATCGGCGACCTCATGTGCGACGAGTACGTCCAGGTCTCGACCGAACGCTTGTCCCCAGAAGCCCCGGTGCCGGTCTTGCGCTACCGCGACCATCATTTCAATCTGGGAGGTGCGGCCAACGTCGCCCGCAATCTCCGCGCGCTCGAACAACGCGTTTCCCTGCTCGGAGTGCTCGGCGAGGACCCCTCGGGACATAAGGTAATGGAACTGCTTGAGGATCTGCACATCGAAGCGGCGGGTTGTCTCGTCGACCCTACCCGCCCGACCACGACCAAGACCCGGTTCATCTCCCGTCGCTACCAAGTCCTGCGCCTCGATCGCGAAACCGAAACCGGGCTCGACCCGGCCCTCGCGGACCGCCTCCTCGAGCTAGCTCGCGAACGAATGCAGCACGTCGACGGCGTGGTCCTCTCCGATTATGGCAAAGGGGTCCTCTCCGCATCGCTCTGCCAAGCCTTGATCGAACTCGCCCGCAGCCACCACAAACCAATCCTGGCCGATCCCAAGGGAACCGATCCGCGCAAGTACGCGGGAGTGGACCTCCTCACCCCCAACCGCAACGAAGTCGGGGCCCTTCTCGGGAGGCCACTCCCCGATGCACCTTCCCTGCACACCGCGCTGCTCGACCTCGCCGAACTCATCGGTGGTGCGGTGCTCGTCACCCTCGGAGAGCAGGGGGTCGCCCTCCAGCCGAAAGCAGGTCCCCTCCGCTCCTTCCCGGCCGAACCGCGCGAGGTCTATGACGTGACCGGTGCCGGAGATACCATCCTGGCGCACGCGGCGGTCAACCTGCTGAATCGCGTCCCCCTCGAAGAACTCGCCTTCCTCGCCAACCTCGCCGGTGGGTTGGCCGTGACCAAGTTCGGAGCCGCCACCGTCAATCTGGACGAGGTGCGGTTCGAGTTGGAACACAAACATTTCATTTCGAAGAAAATTAAGCAGTTGGAGGAATTGACCGGCCTTGTGAAGGAAGCCTCGGCCCAAGGCTTGCGCGTCATTTTCACCAATGGGTGCTTCGACATGCTCCATTTCGGGCACATCGAGTTCTTCCGCCAAGCCCGAGCCCTGGGGGATCTCCTCGTCGTGGCGACCAACTCCGACCGTTCGATCCGCGCGATCAAGGGCCAGAACCGCCCCCATATTCGCGAACGTCAACGGCTCTACCTCCTGGCCAGTATCGATTGTATCGACCACCTCATCCTCTTCGATGACGAGACCCCTCTCCGCCTGCTCGAAGCCCTCAGACCCCAGATCCTCGTCAAGGCGGGACACCAGGATATCGTCGGCGCCGAGTTGGTCAGAGGTTACGGAGGCCAGGCGTTCTCCCTCCCCTTGCCGGGGCTCGAGGATCGAGAGCCCACCCTTACCTCCATCGAGGACCTGTGAGCGAACCGGTGCCGCAACTCCCCGCTTCCTCGGACCTCGACCTGCGCGGTCGGCTGTTGGTTGTCACCGGCAAGGGCGGTGTAGGCAAGACCACCGTGGCCCTGGCCATTGCCGTTGCAGCCGAGCGAGCGGGCAAGAAGGTGCTGTTGATCCAGGACGACTTCGAACCGACCACCCACAGCTCCCTCTTGGGCTATTACCAACTCGACACCATCTATTACGAACCGCTGGCCGTGAGCGCAGGCGTGAGCCTCGTCAAGATCGACCCCGAGAGCGCGATGCGGGAGATGTTCACCGAGATCCTCAAGGTGCCGAACCTGATCTTCGAGGGAGTGTTCCGGCGGCGGCTCAGCCGGGCCCTCTTCAACGCCATACCCGGTGTGCGCGAGATCTTCATCATCGGCAAGGTCTGGAGCGAGGCCTTCCAGTTCAACGCGTACGACCTGGTCGTCTGGGACGCTCCGCCCTCGGGCCAGATCGCCTTCTACCTGACCATACCTTCCCTGATGGAGAGTGCCCTGCGCATCGGACCGATCGCTTCCAATTGCCGTCGCATGCTCGCCGATCTCGGCTCTCCGGAGCGCTGCAAAGCGCTGGTCGTGACCCTGGCCGAAGCCTTGGCGGTGAATGAAGCCAATCAATTACAGGAGGAATTGAGGAAGCGCACCGTGGTGAAGCTCGGCGGGGTACTCGCGAATAAAGTTCTCGAGACGGTCGAGTGGTCGCTCCGGACCCGGGAGGAGGACGGCCGAACCCTCGAGGACCTGGTCCGAGCCCTGACCCCTGACCCCGACCAGCAGGGCCTAGTCCTGGGCCGGGCGCGGCTCCTCGAGGACCGCTACCGCTCGGCCATGCGGCAACTGGAACGTCTGTCCGCGCCCACCGGAGTACCGGTGCTCGGGCTACCCCTGATGGTGCCGACCCCCGGCCAAGGTCTGGAACAGATCATCGACGCACTTGCGAGGAGAATTTCGGATCATGCCAGGTTCGACTGAACGAAGGCCCTCGCTCGCCGAGGTCCTTTTCGAGAAACGCATCGTGGTCTGCTGCGGCAGCGGGGGCGTGGGCAAAACCAGCCTCGCCGCCACCCTTGCCGTCCATCAGGCAAAGACCGCGGGGCTGAGCGCCTGTATCACCATCGACCCTGCTCGCCGCTTGCTCGACACCCTCGGCATGAACGACTCGGCCAACGCCGACGAAAGCCCGGTCGGTGCCCTGCCGTTGCGCTTCTTCATGGTCAATCCCGACAGTGTCATCAAACGGTATCTCGCCGAACTCCCGCGGCTCTCCCCGATCTTCTCGCACGAGATCTTCGGCGACGCCCTCCAAGCCCTTGTCGGCGCACAAGAATTCTTGGCCTTGCGCGAGCTCATCACCATCGTCAACACCAAGAACTATCACAAGGTGATCGTCGATACCCCTCCGACCAAGGATGCGCTCAGCTTCCTCTCCTCACCAACCCGATTGATCGAATTCTTCGACAGCAGCGAACGCATCCGCCGCTTCTTCAGCGGGCTGTTCGGCAGTCCTCCGAACGCCAGGACCTTCAATCCCTTCCGCCTCGGCCTCAGGACCGTGATGGCTGCCTTCGATACGGTCATCGGCCTGACCCCCCTCCGCCGCTTGGTCGAGTTCGGTGAGGCCATCGACGGTCTCTTCGATCAACATGCCCTGCGGCACAACATCGGCGCGATCATGGATCTCCTCCATTCGGAGGCCACGGGATTCGTCATCGTGACCACGCCGACCCGCAGTAATGTGCGCGATGCCCTCTACTTCCGGCGTGAGCTACGTGAGCGTCACTTGCACTGCTGCGGCGTACTGGTCAACAAGACCTTCCCGAGAGACGGCGCCCCGGCCTCCTTGGCCGAGGAGCTTGCCGAGCGGCAGCCTGGCTCCAACCCGGCGGAACAAGCCCTTGCACACGTCTATTGTCTTGGGGAGAACCTGCTCCGGCACGAGCGCACGGTCGTGGAAGAGCTGGCCGCACAACTCGACCCCGGGGAATTCCTCCATACCTTTTCCTTGCTTCCTCGGGACGTTTCGGATATTCAAGCCCTCGAACTCCTCTCCAGGCAGATCCCGACGAGTCGACTATGAGCGCGATGCCCAAGGTGCTGGTAACCCAACCCGATCCCGAACGGCAACTCGCCCTGCTCGCGACTGCCGGTTGCGAGGGGATTCCCTTCCCGACCATAGCCATCGAGACCGTGGAACCGGACGAACGCGGCAGGACCTTGCTCTTCGGACTCGACAGGGTCGACGAGATCGTCTTTCCCAGCCGCAACTGCGTCAGGTATTTTTTCCAGTTGGCCCACCACCGCAAACAGCGCCTCGACCCACGCACGCAGGTCACCTGTATCGGCAGCGAGACCGCGGCCCTGTGCAGGGACCTGGGCGTCCGGGTCGACCGTCTGGCCCCGGGCTCGACCGAGGCCTCGCTCATCGAGACCCTGGCCGGCGAACCCCTCGTCGGTCGGACCTTCCTCCTCCCCAAGGGGGATCTGGGCAGTGGGAAACTTGCAAAGTTCTTGCGGGATCACGGGGCCGAGGCCTCGGCCCTGCTCTGTTACCGTACGGTCATTCCGGCCATGAGCGACACCGAGCGCTTGCACGCCCTGTTGCCGAGCCTTGCGGCCGTGACCTTCACCAGTCCGTCCACCGTGCGGAATCTGATCACCCTGGCGGCGGGGAAACCCCTCAACCAGCTCGTCGCGGCCAGTATCGGACCGACCACCACGACCGAGGCGAAGCGGCACTTCACGACGGTTCTCCAAGCCCCGCACATCGCCTTGCGTTCCATGATCGACCTGCTCGCGAGCAAACTCCTCGGCGGTCGATAAACTCTCGTCAACCGGCGGCCACTGCTCCGGCACGATACCGCGCGACCTCTTCTTCCATGTTCGGGCGGCTGCAGATCTCGCCCCAGGCCGAGCGCAGCTCGAGGACGACCTTGAGCGCCTCATCGACCATACTGGCATCCTTGCGGATACTGGCGATGCCCAACTGGTAATCGACAAAATCGTAGAGCCGCTCGAGGTTGGCCGAGATCTCCCCGCCCTGGCGATGGTCGAGCCCCTTCTTCAGCTCGATGAAGATGCGCTGGGCCTTGAGGATGTTCTCGCCGTAGGCAGCGTGGTCCTTGCGTTCGAGATGGCCCTTCGCGCTTTGCAGGAAGCGCACCGCTCCATCGTAGAGCATGAGAACCAATTTCTGCGGAGAGGCGGTCGTGACCTGGGTGCTGGCGTAATTGCCCGCCACTTTCCCGGCCCCGTAGGATCCCAGGCCCTTGGCCTTGAGATAGGGATTGTTGTTCAACATGGTCATGTTCCCCTCCGTGGTGAGACCATCTCACTTCTGATTATTGGA
The DNA here is from genome assembly GCA_001799195.1 of Deltaproteobacteria bacterium RIFOXYA12_FULL_61_11. Taxonomy (GTDB): domain Bacteria; phylum Bdellovibrionota_F; class JAHFAK01; order YA12-FULL-61-11; family YA12-FULL-61-11; genus YA12-FULL-61-11. The sequence continues at coordinate 2,624 of MGSU01000019.1, read as the reverse complement.
AAGACTACTGAAGAACGAATTCAGCATGTTACCCTGACTCTGCATGCCGCTGATGAGCGATTCCATGGCATTGAACTGCGCGGTCAGGCGCTCGCGCATGGCCTCGAGGGAACTCTGTTGCCGGGCGATGCGCTCCTCGATGTCCTCCATCTCGCGTTCGAGCGAAGTGACCTTGGCATCCATGATGCTCTCGTGGGTCTTGGCATAGATCGGGTCGTTGAAGCCTTCGGTCAGACCCGACACATAGGAATAGACCTTCTCGGCGATACCCTCGGTGGCGATGCCCCCGATACTGCTCTCCTCGAGGAAGAGGGCCTCGACCAGCTCGCGCTCGCTGCCGTAGAGGCTAGTGAAGGTGCTGGAGTTGAAGCTGACCTCGCCGGTCTCCTCGTCGGTCTCGAAGCCGATGTCGGCGAAGCCGGTCACCGCGTGATAGCCCGGCCGCAGCCCGCCGGCATACCCGGTGATCATCATCTGAATGTCTTTCTGGATGCGTTTGAAGGAGTTGTCGCCGCCGAGCAGCCCCAGGGATTCGGTCTCTTCGTCGAGCTTGTACTGCTCGCCGATGGTGGTGACCACGTTGTTATACGCGTCGACCAGCGTGTTGATCTTGCTGACCAGCGCGTCGGTATCGCGGCTGGTGGTGACCTGGACCTGGGTGCCCGCAGCCGGTAGGTCCTTCAGGGTGAAGGTCAGCCCGTTGAGCACGTTGGTGAAGGTGTTGGTCGAACGGGTCACGGTCACGCCGTCGATGTCGAGTTGGGCGTCGGTGCCGTTGCTGTTGGAGACGGTGTCGAACAGGGTGCTCTGGGTCTCGAGCTCGCTCGCGTCGAAACCGCGGGTCTGGGCGCCGCCGAAATCCGAGAGCCCGGTGTTCTTGGCCTTGAGGATCAGCTTGTACTCGGGGTTGTCCTCGTCGGCCGAGATGTTGATCACGCTGGCGCTGACCAGGCTGTTGCCGGCGGCGTTGTTGATGGCCGCGGCCAGTTCGTTGAGCGTGGTGGTGGAGTCGACCGAAATAGAAACATCGCTCACCTCAGACGTATAGGAGGTGATGGTCAGGGTGGTGGCGTCGGCATAGTCGAGGTAGGCGTCGGCATCGCTGATCGGCGTGCCCGTCGAGCTGATCACCTGACGCTGGAACGAGGCCTGCGAAGTGATGTTGTCGATGGTGATGGCCCCTTCCTGCACCCCGTAGGTCGAAGCCACCGAGGCGTCGATGACCGAGGTGTCACTCGAGGTGGACTTGAAGGCCTGGAAGGTGGTGTCGAGGGTCAACACGCGGGAGGCGTTGCCAAGGGCTTCGAGCTTCGAGGTGATGTCCGTGATGAGCGATTTCTTGCCCTGGAGGATCACTTGCTCGCGCTGCATGAGGAGGATGGGGCGACTCGAGGCGTTGACCAATTTATCGATCAGGCCGCGCGTGTCCATACCCGACATCAACCCGCCGAAGGAGACGCTACCCATGGAAGACATCGAGAACCTCGCAAAAAACCCTGACAGAGTATTCATCGGAAGGATGGGGAAAAAACTGAAGAAGGAAATGGAGTCGTCAGGGGTGAACGTTATCGAAAGGGCCCGGTGCGGCGAACCGTCACCGGACCCTTCATCCTTTGCCCGTTACACTTTCTGGTTGAACAGCATCCCTCGGAGGTGTTCCACCCGCTCCCGCAGGGCCACGACCTCTTCACTGGGTATCTGCCGTATCACCTCGTTCGACTCCTTATCAATGACCTTGATCACCACCTTCTCCGACCGGTCGTCGACCTGGAAGCTCAGCTTGGTCTGGTCGAAGACCTTGTTCAGTTCGGCGGTGAACTCGACGGCCTCTTCCCGTTGCAGCCGCCTCGCGTCCGGCCCCCTGATGTAGTTGTCCCGTTTCGGGGGTTCGGAGCGATGCGCGACGACCTGGAAGGGGTCTTCGAGCGCCTTGAGCGCCCCGCCGCTCGGGCGACCCTGCCCTTGCGCGGTTTCGTTGACCTTGCAGTCCATCGCAATAACCTCGTATTGTTACGGGCGGTTCGGCTCTCACCCTCCCTGGCCACCGCCCTGGTTGTGTTCGTCGAAAACGGGTGGAGCGAGGGAGCGCCCCACCCGTCATGGTCCTAGCAACTCGCCTCACTCATTGCAGCAAGGACAGCACCGCCTGGGTGGAGACATTGGCCTGGGCCAAGACCGAGATGCCCGCCTGTTGCAGGATCTGCATCTTGGTCAGGTTGCCGGTCTCCTCGGCGATGTCCGCGTCGCGCACCCGCGAGTTCGCGGCCGAGAGGTTCTCGACCGTGGTCGACAGGTTCTTGATCGTGGACTCGAGCCGGTTCTGGGTGGCGCCCAGGGTGGCTCGGCGGGAGTTAAGCTGCCGCAGCGTGTTGTCCAGAATCTCGATCGCGTTGGCCGCGTCGTCCTGCGTGAGCAGGGTCATGGTCGAAATCGACGTGGTCGAGGAGGTCGAGTAGGCCCCCGAGGTCACGCCGAAGACGGTGGCCGTGGCGGTGCCGCCGCCGGTACCTTGAGCCACGGTGAAGTTGTCGTCCGAGGTCAGCTTGACCGAGGCAGCGTGCACGCCGGAGACTGCTACGCCGGTGACTATGGCGAGCTGGGCGACGTCGTCAGCGGTGGCGCCG
>MGSU01000018.1 GCA_001799195.1 Deltaproteobacteria bacterium RIFOXYA12_FULL_61_11 | reverse complement strand
GATTTCGAGCACCACAAGGGAAAGCTACTCCGCCGGAAGCGCGACGAACTGAAGTGAGCTCGCGTCTTGCCCCTACTCGTTCTCCCTTCCTCTTGGGCATTGCGGTCTCGGCGGTGCTGCTTCAAGGCCTTTTGGATCGATGATCCGTGGTGACACGTCTTCGAACCGCTGCAATACTTTCTTGTCTCTGGTTGATCGCTGCGTCGGCTCCGCTTGAGGCTCGCCCTGAGCCACCGCAACTCGAAGTATGGCTCTTCCAGACGCGCGGAAAAGAGGCTTTGCTCCGTTCTCTGACCGAGACCTTCACGAAAAAAACCGGGATCGGCGTCGAACTGCGCAGCCTACCTTTGCGAGAACACCTGCAACGGGTCGATCTCGCCGGCCGCACTCGCGCGACTCGTCCCGACGTGATCGAACTCCCCTCGCGCTTCTTCCGCTTCTACATCCGCCGGGGATGGATCGACGACATCACCCCCAATGCTCAACCCGGCACCGAGGACCTCCTGCTGTCCAATTTCCGGCGCAGCAGCATCGGTCCCTTGCTCGAACGTCCACTGTTGCACGAAATCAGCCTGCAGCGCAGCAACTCCCTGTTCGCCACCTGCCTGGACCACAAGGAGGGCATTGGGTATCGCATCTTCGGCGTCCCCCTGCTCTTCCGCGGCCAACCCCTGGTCATCAATGCTCGCCTGCTCAAAGAGATCAATCAACGCGTGCCCGAAGGCATCGTGTTGCACGAACTCTTGTTCGAGACCTGGGACGGTCTGCGGCGCTCGCTCGCAGCCATCCAACTCAAATTGGTCCGTTTCCATCTCCGCGAACTCGAGGCCAAGGGAATCAAGCACGACCTCGTCTTCGCCAAAGAGGAGGATCTGGAGGTCCCTGAAAAAATACACCGTTGTAACAACTTACTCGTCTCCAACGGTCTGCAACCCATCAGTGTCTTGGGTATTCCCACCTATTTCGAGCGCGAGGATGATCCCTTCTGGCTCTTCCCCATTGCCTACAACCACGGTAGCGAACTCATGCTCGATAGGGGCAGAGACGCCCCATCCGAAAGCGACAATCGCCGCAACCTGACCCAATCCCTACACAACATCGGCACTATCCTGAAGCACACCTTGGCGTATCAACGCGGCCTGGGGGGAGCGCTGGTTCCTCTGCTCGACCGCTTCCGCAACGGCCGCATCCTCGCGTTGTTGCCGCAAGACCTCGAGATTTTCCACCGCACCTGTTGGCAGGATGGGTATTTCGTGGCCCTCCCCCCCCGCGGCCTCGGTAGCGACCTGATCTTGCGTAATTACCTTTATCTCAATGGTTCGAATTTTGCCGTTTCAGCCTCTACCGAGCGTCGCGACGCCGCGGTTCGTTTTCTCGGTTTCCTGGCCGCTCAGGAATTGGAGGAACAGACCCTGCTCTCGACCCTCGGAATGCTGCCGGGGAGTGCACTCCTCCATACTCCCTGGCAACACTCGAACGGCAGCAAGGAGTTCTTGGACGTGGTCGAGCGCAACGGACGATATTTCGGGCACCATGAAGTCTGGCCCTCGACCGAGGTCCGCTTCGAGTCCGAACTGATCCAAGTCCTGCGCGAAATCGTGGACCTCGATCTATCCAGCACCGAATTGGAAGGCTTTGTGCATACGATCTTCAAGAAGCTATCTACCGGAGGCTGACGCCATGGTCGACCATACTACGACATTGCTGGCGCTGCACCGTAACAATCTGAAACGGGCGCTCTTCCCAGTCTATTACGTCATGTTCCTGCTTGTAGCCGTTGGATTGTTCGGCCTCCTGTTCTACCTCGAGGAACGCGACAATCGTGTCGCACGGGAGCACAGCCTCGACCACGGTACCCTGCAGCTCCAGGCAAACTTGGAGAAAACCCATGCTCTCGGCGCACACCTGGCCGGGATGGTTGCTCCACTCCTAACCGAGGGACGCTTCGAAACCATTCTCGATACTCTGGCGACCTTCCTCCGCCACCATCCCGAGGTAACTTTCGCCCGCGTTCTCGACCAGAGCGGAGCAGTACAGTGTTCCACAGACGAACGCGACCTCTTCGGAACGACAGGGTCTAATCGCATCCTCGGCGCCGGCTTCACCCTCGATCCTCATCGCCAGAGCTTGGTCCAAGAACTGCAGCTCACCGGCGGCGTCCTCCAACTCGGCCACCAACTCAATCACCTGATCGGTGCCGAGCACCGGCTGTATGTCAACACTCTTATCCGCGAGGGTCTCCACACCCCAGCCCTGTTCGCGCTGAATTATCATCATGCCTCCAAGACCGTCCGCAATAAACTGATCCTCAAAGCGAAAGATTCCGTCGACGGCCTGACCATCGCATCGCTCGACGAAGTCCAGCACCTGAGTGAAGAGGGTACCATCCGGGCAGCCGGCTTCAGTAATCCCTTCGCTCACCGCCTCTACCTCTCCGAGGCCGGCATCACCACTGCTACTGCCGGGACCTTACCGATGGTCACCATGGAACTCATAGGTCCCACCCGTATCCCGGTACTGCCGATCTCCCTCGCCCTCCTCCTCATCCTGCTGGCAGGCCGGATGGTCCTCGGGACCATGGTCGAGAGGAGCCTGGCGCGTTACCTCCCCTTGGTCCAATCCATCACTCCGGTTCGCGCTCTCCAGATGCGCCGGGTCGAACGAGCCATCTTCAACGCAGCAGAAATGCGCGATCTCCCAGAGCTCGAAGACCATTGGGGCGAGGAACAACAGGAAGAAGAACCAACCGCCGAACCCCATGCCCAACGGGAAGAACAGCCCCGCTCACAGGCCCGAAAAGCCGGTTACTGATTCACCACTCCAGTTCAGCGCGAAGTCTGCCAGAGGTAGTACGACGACAGCGCCGAGGCCAAGAAGGCTCCAGCGAGGGTCACGGTCCAGAAGGGCAGGGAAGTGGTGAACCCAGGCGGTTGGGTATTGGAAGCATACATGTAGACTTGACCCTCGTAGTCCCCGGGAAAGCGCAGATCCAACCAGAATTGTTCCTGCACCAGCCGTTGGCGCACGTTCTCCACCACCGTCTCGAGCTCCTCGGGACGGAACTGCTCGAGCAGCGCGAACTCGAGCGCTCCGGTGCGACAATCGAGCAGGTGGAGACGCAAGAACAAGGTCGGCCCGCTTCCTTCTAATCTTGGCCTCATGATTATATCGGCCCCCATGAACCGACCCATCTGCACAAGGCAGGAGATATCCCGGCACGACCCGTCGATCCCGGCAAGGTAATCGGCTGCCATGCTCTCGACCTCGATCGCTTCCAAAAGATCGAAGCTCGGGTTCTCCGCCAACCCAGCCCGAAGGCCTCGATCGAGCGTAGCCGCCAGCTCGCTCAGCGCAGGTTCATCGATCTCGGTTGTGAGCTGCGCGAAGACGGCCCGCCGCTCCTGGGCCTGCAGGGAGGCTACGAAGAAGGTAGAGAGGAGAACTGGCAGCCAATACCCGGTGCGACCCGAGGCGAGGATTGCCATACGCCTACCCCTGGACCTCACGCTGGAGCCGGTTGAGGTCCTCGAGGATTTCATCGACCGACTGGTAACGGTCATCGGGTTTCTTCTGGAGACATTTGAGAATGATCTCGCAGAGCAGATCCGGGGTCTCGGGGTTGATGCTCTTGGGAGAAGGGGGCGCCGTATGGAGATGATGATAGCCGAGGTCACCCTTCTTGAAGGGAACATCGGCCGTGGCCATCTCGAACATGGACACCCCGAAGGTGTAGATATCGGAACGATGATCGATCGGATCACCCTCGACCTGCTCCGGCGACATGAACGACGGCGTACCCCCGATGATCGATTGCTCGCTCATCAGGCGTTCGACCACTCGAGCCAGGCCAAAATCCATGATCTTGACCATCCCGGTCATGGTTATCATGACATTGCTGGTCGTCAGGTCCCGGTGAATGATCTTGTTGTTGTGGGCATACCCGAGACCTTTGCAGATCTGCTTGCTGATCGCCAGGGTATTCTTCAGATCGAGAGGTCCCTTGCGCTTCTTGCGAATGATCTCGCGCAACGTCTCACCCTCGATATTTTCCATGGCGATGAAATAGTTACCGTCCTCAATACCGACATCGTAGACGGTAACGATATTGGCATGGTTGAGAGCCGCGGCAGATCGCGCCTCTCGCAGGAAATTGTCGACGACCTTGCGATCTTCTTTCAGGGCCGTCGCGAGGACCTTGAGGGCAATGACTCGTCCGAGCAACGTGTCTTCGGCCTTGTACACAACGCCCATGCCACCCCGGCCTATCTCCTCGAGCTTCTTGTAGCGTTTGGCAGGCCCGAAGGCTCGGCCTTGCTCGCCCCCAGCTTGTTGCTCTTTCTGCCTCTGGTCCTTGAGCTTCGTCTTGACGTTCTTGAGACGCTTCTCCACATCCTGGTAATTGACTTGCTCCCCGTAGATGGCTTCGTAGATTTTCAACGCCTCTTCGTATTCGCCGTGATATTCCAGGGCTACGGCCAAGACATAGTAGCTACCGAGGTTCTCTTTGCCGATCTTCTTGTCGTCGATCGCGCTGCGGAAATTGGCGATGGCCGACGGAAAGTTCCGTTTGCTCATGAAGGCCTTACCGAGCAGGATCTTGCTCTTGAGATAATTCTCGGATCCCCGGTCGACCTTCTGGAGTATCGCGATGGCTTGGTCCCACCGGTGCTTCTTCATCAGATTTGCCCCGGCCGAGTAATAATCCCCCAGTTTGAGCAAGATCTCGTTCTGCTTGATGTAGTTCTTCGCTTGCTTGTAGCATTCAGCGGCACGCTTGAAGTACTTGCCCTTCTCATAGGCCCTTGCCGCCATTTCGGGTTGCTGGGCTTCCAGATATAGGGCACCGGCCTGTTTGAAATCCCTGGCTTTCTCAAACATCCGGGCGGCATCGAGAATATTTCCCTGCTCCTTGTACTTGCGTGCCAGTTCGTAGAATTCCTGACTCTGCTGGAAAAACCCACCAACTCGTTCTTGGGCTCCGAGTCCGAAGGCCCGCCTCACTTTCGTCACCAGGAGGTCGAGGTTCACCGGTTTGGTTACCTGATCGACCACCCCCTCGACCTTCGAGGTGTCGACCGGGGTATTGCGCGGCAGTAACAGGATGACCTTGAGATCTTCCACTCCCTCGTCGCGAATACGTTCGACGAAATTGAGTTTGTCGATACCGAGGAGCACAAGGCCCGGACGGAAGGTCTTCCATTGCTCCACCGCCCGGCGGGAGGAGGCTGCGACCTCGACCTCGAACTCTTCGTGCACGAGGCGCAGTTTCATTTGAGCGGTGGCGAGATTCTTGGTATCGAGCAAGAGGATGCGGCGCGTCCCACTCTCACCTTGCTGCTGTTCCTCTCCACACTCTTCGGTCACCATTTCCTCGAGCTTGGTCACAAGCTGGGGATCGAAGCGACCCTGCATCTCCTCTTGGATAATGCGCAGGGATTCTCTCTTGTTCTGGATCTTCCCTTTGAACTTGGCCTCGTTGATGAATACATGGACCAACCCGAGGATGCGGGAGGCCAGGGGAATATCGTTGCCGGTCAACCCAAGAGGTCCGGCTCCATCGAAGCGTTCGTTGCGATACCGCAGGATGGTGCGAAGGTCATAGGGAATCGCAAGCTGTTCCTGTAATTCATTGATAAGAGTATCATCCTCTTTGAGGACTTGATCTTCGAGCAACAGACTGTCTTCGTTGACGGCAAAGTTCCTTCTCCGTACGAACTCACCGAAATCATTAAAATAGGCCGCCAGAGAGACCTTGAGCAATTCTTCCGGAGGCATCCCGCACCGCTCCCCCAGAGTCCGGGCATAGCCACAGAGCGCATGGGCTTGACCTCGGAAGAAATCGTACTCGGTCTCGAGCATCCCGATCAGGTAGTCGAGGGTATTGAAGAAAAAATCCGTGGGAAGTCCCCCGACAACCTCAGACCTGGAGCCCGGGGCGTCGAAGGAACAGAGTTCGAAGAGGTTGTCGATGACCCTCACGGTGGCCTGGGGTGCGCGGCTACGTATGTTGGCAGCCAGGTCTTCGACCCCCTGGAAGCTCGGGCGATGAATGACCACATGATCGAAGAGGGTGCGTTCGAGGATAGCTGAGATGGTGGTGACATTCTTGACGATAGAAATGGACACCGGGCTACTGGCCAGAAAGGCTCTCAGCCGCTCGTTGAGCTGGGCATCGGAGCAGAGGAAGAGCAGCTCGGCGCCGACTTCATCGCCGAAATTTGGTTCTTCCACGGTTTCGACGACGCTCACCTCGTCAGAGGGACGGTAGTAGCGTTCGATCACCTCGCGTATCAACTCGGAGCGCCCGCTGACAACTTTGATCACCGCGGCTTCCGTGACCATACGAACTTCTTCGATGGTCACCTGGTCGGAGGGATCGAGCATAAGGAGGGTCAGGATGGACTTCGCTTGGTCGAAGGCAAGGGGCATGATGCCGGTTTCTCGGGCGACATGTTCGGGAATCAGGGGTACGACCGTCGCAGGAACCCGCAGGGTCCTCAGCGCTTCATCGGCAAGAATGATCACCTTGGCAGCTTGTTCGCTCGTCATCCCGGGCCTGCTCGACCTCGATGTTCGAACCGACGGGAGAATAGCCGATCCGGTGAGGAATGGAAAGCGGGGGAATCGCGGTGTCGTCCCGATTCAATCCAGCCGCAGCAGGAAGTACCGTCCCCGACTACGCACGATCTTGGAGCAGGTGCTCTTGGTAAGGCTCTGCAGGGCTAAGCGCAGGAAGGGGTCGAGGTCAGAGAAGTTCACCTCTACGGCGTTCCCCCGATGCAGGGTCACTCCATCGGCCCGAGCAAGGGCTGCATCGAAACCGATCTTCCGGCCGGTGAGCAAGGCGAGGAGTTCGCGCAGGGGTTGTTCGCCATCCGCAAACAGGTAGCTGAAGGAAACCTTCGGCAGGCTCGAAGGGGGGGCCAGCCGCTGGAAGAGTACGACCATCTCCCCCCTCGTCAGGGGTTGACTGAGGCCGCCTATGGGCAGGGACCGCAAAGCCTGAGCGACCTCGACCTGGGCTCCGGAGAGTTCGAACTCTCCTAAGTCGCCCCCGTCTTCCTTCGCCGAAACGATCGAGTGCTCCGCGGCCACGTAAGAGAAATCCCGCTGCTCGAGTTCGTTGCGAAGTTCCGCCAAGCGCTGCTCCGAACTCAGCGCCAACTGCCGGGCGGCAACGCCCGCGGCCGCTGCCAGACTCCCCGAGAGCAAACAAAAACCAATCAAAAGATATTGCATAACAAAGTTTTGCAATCCAACTCCAGCATGCTATAAAATAGTCCGCGAAAAAAGGCAAGTCGAGGTCTTGCGGTGACGCTCCAACGCTCTCTCGTCCTCCTGCCCATCCTCGGGAGCCTGCTCGGCTGCATTGAGGCCGAACGGCATGGCCCCAAACCGCTGTTCGGCTACCCAGTCCTCCCCGACAAGGAGCTCTTGCCCTATGTCGAGGAACTCCTCCTTGCCGACACCCAACGCTTGGTCTTGGCCAATCCCACCATGGACCAACTCGAACGCGCGGATCACTATCTCACGAAGTACCTCGCGAGCCATCCCGGAGACTCCCAGGCCACGACCTATCAAGGCCTCCTCGCGAAACTGCAGCATCGGTACGAGCTCGCGGTCGAGCTGCTCGGGCCGCAGGATGACGGCACGAGACCCTACCTCAGCTATGCCCTCGCCGAAGCCCTCATCTTCCTCGGCAAGCACCAAGAAGCCCAGGAGAAATTGAACCAAGCCCTAACTCACGATCCCCACAACGGCCTCTTCCACCTGTATCTTGCCATTGCGTTGGAAAAACAGGGCTTCCTCGAAGACGCCAGGGAACACTACCTCATCGCCACGGAATTCGAACCAGGTCTCCCCTTGGCCCGCCAACGGCTCGACGCCCTGAGCAAGAAGCAAGGTCTCTCAACACCCTGAAGAGGCTCAGATCGTTTGCCCGGCCAGGCCCTTGAAGCGCGGGAACCACCAAGCGAAAAGCCCCAGCAAGCAGATCAGCGCCCCGCACGAGGTGAGGACGACCGAGGGTCCCACCCAACCTCCTAGTAACCCCGCGAGAAAGTACGAACAGGGTTGGAGGGCGAATACGAGGACATTGAGATACCCCATGAACCGCCCCAGGAAAGCGGCCGGGACGATGCGTTGGAAATAGGCGATCATGGAAATATTCAGCAGGCCGATGCTCGCGCCGATGATGGCCAAGAGGATGAGAGTCGAGGAAAAACCGGGTAACCTACCGACCACCAGATAACAGCAGCCGATGATCAATGGGGGCACGATGACCACCTTCTTGAAGTCTTTCTCGCGACGCCATAGGGTCAAGGTGACGGCAATGGCCATGAGGCCGATCGAGATCGCGCTCTCCATCAGGCCGAGGCCTACTGCGCCGCGAACGTACACATCCTTGGCGAAATAGGGAATGAAGACCAGGAGCGGCACGGTGAAAAGGTTGAGTACTCCGAAGAACAGGATCAGTTCGAACAACCTGCCGTCTTCGCGGAACAATCGGAACCCCTGTCGGATGTCCTCGAAGAACTCGTGCCTTTCTGCCTCGGAAGGCGCCAACCTGATGAAACACTCCGAAATACCCGAGAGGATAAAACTCAGCCCATTGATAATGAACAACATATGGAGATCGTAGGCGGCCATGAGCAACCCGCCGATCGCCGGACCGATCACCTTGCTGAGTTCGATGGAGAACTCATGTACCGAATTGGCGGCGACGAGGTCCTCGCGCTGCACGATCGAGGGCAAGACCGCGAACACGGCCGGGTTGAACAGAGTCGCGATACTGGAGAGGCAGAAGGTCAGCAGGACGACCGACCATGTGTCGAGCAACCCGCGATAGGCCAAGAGGGCAAAGAGCAGGAGCAGCCCTCCCCTGGCGAGATCAGAACCTACGAGGATGCTGCGCCGATCGAGCCGATCGACCAGGGTTCCGGAGAAGGGTCCGAAGAGGACATAGGGCAAGGAGACGGCGATCATGATCGCCGCGGTGGCGTTGAAGGAACCCGTCGCATTGTACACCCACCACATTACCGCGACGTGATGGATACTGTCCCCGAGGAGAGAGACGAGTTGCCCGCACCAGAGGAGCAGGAAATTGCGACCTCGGAACAACCTCACGGGTAACGACCACTCATTCGTCCAGGGGTCCGCGGGCAGGCTTGGCCTCGTGGGAGAGGTCGTCAATCAAGGATTGCACTTCCTCGCTCAGGAGGAGGAACCGTTGTCGTTGGGCTTCCCCGCGTCCATCGGCGAAACGATCGAGTTGGAGTTTCATCTGGCCGAGTTCGACGAGCTCCCGCGCGCGCCGATCTTTGTGCAAGAGCATAATATCTTTATTGAGTACAGAGAGTTGCGAGGACAACACCTCGACTTTCTCCTGCAGTTCGAGGAAGGCCGGGAAATGCCCGGGCAAGGTGATGAACAAGGTCAGGATGAAGGCGATCAAGGCCAACAGGAGCGCCGCCCCCGCGATGGTATCGACCTTGCGGAGGAAGAAGCGGCCGTGGCGGATCCGTGATCGGCCCTCCCGTGGGTCGGGAGGTAGAGGGGCCTCGGGTTCTTCCCGACCGACGTGCAGGGTCAAGGCTTCGCGTTCGCTCATCGTGAGGTCTCCCGGACAGTAGGATAGCACCCGCAAGGATCCTTCCCTTTCGGGGCAAGGCGTTGCAACAGTTCCCCGACGATCGTGGCCGGGACCATGCCCGACACATCCCCGCCAAGCGTGACGATTTCCCGGACAAGCGTGGAACTGATGAAGGCGTACTGAGGACGGGTGGTCATGAACACGGTCTCTATTTCCCGGGCGAGCTGGCTATTGGCTTGAGCCATGCGCAGTTCGTACTCGAAATCGGAGACGGTTCGGATCCCCCGGATCAGGATGGAAGCTCCGAGACGTCGGGCGCACTCTACGACCAACCCCTCGAATTGCATAACCTTGATGTTGGCACGTTCGGCAAAACAACGCTCGAGTTGAGCGAGACGCTCCGAAGGGCTGAAGATGGAGGTCTTGGCCGAGTTATCGGCCACGGCAATAGTGATCGTGCTGAAGAGTCGGGAGGCACGTTCGACGACATCCACGTGCCCCAGCGTCACGGGGTCGAACGAACCGGCATAGATGGCGGATCGTTCCATCACCCTTGCAACGCTCGCATGGTCAAGGTTCCCATAGCTAGGCTTTCATCCACCGGGCACTCGGGCAGAGGATGGTGGAAGCCCGCCATTGTTGTCAACAGAAAACGCGCACTATCGGTAAGCCTTCAGTAAATGGGGGGATTTCAGGTGTCAGGCGACGAGGCTCACGATTTGATTGGACCGCCCCAGTTCCTCGGCCAAGAGGGCCCGTTCGTTCGAAGGCAGGGTTCTGTGTCCCGGTACCGGCGCCAGCATCGGACCGGCCTGATCCTCGGCGATCCGCAACGACAATTGGTCGGCCAAATACAAAGCAGACAAGGGCAGGTCATTGAAATCGACTGCCTCTCGATGATGATCCCCGAGCAGATGTTCGAATAAGGGGGGCAGCTTCCAATGCATGGCCACCAATGCCCCTACCTCCGTGTGCCGTACCCCAAGCACTTCTTCCTCGACGTCACAGACTGCAACTCTTGCTCTGACGCCCAGTTGCTGTACCACCTCCCGATACCCGATCGGGGAAACCTGGACCAGAACGAGGATTCCCAGGTCATGCAGCAGAGACGCGGTATAGATCCGGCTGAGGTCGTGTCGGTCGAGACCCGCTCCTCTGCGCCGCTGCATCAACCGGATGGTCATTCCTGCGACGGCCATCGAATGCTCCCAGAAACCGGGTGGCCAGTTCGCATACCCCCGACCTCGCAGCGTGCGGACAACCCCAAGGGCGATGACCAGCTTCTTACATTCTACCAACCCCAACCGGATCAAGGCTTCCCGCACCGTACCCACCGCCCTGCCAAGAAATGGTGTATAATATATTGAATTTGCACATTTTAGCAGATTAGCAGTCAAAGCTGGATCGGTTTCGACCAAGGCCACTACTTGGCTCAGGTTCCGCTCTTCGTCGATCGCCTCGATACAGGCGGCCGCGGTCTCGGGCAAGAACTGCACTACCTCGAGCTTTGCCGCTGCCGCGAGGATCGTGCCTCGGCGATGGAGCATGGACCATGAACCTCCGGTACACGGTGGATCTGAGGGAACGAGGGGGTTTGCCGATCTGTACTACATCTATCGATCGGACGGACCTCATAGGGGTCCGCGACTACCCCCTCCACCAATCTGATCGGCTGTTCGAGGTCGAAGCTTGAGAAGTATCCTGCTCGAGGAGAAAAAAGGGGACGAAAGCTCACCACCAGTTATTGTCGAAGGAGCAGGTCGTGTAGGTCGGGCAAAGCCGGGCATATCCCCGCGCGATCGTGGCTGCATTGGCAACCTCAGGGAACTTCTTGGCGAATTGGCGGTCAACGCCACCGTCCTCTCCGAAGCCCCAGTCGTTGTCGCTCCCACCTTTACCGAGATGCTCGATGACCTTCGAGAGATCGTTCTTGGCGCTGAAACCCTCGACGGTAATGCTGTTGGGCGGCAAGGCTCCTTCGTAGTCCTTCTCTGCCAGGACCGGTTTGACCCCCGCGGCCTTGGCCTTGGCGATGCGCTCCTGACGCCGACGTTCTTCCTCGACGCTGCGGTAGACGAGGTGTGGAGCAACTCCTTTGCCCTGCGGGGTGTCTCCGGCAGGTCCATGGAAATACTGCCGGGTTATCTTGACCATGCCCGGTACCTCGATGTGCAGGATCTCCTGTAACATCTCGGGAGTGTAGGGGGTTTGCCCGGTCCCCTTGCCGAAGGTGGTGTTACCGACCAAGAGGGCCCTCTGGTAGTCGTGCATGGTCGCGGCGAACATCTCCGAGGCGCTGGCACTGAAACCGTTGACCATGACCACCACCGGAACCTCGGTGATCGGTTCGGCTTGGTCGAAAGGCATGTGCGACAATTCGTTGCGGTAGGAAACGTGGCCGGCGAAGGGGCCTTTGACGAGCTGGCCGGCGATGCCGACCTCCTCGGACCCACGACCGCCACCATTGTAGGTGAGGTCGACGATCAAGGCCTTGCAGGACCGGGTCTCGTTCATGGCCTGAAAGGCGCGACGGAACCTGTTGGAGGTCTTGAGGGCGAATTTCTTGAGTTGCAGATAACAGATCTCCTCCATGCCCGGGATACGGTGGGTGGAGATGTAATCGACCTCGACCGCTTCACGGGTTAGGGCCACTTCCAGAGTCCTGTTGTCCCGACGTACCGTGAGGACGACCTTCGAACCTTCGTTTCCGTTCTCGAGCAAGCGTTTGATCTCGGCGACGCCCATGCCGCGCAGCTCTTTGCCGTCAGCTCGGAACACGATATCGCCGATGCGGAGCAATTCCGCGGCCGAGGTGCCGGACTGCGTGGCCTGCACGATGATACCCCGCTCATGGGTCTCGGCCTTGGTGATCCCGATGCTGACCGCCTTGCCTTCCATGCCATCCTTGTATTTCTTGTATTCTTGACGATCGAAATACTCGGAATGCGGATCCATGGCCAACAACCACCCATCGAGGGCTCCGGAGAGCAGGGCCTCGAGGTCGACCGTCGCTCCGGCGGCCTCGAGGCGGCCTCGCATGTCCTCGAAGCGGACGCACTGCTTGGCCTCTTCAGAGGTGTCGGTACTTCCGACGAGGGTTTCGAGCTCTTTCTTGGACAACACCTCGGCCGCTCCGACTGCCTGCAGGGCGCGGCGTTTGGCCGCCGTGTAGAGGCGCTTGACCTGGGCAGTATTGGCATAGTCGACCCGGTGTTGCTCAAGGGCAAAGCCGGCGATGGTCCAGAAATCGGTGCAGGTCAAACCCTCTTCGGTCGCTCCGGCAGTGGGGCGGACCAGGGCGAACGCGAGAACGAGCATCGCTGTTCGGGGGAACCGACGGTCACTCTTGGATTGCATGATCGTTCCTCTGCTGCATGTCGTGAAGAGGGCTGTATTCGATGAAGGGATTGTCCTCATCGAGGACCTCGAACTCGAACGTATGGCCGGCGTAGGTGAAGGTCTGGTCGTGGCGCGCTCCAAACTCGACCCGATAGACCACGCCGTCGAGGTCGCCGACCAACTCGCGCAAACGGCCGGTGCGGAGGAAGAGATTGCCCATGGAGGGGAAATGGACCAATCCGTCCAATTCCTCGTCGGCCAAGCGCAGTAATTGCCGCCCCTGGGGGTCTTCCAAGGTGATGGCGACGAGCTCCATCTTCGGGTTGAACCGTGTGAAACTGAGCTTGCCGCCGGTTACGGTCTTGAAGTCGTCCTGGACGGTGGTGTCGAGGTTAAGCAACCCCCAACCGAGGACCCCGGCGTCGAACAACTTCCCGCTCTTGATCACTTTGTAATCATACCCGTGGTGCCTGGTCAGCCACAGGAAGTCGGGGTGATCGTCCCGGCTCGCTCCCAACCATTCACCGCCCTCGATCTCGAGTTCGTCATTCATTTCCAGGAGGAAGGTATAGGTCTTCTGTTTGAAGAGGGCACCGTCGTTGACCGAGAGACGTCGAGGATCCTCAGGGGTCAGATAGGGCGTGGTCGTGGGAGCGACCTGATAGTCGTTGGTGTACCGCAAGGTCATGGTCACCTGGGCATACCTGGTGCTGGTGATGTTGTAGGGATACGGAGCATCGGCCCTGACGCCGAGGAGCTGGTTGGCGCGTTCCTTGGTAATTTCGCGTTGTTCCAGGATCTCGTAGGCGAAGAAGGGTTGGTTCCAGATCTCGTGATCGGCCTGGCGATCCCCTGCGAAGGGCAGCCCGTGGTAACCGATGAGGTTGGTGGCGACCAGGTAGAGCGTGCCCGGATTGACGTCGCGATAGACCACGGCCTCGGTCTGATAGGCGGGGTTGCGTCGCTCGTCATAGGCTTCGCGTTCCTCGTCGCTGTCGGCACGGCCACCGACCAACGCCGGTTTGCCGACCTCGTCGTTGCGATTGCCGGCAAAGGTCGCTCCCGCGCTGTAATAGACCTCGGCGAGCAAGGCCTTCTGGTCGCCGACCTCGAAGGGGACCCCGTTGACCTCGACCCGTTGCCGGGGTTCTTCTTCGGCGAGGGAAGCCGCCACCCATCCGTTGCAGTGCCCATACCAGCCAATCACCGGACGGGTCAGCTTCGTGGTGAGGGCATAACGCTCTACCGAAGCTCCGAGCGCGGAGGCCAACTCGGCCAACCGGACTTCGTCGATGACCATGGCCCGCGTGGTCAGCTCCACGAGGACGGCCTCGACCTCCCCGGGATACAGCTCGAAGGTACGGACCTTGTCTCCCTGGTAGTAGTACACCTTTAGGTAACGCTGGGCCGGTGCGCCGAGCGAGCCTACCGTAGCGGGATCGTAGAGCAGCGGGATCCGTCGGCGAGCTTCAGCGCGATGTTCGAGGAAATACTCGGCCTCCGTCCGCCCGTCGATCGCGGCCGCGGGGTCTTCGTTGGCCAAGCCATAGAGGTTGACGGTCAGTCCGTTACCATGGTGGTTGTATTCCCACAACGCGGCCGGGTACGGGGTAGCGAGATATTCGCTCTCCAGTCCGAGCAGTTCGACCAAGGCAGCCCTGCGTTCGAGGTCTTGGTTGTGAGCGAGGTCGTATTTCTCGGCGGGAGAACGGCGTTCGAGGGCCACTTCGGCCTCGGGATCGAAGGCTTTGGGGCGATAACCCGGATCCTGCCACCGCCAAGCGATCCCGTTGTGCTGATAGTCCCAGTAATTGCCCGGATACGGAATGTGCTCGGCCTGACGAGCCAAAGCCCCGGACGCATAATCGTCCTGCAGCCGGGTGAAGTTGCGGGTGAGGATGAGCCCATCGCCGATCAGAGCCGGATGGTTGCCCGCTTCAGCGGCGATGAGGAAGGACGTTTCCTTGCTGATGATCTGGTCTTGGGTTGGCAACTCGGCGGGATTGCAGGAAGCCAGCCCAACGCCGCAGAGGAGCACGACAGCCAGCAGTGGCCTCGAACCCTTGCGCTCAGCTTGAACCATCTCTTCCACCGCCTTGTCGACACCTCGACCCTCCTCGGGCATATCCCACTTTCGTGCCAGGATTTTTCATTGTTATTGTTGATCATTTCACGAGTTCTGAGGTGCAGGGACGACGGTTCAGGGATAGAACGACACCGGACTTCATTCCACGGGTTTGGGACTCACGATCTGGAGAATATGGCCGGGATGCGAGGTCGAGAACAGGGGTACGAGCGTGGTGCGGTAACCGGGGGCTTCGATCGTGGCATGGTGCCAACCTCCCGGCAGCAAACGAAAATATGCACCATCGTGCGGGGCTGTCTGGAGCGGGGACCGAGTCCCCGGCAACCTCACCGTGGCCTCGAGGGGGGTGCCCTCGGCACCAAGTACCTGCAGCGCAACCCCTACCCTGGCCTGCTCGAGGAAATCCAGAAGCGCCTCGCAATTGAGTTCCCAGTGACGCGGCAGTTCGGCTGGAACCGGCCATTTGGTCCGAGACACTTCGATGGTCAGGTTGAGCGAGCCGTACCAGCCATAGAAATAGTCCTGGAGACCGCCCCTGATCTGATACCACTCGTACCCGCTGGTCACCCCGCCGGGAAAGCGCGGATTGTGGGCCATGTCTTCATTGCGGCCGGCGTAACGCAGCGACAGTCTGCGGAGGACCTCGGCATCTTCCGGGCGTAAGCTCGTGGTATTGGGCCGATGGTCCCAGGGATAGTTCACCACAATCTCCCCACCGTGGAAGACCGCGGAGAGCAGAAAACGCCGTTTCTCGGCTAGCCTCGCAATATTTCGGCTCTCCAGAGCGCGGAAGGCTTCCCTTGGACGCGTCCGCCGTGGATCGAGAAAATCTCTATTGAGATCTATACCCTTACCATTGCTGCGCCAGCGCCTTGCCGTACCATCGGGATTCGCGGAGGGCACGATCACGATGGAGAGCTGATCGAGCACCTTCCGCGATCGGGCCTCGGTGGCATAGGTCGCGAGAAGATAGCGGGCCAAACCCAACAACAGTTCGTTCCCGACGACTTCGTTGCCGTGCAAGCCGCCGATGAGCAATACCTCCGGTCGAGGTTCGGACGAAGGTCGTCCAAGTCGAAGAGCCAGCATGTCCCGCCCTTCCTCGGTCTTCCCGAGAGAACTCAATATGGTCATTGCCGGGTGTGCTTCGGCCAGGGACTCGAGGGCTGCTTTCAGTTCAGGATAGTCATGGTATTTCGGTTGGACGTAGGGAAATCGAACGAGATCCCCGGCCAGAACAGGGTCGAAGGCGGTGGGGTGCGGTTCCTCAAGTTCGATCACCCGGAGGCCGGCGCCTCGCAACTCTTCAAGATCGAGGGGGTTGACGTACAAACGGGCACGATCGGTCCAGAGATCGTCGAGTTCGAAGTCGCGCTCAAGCAACCACACCCGCTGCCCGGGCTGGTCGAAGACGACTTCTACCGGTTGGTTGCGGTACTCCCCCTGATCGGCTTGACCCACGCTCGTTGCCAACAGAAGTACGAACAGTGACCAACGATGCATACATGCTCCCCGGGCGCGAGGTCTGCCACCTTGTAGCACACGTACCGTTCGAGAACAACCGAGAACCACGAGAAGCACGGCGGGGTTCAACAGGGTTGGCGACCCTTCAGGCTTGGGGGGATTGCTGATTGTCCCTGAAACCACGTAGGGGTGGCGCCGACGGGGGACCCCCGCCACGCGCAAGCATGAGCATGGTGGGGGTGAGAGGCGACAGGACCCCTTGCCCCCCAAGACTGAACACTGACATTAGGAATGTTTCTTGCCTTGCCCCTCCCCGGAACCTGGTCTATGATCCTGGCAAGAACCCTAGGCGGTCGGTTCCCCGGCCGAGGAGGTACCTGTGATCATCGTCATGCAACCCAAGGCCCCCAAGGCTCAGATCGACGCCCTGCTCGAACGCATCGTTAAGTCCGGATGCAAACCCTACCTCACGCAGGGAGTAGAGCGCACGGTCATCAACGTGCTCGGCGATCTCCGCACCCTCGAACCCGAGCGCGACTGGGCCGCCTTTCCCGGGATCGAACAGATCCTCCGCATTCAGAAACCCTACAAACTCGCCAGTAAAGAACACGCGGCGCAACGCACGGCGATCGAACTCGACGGTGTCTGCTTCGGCGACCGTGACTTCGTGTTCATCGCGGGTCCCTGTTCCGTCGAAGGCCGAACCCAGGTCTTCGAGGCCGCCTCCATGCTGGTGCAGCAAGGTTTCAAGGTCATGCGCGCCTCGGCCTTCAAACCCCGCACCTCTCCTTACGAATTCCAGGGTCTCGGCAAAGAGGGCTTGAAGCTGCTGCGCGAGGTCAAGAAGCAAACCGGTCTGCTGGTGGAAACGGAGATCACCGATGTCCGAGCCGTGGAATGGGCTCCCGAGTATGTCGACATCGTCCGCGTCGGCTCGCGCAACATGCACAACTCGGAACTGCTCAAGGAGATGGGCAAACTCGACCTTCCGGTCATCCTGAAAAGGGGCCTCTCGGCGACGATCAAGGAATTCATCATGGCCGCGGAATACATCCTCAAGAGCGGCAACTCGAAGGTGATCTTCTGCGAACGGGGCATCCGGACCTATGAGACCACCTATCGCAATACCCTCGACATCTCAGCCGTGATCTTCCTCAAGCACGAGACCCACCTGCCGGTCATCGTGGATCCCAGTCACGCCGCGGGCAATCGCCTCCTCATCCCCGGGCTCTGCAGGGCAGCCCTGGCGGCCGGAGCGGACGGACTGTTGGTCGAGGCCCACCCGAAGCCCGAACAGGCTTTTAGTGACGGCGCCCAATCCTTGGGCCCTGAACAGCTCGCCGAGGTGCGCGCCGACCTCGCCACACTTGCCCCGCATTTCGGCCGCCGGTTGGTATGAGCCGGTCCTTCGACTGCGTCATCCCCCCCCGGTCCGGAACCACCAGAGTTTTCGTTGAACGCAATTGCGCTGCCTCGCTTGTCGAGGTCCTCGACCGTCATGCCGACCATCGGTTGGTCGTGATCAGCGATACCACGGTTGCCGGCCTGCACCACGAACGGCTCTTCGGATCTTTGGCCGGAATCGGAGTCCCGCTCCTCTTGACCTTCCCGCCCGGAGAGGCTTCCAAAACCAGAACAACTCTCTCCCGCCTCCAGGATGAGATGCTGCACGCTGGCTGCGGCCGGGATACCCTCGTCGTCGGTCACGGCGGAGGGGTCGTCACCGATCTCGCGGGGTTCCTCGCCTCGACGTATTACCGAGGCCTTCCCCTCATCCTGGTCCCAACCAGCCTGTTGGGCATGGTCGACGCTTCGCTCGGCGGCAAGAACGGCGTGGACGTGCCCGAGGGCAAGAACCTCCTCGGGACCTTCCACCACCCCGAGGCCGTACTCGTCGGCACCGACCATCTCGATACTCTGCAAGACGAGCTCTTCCGCGAGGGTATGGCCGAGGTGGTGAAGATCGCCGCAGCGCTCGACCGGGCCTTGTTCGAGTTCCTCGAAGCCCATGTTTCCTCTCTCTCGAGGAGGGAAGCCGAGAGCATCACCGAGGTGGTCGAGCGAAGCCTCCGCCTCAAGGCCGAAGTAGTCGCAAACGATCCCTTCGAACGCGGTTACCGCGAAGTGCTCAATCTCGGACACACGGTCGGCCATGCTCTCGAAGCGCGAGAAGCCTATCGGCAAGGCCATGGTGCCGCAGTCTCCCGGGGTCTGGTTTGCGAGGCGGTCCTGGCACGAAACGCAGGCCATCTGGGGCAATCCGAGGTCCGGCGGCTGCGCTCTCTGCTGCAGGGGTTCGGCCTCCCCACCGCTCTACCCACCGGGACTGCCGAGGACCTCCTCGGACCAATGCGTGCGGACAAGAAAGCCCGCGGACGCACCCCGAGGTTTGTCCTCCTCACCGGAATAGGCAGCGTCCTCCACGTTGAGGGCCACTGGGCGCACCCGATCGGGGAAACCGACCTGCTCAACGCTCTCGAGGAGTGTGTTCCATGATCGAAATCCTGCCGCCAACCTCCCCCCTGGACTGCACCCTTTCCCTGCCCGGCAGCAAATACGTCGCCAACCGGGTTCTCCCCATCGCCGCCCTGGCCGGAGGCGACAGCAGACTCCTCGGCCTCCCCGACAACGACGACATCACCCACACCCTGGCCGCCCTCCAGGCTCTCGGGGTGCGCACCACCCCCGGGAACCTCGCCCCCGAACTGGTGGTACACGGCACCGGCGGTCGGCTGACCGCACCTTCCCACCCGATCGATGTCGGGGCTTCAGGGACCTTGATGCGTTTCGTCACCGCCCTGTGCTCCCTAGCCGAAGGCTCCAGCGTCATCACCGGTTGCGAGCGCTTGCGCCAACGCCCGGTCGGATCGCTCTGCGCGGCTTTGCGCGGTCTGGGGGTCGAGGTCGAGGACAGCGCAGGCACTCCGCCGGTAACCGTGAGAGGAGGCAAGCTACCCGGCGGATCGACCGGGGTCGAAGGCGAGGTCAGCAGCCAGTTCCTCAGCGCCCTGCTCCTGATCTCGCCCTTGGCACAGTCCTCCTGCGCCATCGAGCTCTACGGAGCTTTGCGCTCGGCGAGTTATGTCGACCTGACCGTGGCCACGATGGCCGAATTCGGCGTTACCGTCGAACGCTCCGGGCAGAGTCATTTCCTGGTGGCCGCGCCTCAGGTGTATACCCCGCGGACCTATCGCATCCCGACTGACTGGAGCAGCGCCGGGTACTTCTTCGCCGCCGCGGCCATCTCGGGCGGCACCGTCACCGTGACCGAACTCGATCTCGCCTCCACGCACGGCGAGCGCGGGCTGCTGGGCGTTCTGGCCTCGATGGGCTGCGCCCTGACCCAAGACAATTGCCGACAACGCGTCACCGTAACCGGCACCTCTCAACTCCAGCCCGTGCGAGTATCCATGACCGACATGCCCGACTCGCTGCAGACCGCGGCGGTGGTCGCTTCGTTCGCCCGCGGCCCCAGCCGTTTCTGTGGGGTCGCGCATTTGCGGCACAAAGAATCCGACCGACTCGGCGATACCGCGACAGAATTGCGCCGGCTCGGCGTCGAGGTCGAGGTCGAGGACGACGCCTTGGTCGTGCACGGGAACCCCGACCGGTTGCACGGGGCCACGCTCGAAACCCACGGGGATCACCGCATGGCGATGAGTCTCGCCCTCTTCGGCCTACGCGTGCCGGGCCTGTGCTTGTCGGGGGAAGACTGCGTGGCAAAAAGTTTTCCAAGTTATTTTGAGACCTTGGCCTCCATCGGAGTCGGCCTGCGCCATGCTTGAACCGTTGATTCTGGTCGGGCACCGCGGCACGGGTAAAAGTACTCTCGGGAGAGCCCTGGCCGAACGGCTCGACCTACCCTTCCTCGACCTCGACCTGCGTTTCGAAGAACGCCACGGTCCCATCTCCTCCTTCGTCGCAAACCGAGGGTGGCCTGCCTTCCGAACGCTCGAGAGCTCCCTCCTGACCGAACTGCGCCGCCTCCCCTGCGTCATCGCCTGTGGTGGGGGAGTGATCGAAGCTACTGCCAACCGCGAATGCTTGAATACACTCGGCACCGTGATTCATCTCGTGGCAAATGAAGAAATCCTGATTCGGAGAATGCTCACCGACCCCGGACGGCCTCCGCTCGAACTCGGCGCAGGGGTCGCCGCGGAAACGCGTTCCGCCCTCGGCCGGCGCCTACCCCTGTTCCGCGCGGTCGCTACGCACGAAATCGACACCGGTACCGGGGATTTCGAGGTCTGTCTCGCACGGCTCGTCGCCCTGGCCTTGCGGCCGCGCTTGTGTCTCAGTATTGGAAGTGTCCCGAACGACCTGGTCCTCGAACTGCTCGCAAGCCCTCCCCGGGAGGCGGGCTGCCTCG
>MGSU01000017.1 GCA_001799195.1 Deltaproteobacteria bacterium RIFOXYA12_FULL_61_11 | reverse complement strand
CAGGAAAAATTTTCACTACTTCGGGTTGCAGTCGTACCATGAGTAATATTCCTCAATGACTTCAACGCAGAATTCCCTTGGTTTTAGGGTGTATTTCTTGCAGGTCCACTCGCCGCGGTACTCTCTCTGCAAACCTACGGTTGGAGAAACCGATGCAGTATGCACTCATCTTCCTCTTCACGCTCGGGTTGGCCTGTTCGACCAATCCACCCGAGGAGCCCCAGGGAGAGAAATACCAACTCGGACCCAGTACGTCCCCAGCAACCAAAACGACCATTTTTGCACGTAAGACCAGGAAATTCCAAGAACTCCATCGGGCGATGACCCTCAATCCCAGTTCAACCGTCCTGCCCGCGAAGCAATACCTGCTCAGCCATACCGGGGAACTCGGCATCGCCGCCAACGACCTCCAGGGCGTCGACACGTCCTCCTCTCCGCGCCATACCCGTTATGAACAATACTTCGGAGGCTACCCCATCTATTCCTCGACCTACAATATCCATCTTGACGAACACAACTCGCTGATAAGTATTGACGGCATCCTCTTCGAGGGGATCACCCCCGCCAACAACGACGGTCTCGGCTTCAATGATGTCGAGGAATTGATCGCCCAGGACCTTGCCCTAGCCAAGGACGACCTGCTCTTCGATTGCAACAAGTACGTCTTCCCCTATCAACAGCAACTGCTCTACGCCATGCATTGCCGCGTGGTCCATCACTCCGAGGATCGCGTCAGCCGCACCGTGTGGGGCTACTGGGTGAACCTCGCCACCACCGCCGATCGCTTTCCCCGGTTCCTCTCGATCAAGGACGAGGCTCGCTCCCAAAAGGGCGAGTTCAAGCTCCAATTGACGAACCCGGGCGTCACCGTGCAGGGCATGGTCTTCACCTTCAACCCCATGGACGGGCCTATCGGCGTGGTCGATTTTCAACACCTCTTGCCCGAGAACGGGACCTCGGTGAGCAGCCTCAACGGCATCTACGTTCGCGTCCTCAACGATGACATCCGCGTCGCAGAACCAAAACTGACGAGCGGCAGCTTCGTCGACCAATCCTATGGTGAAGCCTCGCCCGAAGTCGACATGTTGATGATCTACCATTACCTCGACCAGGGTAAGACCTTCTTCCACGAACAGGGCTTCGACGATGGCGACACCCAGGTCATTGCCTATGCCAATGTCAGCAACCTCGGAGAAGAAGCGGTGTTCGACAACGCTGCCTACATGGGGAAATTCCCCTTGCCCAACGGTCTCGGTCCCCGCTACGCTTTCATGTTCTCCAACGGAAAACATTTTCAGGATCCAGCTCTGAGCGCCGACGTCATTCTCCACGAACTGACCCACTACGTCGTCGACCGGGTCACCCAGATACCGCAGATCATCGACGACCCGACCCAAGGTCCCCTCGAGAACAAGGAGGGCAGCGGTCTCCACGAGGGCTTTGCCGACTTCTTCGCCGCAACCTACACCGATGATCCTTTCATCGGAGAATATTACTGCGGCAAGGGCAACTGTCTCTACGAAGACGGGGACGCCGACGACGCCAACAACAAGAAGATCTCCTATTTGCGCAACTTGGCCGGCACCGACCGGGTTTACTCGACCACCCTCACCGAGGGCCTCCAAGAAGTCCACATCATGGGCGAGATGTGGGGCCAAGCGCTCTGGCAACTCCGCGGCCAGTTCGTCGGCGACTTCCCCGACAATACCGTGATACCCGGGGGCGGCTCCGGTCTCGCTACCCGGCTGGTCCTGGGTTCCCTCCAGTACTTGAACAAATCAACCCTCTCCATGCTCGAGGGGTATCAAGCGATCTTACTGGCAGACGAGGAACAACACGGAGGGAAGTACCACGTTCCGATCATTGCCCACCTCACCCAGCGAGGCTTCCAAGTCCCCGGGGGGGTCCCCAGCGACAACTCCATCCCGGTCGCCGTGGCGGAGCCTCAGAACGGCGTCCGTATCGAACTCAGCGGTGCTGCCAATGGACTCGACCTCACGGGCAGCAACAGCTACGACTTCGTGGAAGGAGTACGCCAACAGGTCATCGGATATTACTGGAAACTGACCTCGAAACCCGAAACGAGCACCTACAGGATCGCCGACCCCTACCAGGCGAGTCTGCGCTTCACCCCCGACGCTCCGGGTTCTTACGTTTTCGACCTGCTCGTGGCCGACAACTTCGTTCTTTCTCGTCCCTCCAGGGTCGTGGTCGAAGCTACCAGCAACGGTTCTCTGCCCAATAGCGAGCAGAACTTGCCCCCGGCCAGTTCGTATCTGCCGCCCAACCCTGCCTTCCTCGACATGCAGCCCCCGCCCTATAACCCGACCGGGTCCGGAGCCTACAACGTCTCCCCGCAGCACGGTGAGTACCAAGGTGACGATATCCTGGTCACCTCCGCCGGCGGTTGTCTCTTGACCGGAAACCCCACCGCGTCACAACCTCGCCGTGATCCGTCCTGGCCGCTCATCACCTTGCTCGTCCTCGTGGGTTGGAGGCTGCACCGCCGACTCAGGGCTCGCTGACCCAGCTCCACTTCAATCCTCCGATCCCGCTTCGAGAGCCTCTAGGAATTCCGCGATCGAGGCGTACATGGCCTCGCACCCTTCGCCGCCCAGCAGACAGGTCCTGCGTTCGTCCGCGATGAGGCGAAGCTCTTTTCTCGTGGAAGGGAGAGCATGAAAGAGGCTCTCCGTCTCCGCTTGACCTGGCCGAAAACCGTGCCGCCCCTGCAAGAACAGGGTCGGACAGCGGACCTCGGGCAACCTCCGCCGAACCTGTCGGCGCAACGAGGCTACCTCGGCCAAAGACTTGGTCGGCATTTCCGCGTAGTGGAAGCTCCGATCGACGTGTCTCGTGGCCAGATAGGGTTGGAAATATTGGAGGATCCAGGCCAGCGGCTCTAACTGCGTGCGTAATTCCACAGAGGTGGAAACCGAGATCAACCCGGCCATCTCCGAGCGTTCGGCAGCAAGGAGCAACCCGAGCATCGATCCTCCGGCTTGGCCCACTACCGCGACCCGCTCGCTGATGTATCTCAGTAGGGCATAACCACGTTTGACGGTATTGTACCAGTTCCGCCAACTCTTGGTGCGGAGGTGCTGGGCAGAAGTACCGTGTCCCGCGAGACGAAGGCAATAGACGTGATGTCCGCGTTCTGCGAGAAAGGCCCCCAGGGCGGCCATCTGTCCGGGACAGGCAGTGATGCCGTGGATCAGCAAAACGCCGAGCCCACGTCCCAACCTGCGCCCCTCGAACAATCGCGGCCGGCCGAGATGCTCCCGTCCGATGAAGACCTTGTCCAAACGCTGGCCCTCGCTATAGGTGGCATAGGCCTGTTCGAAGGCCTCACGTTCGAACTCGGTTAGCGCCTCGTGAAGCTGTTGTCGGTAGGACTCGGGTTCGCGACGGAGTACTCGTTTGATCACCTCGACGACCTGGGTCAGGGGTTGGATCTCGTTACTCGCGACTTTGATCGGGTTCACGAGGCGTATCTGCTGGAAATCCGGCTCCGAGGTGATGGCCGGAGAGAACCGCAGGACCTCGCCTTCTTGGGTCAGGAGCCCCTTGAGTGCGCAAAAGGCCAGGTACTGGTCCAAGAGGGGGACCTTCCGTTCGTAGAGGAACTCGATCCTGCCCTTGAGACTTGCCAGAGCACGGTGGATAAACACCCCCTTCATCCGTGCCAGTTCGTCCAGGACCAGGAATATCCGGTGCCGCAATTCGGGCAAGAGCATCTCCTCTCGACCGATCGTCCGAACGGCCTGCAGGATCAATTCCGAGGCGATGTGGTTGAGGTTGACCGTGGTCGAGAAATAGATCCGCCGCATATACTGCTGCATGATCTTGCTCGCACGTCGCCGCGTAGTGTCCCGATCGCGTTCGGGTTGGTCGAGCCCCGAGAAGACGTTACGCAAGCGATAGAGCCAAGGATGATTCACGAAATCCTTGACGCAGAGAGGTTGTTCGAAACGCACGTCGATATCCACCCCATAGGTCAAAAGTGCACCGTCGAACACCAATTCCTCGCGTAATTTATTATCGATCTTCGGCATCAAGGAATTGATGATGCGTTCGACCTTGGCATGGTCGGGGTAATTGCGCGGGAAGTAGCTGATGTTCACGGGCAAGATACGTACGTCCTCGAACACCTGCCGGTAGAGCGTATCGGTGGAGAGGTGATTGAGCCCGGCAACCTCCTCGAGCCGACCGTATTCGCCCCGTTCGAACAACTCGCGCAATTCCTCTTTGTACCGCTGGGCCTCCATGGCGATGATCGCGGTCCCGGTGCGCGGGGGACGGTAGGGATTCTCGCTCTCGTAGGAATACACCACGAAGGTGTTCTTCTCGTAGATCTTCTTGTCCTTGATCATCGACCCCTCGGGGAAGATGACCCAGGTGCCGCCCACGGCAAGGTCCGAGGCCATAACCGTGTTCCGATTGGGGAAATTGACCGGGAGCGCCCCGCAGGAGGTGATGAACCGGCCGAGGATCCCCGGGGCGAACAAGCCGCTGTCCGCTAGATAGCGAGGGATGATGTTCTTCTCCGCGTAGAGCACCTTGCCCACCAAGGCCACCTCGAAACGGGTGAAGTGGTTCAGGGCAACGATCGTCGAGCCGAACCGTCTGTCCTTGATGGCATGGGTGCGGATGGTCACCCGCCCTAGCCGCAACAAAACTTCGACAATGACGTTCAGGAACGGGTAGTACCGTTTCTCGAGTGCAGGGAGCATCGTCAGATCCACGGTTTGTCCTTGTCTTGCTGTGAGACCCCTCGTAGTATTCTACGTCCAGGAACGGCTTCGAGGCAACGTGCGACAACGCCATGCAAGGCTACGAACTCTCGGTCAGCGATTATTTCCGAGTCCTCAAGAAGCACAAGTACGTGGTACTCCTGGTCACCCTGCTCGCCGGCGGGCTGACCTATGGTTTTACCCGCCTTCATCGCGAAATCCCCCTCTTCCGCGCCTCTGCCTCCCTGAAGATCAACACCCAGGAGGTCTCGACCGGCTACTTGATGGGCAACCAATACCAGAACGCCGATCCCATCGAGACCCACCTGATCATGCTCAAGAGTTTCCGTCTAGCGGTGATCGTCTCCCAGAGCCTCGACCTCCTTCCCGGGGATGTCTCCGATGACCGGATCAAGGCCGACCCAGAACTGCTGAGCGCGGTCTTGGGGGTCCAGAACATGATCACCGTGGACCAGGAACCCAGTTCGCGAGTCCTCAGCATCACGGTGGACGATCCTGATCCCGAAACCACGCAACGGGTTGCGAATGCCTATGCCCAAGCCTACAAGACCTGGCATTACAACGAAAAGATCATCAAGACCAAAAACCTTCGCGAATTCGTGGAGGAGCAACTCCGCCAAGCCAACATAAAACTGCGCGAATCCGAGGACGAACTGCGCCGCTATAGCGAAAAAACCGATATCGTCGATTTTTCTTTGCAAGAAGAGAGCTTGCTGCGGCAACTCGCCGACATTGATACCAAGGTCGACAAAGCGGACCAGGACATCAAGGAAACGCTCTATATCATCAGTTACATTCAGAAGAACCAAACCTTACCAACGAGAACCTCGACCGAACTCATCCTCGCCTCGTCGAGTCCGAACTTTGCCAAGCTCAACTCCTCCCTCGTGGACATGAACATGCAGAAGGCCAACATGCTCTTGTCCTACAAAGAGGACTATCCTCCCATCGCCAAGCTCGATCAGACCATCTCCTCCACCATCCGACAGATGGTCCAAGAACTCAAGGCCCAGGTGGGCCGGATGAAGGAGGAGCAGGTCGCCATCCTGCACAAGAAAGACGAACTGAACGCGCGCTACAAGAAGCTGCCCGAATCCAAGCTCGAAATGGCTCGGCTCCAACACCAGGTGGACGCCAACTCGAGCCTCTACAATCAGCTCCAGGTACACCTCCAGGAAGCCCAGATCAAAGAGGCAGAGAAGCACGACGAAATCACCATCATCAACCCGGCCTTGACCCCGTCCGCCCCCATCAACAGCTCCTCACCCATGCGCAAGGTCTTGCTCGGGCTCCTGCTCGGGTTCCTGCTCGGGGTGGTTCTCGCCATCGTCTACGAGAATTTGGACACCTCCTTCGAAACCATTGAAGAGGTCAGCAACTACGTCGAATCTCCGATCCTGGGAGTCATTCCCTTCATGGACTTCGAGGAACTCAAGCAGAAGCATCTCTTCGACCTGCCGGACATCAAGGACAAGACCCTGCGCGATTTCAGCCCGTTGATCCTCCATTATGCTCCGAAGTCGCCCATCGCGGAGGCCTACCGCATCTTCCGCACCACCCTGGATTTCATCCTCGAGAAGCAAAACATCAAGGTCATCCTGATCACCGCGTCCTCCTTGGAAGAGGGGAAGAGCATCACGGCCAGCAACCTCGCCCATGCCTTCGCCCAGCTCGGCAAGCGGACTCTCCTCGTCGACACCGACCTCCGCCGCCCGAACGTGCATCCCTCCATGGGCCTCAATCGCAGTCCAGGGTTCAGCGACATCGTGCTCCAGAACTGCGAACTCGCCGACGCTACCAACAACGTCCTCAACCTGATGATGGGAAAATTGGACATCCGCAACATCCTGCGCATCCCGGGCATCGACAACCTCGACATCATCACCTGCGGAACCTCGCCCCAGAACCCCTCCGAGCTGCTCAACTCGCCGGAAGTCAAGGCCTTCACCGAGCGTGTCCGGTCCCTGTACGACCTCGTCATCTTCGACACCACCCCGATCCTGCCCGTCACCGACGCCTCGATCCTCTCCACGATGGTCGACGGCGTCATCCTGGTCTACCGTTCCGGCGAGATCCCGCGCAAAGCGCTCAAGCGGGCCAAGGTCATCCTCGACACGGTACACGCCAACCTGCTCGGGGTCTTGATCAATGGCATCAAGGCCGAGGTGTCCTCGGACATCGATTACCTGAAGTACTCGAGCTACTACTACGCCGGCGAGACGAAGAAAAAAGACCAGGCCGAGGCCGGCCGAAGCGAGGGGTGAGTCCGAACTCAGCCGCCCTGCGCCCTCCAGCGTTCGACCTCGTCGTTGGGCACCGGATCGACGATGGTGAAGGTGCGATGCTCCTTGAGGTCGAGTTCTCGCGGCACTTTCTTGAAATGCTTCTGACTGTCGAAGACGATCCGGATGCGCGGCCGCAAGGGGTAATTCTTGTTCACGCCGATGACCAGGGCTACCTCTCCGTTGTTGAGCAACACGTACGAGTTCGGCGCAAAGATGGAGAAGGTCATGAACAAGGCCTTGATGAGGTACTGAGGGACCACGTCGCTGCTCTTGAGGATGGCACTGACCACGGCGAAGGAGTCGAGCGAAGTCCGCCAGGACCTCCGATGGGTGATAGCCTCGTAACTGTTGGCCATTTCGATGATCATGGCAAACTCGAACTGATCGCGCTGTTTCAGCTCCACCGGGAACTCGAGGTTCTTGCGCACGAGGTAGAACACGATGTTGGCGATCCAGGGCGGCAGGGCCACGGTCGAAAGATGCTCGAAACCCTCGCGGATATGCCGTCGCCAGTCTTGACGGTCACTTTCGGAAAAGGCTCCGGAATGGGTCAGGAGCCGCTCCGGCATATGGTACATGATCAAATCGTGGAGCAGACTGGCCATCCCCAATTTGACCAATTTCTCATGGGGTTGGCGCAAGGTGCAACCCACCTCGATGCAGATCAGGAACACGCTGATGGAATGCCTCAAGAGATCGTGCTCGTAGTCCTCGAAAATTGCCCGTACCACCTCGTTCTCGCGATCTTGACCGAGTTGGCTCTCCTCGATCGCCAGGATGTGGTCCACGGCCCCTGCCACGATCTCGTGGCAGGTCTTGAAGTCGAAGACATAGTCCTTCTCGGCGATGGAGCGGAAAATATCCTTGAGGTAGTGATAGAGCTCCTGGATCTGCAGGGTGAACGTCGCCGCCCCGCTCTGGGGAGAAGCCGCATGCAACGGCACCTCGGCAGCAGGAGTATCGGACTTCGTCGGCCACCCCGGTTCGAGCGGAGAGGACCGAGGTTGTTGGACCTCGGCACCGCCTCCAGGGGTTGCGAGAAGATAGTCTTCCTCCTCGGGACGCGGGGGGGGGAAGGGGCATCGATACGCGTCCTCGCAACGGTAGTTCCCCCCGAGGGGCCTGGAGTAGTGGGCAGCACGGTCGCAGCTACCCGTACGGGAGGAGTTTCTGGTTGAGGAGGAGGTGTCGCCGCCGACCGCGGCGCGGGGGTCCTGCCCCTCGGCACGGCCGGGGCCTCGGGCAAGGTCGTTCTCGGGATCGCCGGCTGCTCGCCGGAACTGGCCCTCGGTCTGGGTGGCCTTGGAGCGGGAGGAGGCACAGCTACGGGGGGCGGGGGTGCCGGCAACTCGGCCGCCGCGCTGCTCGGCAAATCGTCAAGGGCGATGAAGTCCTCTGCACCGTCCCCTTGCCCTACTTCACTGCCGACAAGCTGTCCGAACGATATCAGCGATTTGCCGCGGTTCTTCGTTTCCACCATGGTTGTTTCAGTAGTTGTCGAGCACGGCCTTGACGAGCATGCTGCTGATCGTCTTGGTCTGCTGGCTGTAAGCGGCGAGCATACACAGATCACACAAATTATTGATCTTCCTTGGTATACCTTGCGTATGTTCGTAAATGGTATCGAGGGCTTGTTTGGAGAAAACGGGATCCCTGGCCCCAGCAATCTTCAGACGATACAGGACGTATTCGATGGTTTCCTTGAGATCGAGGGCGGTCAGGTGGAACCGGATCGAGATGCGTTGTTCGAGTTGGGGGATGTTGGAGATCAGCACGCTGAGCTCGGGTTGGCCGACGAAGATCAGGGTCATGATGAAATCATTGTTGAACTGCAGGTTGAGTAGGAGCCGAATTTCCTCGAAGACCTGTTTATCGGTGATGGCCTGAGCTTCGTCGATGATGATCACCGTACGCTTGCCCTTCTGCACATTCTGGATGAGGAAGTTCTGCAGCAGCCTGATCAACTCGGCCTTGCTGTCCGTGCTGTATTCGATACCGCACTGGAGGAGCAATTCCTTGATGAAATCGGTGTGCGAATAGAACGCGCTGGGGACGTAAAGGACTTTATCGTTGGACAACTTGGGATGC
This sequence comes from Deltaproteobacteria bacterium RIFOXYA12_FULL_61_11, assembly GCA_001799195.1. Lineage (GTDB taxonomy): Bacteria > Bdellovibrionota_F > JAHFAK01 > YA12-FULL-61-11 > YA12-FULL-61-11 > YA12-FULL-61-11. Next base: position 11,788 of record MGSU01000017.1, on the reverse strand, counting down.
GTTCGTAGAATATTGCATATCAATGTCTTACCGGACCCTACTTCGCCGGAGAGGAAACCAGCGGCCCGGTTCTTGGCAAGAATCACATAGAGCAGCCGGTTGATCGCCTCTTCATGGCGGAAAGAGCGATAGTAGAAACGCGGGTCGGGATTGGCGCTGAAAGGTGATTGGCTCAGGTTCCAGAACGCTTCGTACATCGTAGTCCTGATACTGCTAGGTGCAGGACCTACATAATGCTTAACCGGAGAAAATACAACTCAGGACTGGATCCGGCCCTGCTCTTCCGTTATTATCGCCTCGGTACAAACCTAGGAGAATGATCCATTCGATGCGAATTGTAGCACTTGGAGCCCATCCCGACGACATCGAGTACGGCTGCGGAGGCACCTTGGCCTTGCTCTCGGCAGCCGGCCATGAGGTTTTTCTCTTGATCTGCACCGCGGGCGAACAAGGGCATATCGGCGAACAGACCGCGAACCCCCGCACGGCCGAACAAGAACATTCCGCAAGGTTGCTCGGGGCTCGCGACATTCTCTGGCTCGATTATCCCGACACCTCGGTGCCGGTCGACCGCGAGATCATTTCCTCGGTCGAGACGCACCTCGATCGGATCCGCCCCGAGTACGTTTTCGTCCACCACGGGCAGGATACCCACCAGGACCATCGCAACCTCTCGCAGGTCGCGGTCTCGGCGACCCGGAAACAGCGTAATGTCCTCTTCTACGAGGGTCCCACGACCCACACCTTCACCCCCACCGTTTTCGTGGATATCACCACCACCATCGAACGAAAACTCGAGGCCCTTACCGCACATCGCTCCCAACTCACGCAGACCAACATCGCTGCAACCTCCATCCTCGAGTTGGCCAGGGCGACCTCGATGTTCCGAGGCACCCAGGCCCGCACCATGTATGCGGAAAGTTTCGTACCGCTCAGACTGTTCCTGGACTTTGATTGACCGTTCCCTGCGCTGACCGGTCACTCGATGGCCCAGCGCAGGAGCGTGCTGCCCCAGGCAAAACCGGCGCCGAAGGTGGTCAATTGGACCAGCGAGCCTCGATGCAGTCGTCCTTCCCGATACGCCTCATGGAGGCAGGAAGGGATGGTGGCATTGGTCGTGTTGCCGTACCGGTCGATGTTGACGAACGCCTTGGTCAGAGGCAGACCCATCTCCCGAGCACACGCTTCGATGATACGGAGATTGGCCTGGTGCGGCACGAACAAGTCGAGCTCCGCCACCGTCAAGCCGTTACGCTCGAGTACTTCCAGACTGACCTTGGCCATTTCCGGATAGGCGTGCCGAAACACCTGCTTGCCAAACTGCCGAATGTAGTGTTCTCCCTCCTGCACGGTTTCGGGAGAGGCGGGTTTCCGGCTGCCGCCTGCGGGAAGGAAGAGGTATTCCCCTCCACGACCATCGGAACGAAGGAGGGTGTCGAGCACTCCGAGCTCGGGGTTCTCGAGGGCCTCGACCACCACCGCCCCCGCGCCATCGCCGAACAACACACAGGTGGAACGGTCTTGGTAATCGAGAATCGAGGACATGGTGTCCACGCCCACGAGCAAGATTCGATGTTGGGCCCCGCTGCGGATCAACGAGACAGCCACGTGCAGGGCATAGAGAAAACCGGAACAGGCGGCATTGAGGTCGAAGCAGAAAGCACCGAAGGCTTCCAGGCGTTTTTGGAGCAAACACGCGGTGGCAGGGAAGAGCATGTCCGGGGTTACCGTGGCGACGATGATGCAGTCCAACTCGGCCGGAACAATGCCTCGCATGGCCAGAGCCCCACGAGCGGCTTCGAAGGCGAGATCCGACGAGGCCTGTTCAGGTGAGGCCCGGCGTCGTTCGCGAATACCTGTCCGCTCGAGGATCCACGCCTCGCTGGTGTCGAGGTAGCCGGAGAAGTAGTCATTCGCCACCACCTCGGTGGGGAAATAACTCCCCACAGCGGTGATACCGACCGCAACCTTGCTGAAGTCCACCGGGTTGTTGAACACCGCGGCCTCCTTAACATTGGCCCTTTCGCGCCAACTACCCCTTGAGCAACCGCTCGTTGCAGGAAGGGGAACGATGTCATGCCCTGAACCCCCTGTCAAGCAATCTCATGCGCCAACTCCTCATCAACAGCGCACCCGACCTTGACACTTTGCATCATTCTTGCTAGGAACTCCTCGAACGAGAGTACTGCGACCGACACGAGGAAGTACGATGAAAACCATGCTCCTGCCTATCCTCATCGTTTTCTTTGCCCTGGGTTGTGGCCAGACACCTCCGGCCGAAGAAACCCAAGACGAACAACCCGCCATCCGCTATTTGATCACCGGCGGACACGTGGACCTCGCGGTTGAGACAACCCGCTCCGTGACCATAGGCGTGGGCAGCGGCTTTGCGCTCTCCCTTCCGATCTATGCCGATTCCGAGGCTTCCTGGGTGGCGGTCTTCGATGACACCATCCTAGAACAATTACCCGAAGACGCCAGCGCCGGTACTTCCACCCGGACCGTGCTGCGCTTCGAAGGTCTCGCCGCAGGCCGGACGGAACTCGTTCTCCGCTTCTGCGAGCCTACCCGTTGCGCAGAGACCCTCGAGGAACTCCGTACCCTGGACATCACCGTCGAAGCGGCCGTCCCGGGCGAAGATGAGGAAGACGAGAGCGGTGATGAAACCGATCCAAGTGGAGACCTCACCGATCCCTGTGACCCCACCGAGGAAGAGAGCGAGTGCGGAGGAGAAGCGCCCTCGTCCTGTCCTTCTGCGCGGCGCTCCGCCGATTACGGCTCTGCCGTGGTGATCTACGAAGGCAACGCCTTCACCCTCGAGGTCGAAGCCGGGTGCGTCGGCGACTGTTGGTACCTCGAGTACGACCACGCCGTTCTGTCCCTCGAGCGCACGCCCAGCACCTGCAATGGCGCCGGCTGCACCGAACGACTCGTCTTCCGGGCCAAGGCCATCGGCAGCACTTTCCTGACCATGCGCCTGTGCAACGCAACCTGCTGCACCGTGGAACGCAAATACTTCGTCTACGTTTATGAACGCCGCATCGTCGAACCCGACCCCTGCGCTCCCCGCTGCTGCCAAGTGCGTTGCTGTGCCCAATCCTGCGAACCGGCTCCAGCTCCACAGCCCCCGAAGGCCGAGCCTCCGAAGAACACACCGGAACCGCCGAAGGTCGAACCGCCAAAGGCTACACCTACCCCCGAACCGCCCAAAGTAGAACCGGCGCCGGTTCCTCCGGTGCAGACCCAAGAGCAAACCCAGGATACTGGTCGTCCGGTGAAGGGGTCGACGCAGACCCAAGAACAGACCCAGGAAGCTCCGGCTTCCGACCCATCGTCCGATCGTTCCGCAGGTCAAGAGGACTCGGATCGCGACGGTCTGCGTACCACGCCGACCCCGGATCAACTCGTCGGAGAACAGGAAGAGGATGACGGCGGTCTGTGCGGCACCATGACCGGCAAGAACGACTCCCTCTCCGGTCTGGCTCTCTTCGCCCTGCTCGGCTTACTCCTCGGACTGCGCCGCCGTCACGGTTGAAGGCTCGGCGCTCGCGGGTACCTCCCCCTTCAGAACAACGTCCACCGCTTCTCCGACCACGAGCTTGGCCCGATAGGTCCCCCCTCCCGGCAACGAGGTCTCCGCGGTGGCAGTCCGCGAGATGATCAAGGTTCCCTGGCCTGGGCCACGCTCGAGCAGCGCCGTATAGAGGCCCCGAGGAAGCGCGAAGCGTCCGTTGTCCGGTGAGGCGCACCGCATGTACGAGTGAAAGGAAGGGGGGTCAGAGCTGCTATCTTCTGGAGCCGGAGTTTCGAGCAGGAGTTCCAATTCCACCAGGTCGTACTGTGCCGACGGAGGCGGTGGATTCCACGTCAGGACGAGGTGGGAATCGCTGGACGGATCATCGTCGATCACCTCGGCGCTCACGTCGTGCGTTGTTGGATCGGTACTCGCCTCGACCGGAGGAGGAGCGGGATCGGCGCTCTGATCCACACTATCGGAGCTGCCATCCTGCGCGTCAACGAGCCACCCCGCGGCAACATCGAGCTCGATAGGTCCTGCAGCTCTCTGTTGAGGAGTAGGGTTAAGCAGTTCGAACGCAGCCGGGAAGGTGAAGACCGGATCCAGCGTGAAGGTTTCTCGGAAGCTGTCCTCCCCCACAGTCGGCGTGGTAACGAGCTGGAAGTCCTCACCGCAGGGGAACCCCTTGGCCGCTATGATCGTGGCCACTCCTTTCTCGCGGTTGTGGGTACTGTAGGCAATAGTGCCGGTATCGTTTTTGTACACGACCGGTAATTCGACGAGGAAGGGTTGGTCCCCCAAGGTTGCTCGCAATTCGATGGGTCCGATGAGTACATTTTTGGGCGCCACCTTGCCCCGCTGCTCCAACCAAGTCCCATACGCACTCGGCGTATTCTCATGGGCGGAGAAGGCTTCCTCGTCCTGATAGAGTTGGCATCCCGCCGTCTGGGGATCGAAATAGTGTTCGACGAAACCAGGGGTGCTGGCTACCACCTGGGCTTCGGCCTCATAGACGGTAACCGGATTGTGCTCAAAATAGAGCCGCGAAACGATCAACGACGTAACGACGTCAAAGGAGGTGTCGGCTTCGACCTGGACCATCTGCTCGAGGGCTGTGGGCAAACGTTGGAAATAGAGGTCGTCGAGTTCGAGGTCGTACTGCACCGGCTTGCCCGTGGCCGGGTCGTCCTCGCCGGTGAGGCACCCCAACCCGAGTAGCACTATCGCAAGGGCGAAGCAACGCGACATCGGGAGCCGCCTCCTCAGATGGTCAGGAAGAGGGTCAGGAGCACGGTGTGGTACAACTCGGCCACACTGCCGTCCGAGATCGACTTCATCAATCTCGAGCCCTGCCCGGAGAAACTGGTCGATAGCATACGCCCCTTGTAGCCGAATTGCAGGGATACGTTATCGTGGAAAGCAACGGAAAGGAAACCGAAGTAGTCGAGCCCCAGGGTGCTCGGGTCCGAGCCGGTGAGCAGGGGTTCTTCTTCGAAGGTCGGCAGGAACCAATAATTGCCGCCGAGTTCGGCTTTCAGCATGGGCATACCCAGGGGTATCTTTGCCAAGAGCCCCACCACGGGGGAATGCACGGAGGTCGGCAGGACATAGACCGAGTGGGCTTTGTCCGCTTCGTACCAGAAGACCTTCCCGAGATGGATGCTGTTATAGGAGTAGCCCAGCCTCAGCCCTGCTTCGAGGTTGTCGCCGGCGATCACCGCGAGGGGATATTTGGCGACTCCGGAAGCCTCGAGATCATTGATGTTGATAAACAGGTCGTTGATGTTACCGCGCCCTTCGATCTTCACGTTGGCCTTGAAGAAACCGAAGCCATAGGCCAAGTCGAACTGGAAGTAGGAATTGAGTTCGAGTCCGAGACGGATGCCCGTGCGGGTGAAGAAATTGAGCGGAATGATGTAAGGGAAGAAACCGCTGCCATCATCGACCCCGTTCCGCAGGGTATAGGAATAGAAGGTCAGGCCTAGATCCGGCCCGATCGCGAACATGCGGTCCTTGGCCACTGGCGTGGAACTGCTCTCTTCTTCCCGCGCTTCCTCCTTGTCGACCAGGGCATCCTCGACCGATACCTCGGCCAGGGGATCGGCCAAGGGATCTCGTTCTTGCTTCTGCTCTTGCTTCTTCGGAGGCAGCAGGAGGTCATCGTCACCTGTCTGAGTAGGCGTTTCTTCACCCTCGTCGGGCGTAGTTCCGTCCATCCCCCCCGTGGCTTCGATAGGGTTGGGGATACGCACCAAGTCGTCCTTCTCGACGGCAAGAGCGTCATTGTTGACCGCATAGACCAGATCGCCCTTAATGCTCTTCACCGCCAAGGTGGTGATGATTCTGGACTCGAAATTGGTCACATGGCGGTGGATGGGGTGCTGGGTGGTACCCATGATCTCAATAACCTGCAACTCATCACCGGGATTGAGCACGTAAGACCTGCCGAGTTTCACCGCGATGTTCGTCGGATCCATGGCGTCATCGATGAGCCCGTGGTAGGGAAGCTGGTTGACGAACTGCTTGAGGACATCGCCGATCTGGGTTCGTAACTCGTTCTCATCGAAACCTTTTTCGACCTTCAATCGTTGGGTCTGCAACTCTTCGAGGGTACGACCGAAGATGAAGCGGAACAGCACGGTGAGGCTTTCTCCGACCTCGATGACATTGCCGATGATGAAGAGGTCGATCATGTACTGGTCACTCACCCGCTTGAGCGCAACCAGGTCGATAGTCTTGTCGGAGCCGACGAAGAGCTTGTTCTCGTTGATAATCGTGCGCATCTTAAACGAAGGTGTGACCGTAAAGCGACGGATATCCCGCTTGATGGTTTCTTCAGCGAGGTTCTGGACCGTCGGACCGAGGTTCGAGGAGGTATTGTCGACGAAGGGTATGACGGCGAGGGTCGAAACATTATATTTCTTACTCTTGAGATCGAAACTCTCTGCGGTCACCCCCCAGACCGAGAACACCAGTGCGCAGGTGACACAAAGCGCTGAACAATAAGAATTACAATATGGTGCGGTAGAAGACCCCATGATCGCCCGCCAACGTCTCGTTCTATCAATGATAGCCGAGACCCAGGGCAAAGCAAGCAAGGATTTCTCCTGGGGGGACGATCCGCCCGAACCATCAACCGTCGAGTTCGACCTTGGCACCGTCGGGTCGAGCCGTTTCACGGCCTTCGGCCCGCATCCTGTCGAGCAGTTTGGAGATGTTGGTTCCAACCGCACGCTGGGCGAGCGTCGGCATCTGGAAGGTCTCTCGGAGCTCGTTGGACGTGCCCAGGCGTTGGCGCAAAACCTCGCCATGGTCGAACCTATAGGTCCGCTCCGAGGGCGGTCCATAGACCGATCCGAGCAGCTCGCGTTGCTCGTCCATCACCCGTGCCACCGCAGCCGAGCCACCGACTAGGCGGGCAACGGCTGGATTACGGCGATAGAAGTCCAGCCCCAGAGGATGATCCCTCCCTGTGGCCCGGAAGGCCTCACCGATCTGGTAGTCTTCGAGCAACTCTTCAAGTCCTAGTCCGCCAGGTCGTTGCAGCAGCGGTGCCCTGCTCCCGGCAAAACTACGAAGGGTACGACCCCTGACCGCCTCAATACCCGCGGCGAACCGCGCCAGGGTGAGGTCTCGTTCCAACACGGTGGGGGTGGGGATCCTGGTCGAGGCGAAGCCCCCCTCGGCATAGTCCTTCGCAGGGACTTCCTGTCTCGGACCGAGAATTTCCTCTGCCGACGCAGCGGCCAGGGAGTCGAAGCGGTCGGCATACTCCTTCGAGCCCAGACGTTCGGCAACACCCTGTTCATCGAGGTCCTCACCGAGTACCAACCCATTGCCGAGCATGGAACCGGTACTCGAACGCGGTCGCCCGGCACTACGTTCGAGTACTTCGGCAGAGGCATTGGGATTGGAGTCGCTGCCGATGAGGGTTCGGGTCTTGCTGCGCACGAGATCACTCTGAGCCGAGAACTGGTGAGCCGTGGGATCCTTGGCCCGGAATTCCAACACCCCGCCATCGCGCGAGGCGAGCAGATAGGTGGAGAACGAGGCATCGGTATTGAGAGTCTCGATCACGGTATCGAGGGAGAGAAGGGCTTGTTCGTCCAAGGTGACTTGGAAGTCGGTAATCGCTCCCCCTCCTTGATCTTGGATGAAGAAGTGTAGGGTTTCGGGATCCGCGCTATAGGTGGTACTCGAACCGTAGGGCAGGTTTTCGCTGCCGAAACCGCTGCGGGCATTGGCCAGGGGTTGATCCGTGGCATAAAGACTGAATTCGTGCTCGTCGGGATCCAACGCGGAGAGCGCAATCCTGCCCCCTTCGGCCTCGGCCAAGAGATAGCTGCTGAAGGTGGCATCGGTATTCAGCGCATTGACGGCCTGGGCCAGCGAACCGTTGTTGCCCGCATTGAGGACAACGGAGAAATCGGCGAGTTCGTTCCCCGACCAGCGGTCGTTGATCCTGAAGTTCAGGGTCTGGTCCTGGTTGGCGATGGTGCTGTCGTAGGGGTTGGTCGCGACCATCCGTTCCAGGGCGATCTCATCGGTCGTCGAGGAGACCAGGGTTGTGACGCCGACGGCAGAGGCACTGACCGCGGCCACCACGGTCGAATCCAGCTCGAACTCATGGGTATCCGGGTCGAGGGCTTCGAACTTGAGGGTGCCCCCAGCACTCGAGGCTTGGAGATAACTGCTGAAAGAGGCATCACCGTTGAGAGTCGCGAGCAAGGTGGGCAGATCGGCGTTGTTGGTCGCGTCCAGGACCACCTGGAAGTTCGCCACCGGGACATGCCCGTCCTTCTCGTAGATATCGAAGGTGAGCACCTCGTCCTTCTGGCCCAAGTCGTCATAGACCTCGGTCGCGACCATCCCTTCCTCCCCCACCCCCACGACGCTGGCATCGAAGGCGCCGAAAGCCGTGAAGACCTCGTTGCGCACCGTGGACCGTCCTTCGTACGCAATGGGGGAGGCCGAGCGATCCTTGATCCGCGCCGCGATATCCTGGTTCTCGAGGAAATAGATGGCCAGCGAAGCGTTTCGCTGGAAAAAGGCTTGGTCGAGTGGACCGTTCTCGTGGAACAGCCCCGCGGCCTGGGCAGCCACGTCTTTTCCTACTATCTCGGGCAACGCACCGTTCGAGGACAACAGTCGTTGCAGGTTCCCATCCTTGGCCACGAGCTCGAGCAGCCCCCTTGGATCGAGGGCGAGCAGGTTGGTCACCTCGGTATTCTTCTCGAGGAACCCCCGATCCAGCTTACTCCCCGCACCGAGCCGATCAGTCACGTAGTCGGTAATCATGCCCTGGAGTTCGGCCCGGGACGTGAACGGTTCGGCGTACCTGGCCGTGTCGAGGAAATACTCTTGGCGAAGTTCATCATTTTTATCAATTAGTTGCAAAAGGTCGGCATTGGCGACGATGAAGGCATCGATATCTAGCGCGACCGGAGCCGCGGGAGACTGCGACCCCCGGGTGATCCCCGGTACCGCGTCGAGCACCTGCAACCCCGTGAGGGTGCGTCTCGGGACTTCGTCGCGAGCGCGGAGCAAGGAAGCCTGTACTATCCTCCCAACCTCCTGGCCTGCGAGCTCTCTCTGGACCCGCTCGGTCTCTACCTGAACATTGCGTTCCAGCGCGAGTTGGATCGACCTCGAGGTCCCTTCCTGATGGCGGATCACGGTCGCAAAACGGCCTTTGGCGGCTCGCACCTCGGACAAGATCTCGCGGGCCCGGTCCAGAGCATTGTCGGTGGCGATCTGGGCATCGGTCTTGTAGAGCGGGTCTTCGTCCGGAGCAGCCCGGTTGGTCTTGTCGAGCTCCCTCACATCGACCGCGGCGATGGCCACCGGATTGCTCTCACCCTGCTCATAGGCATTGAGTTTTGCCACGCGCAGCGAGGAGATGGTTATCCGGGTCCGGTTGAGCTCACCGGCCCCGATGCCAGTCTGGAAACGATAGTCGAAGCTCCCGTCGAGCAGTTTGATGCCATCGTAACTGGAACCGCGCGCCAGCACGTCGAGGGCTTCGCGTTCGGCGGCGAACCGGCGTTGGAATTGTTCGCGTTCTTCACCCGTAGCCGCAATATTCGCTGCATCGTCGGCCAAGGTCTTCATCCTGGCCAGGGTATCGTTGATGGCAACCAGATCGCGTTCGGCGGCGTCGAGCATGCGCACGCCCTGGTGCAGAAAACCGATAACACGCTCGAGGCTGCGCAAGTCAGTGGTGAGTCCCCTGTCATTGCCGGTCCCCGCCGTGCTGACGCGCTCGGCTTGTTTCCGTCGAATAAGTTCGGTGGGATCGAAGCGGAAGAAGTTCTCCAGGGCGAAGCCGGAGATATTGTCGGGTGACTTGAACTCGGGCATGGGCCTCAGACCTCGAAGTCCAGGCTGCCGCCGATCTCCTTGTTACCCGACCGCTCGACGGTGCGTCGCCCTTGTTCCAGACTGCGCAGGTTCTGTTGGTCTCGCAGTTGCTGTAAATCGTCGAGGAAGCGCTCCAACTCGGCGGGATTGTCGGGTCCCAACGACCGTTGCATCTCATCGTCGTAAATAGAGACGTACCCTTTGTCGCTGAAGTACTCCACGCTGTCCGTTTGTTGCTTGAGCAAGACGCTGAATTGATCCGAGGAGAGCCGTGAGGTCGAGATTTGGGGAGCGTCCTCGGCGGCCACAGGTTCGAGGTCGCCGCCGAGTTCGCTGCGCAACTCGCGCATGCCCTCTTCTCTGACGGCATCTTCTTGTCTCAACTCGTTCTTCTGCTCGGCGACGCGTTCCAGGGTACTCGATAGTCGCTCGGACTGCGCCTCAGCTCTCACCTCCCGGGCCTGGTCCAGGAACTCCTGCTTGCGGGAGAACTCTTCGTTGCGGACCATGGTCTTCTCGAAGGTGCTCGGCTCAATGCCTTCTTCGCGCCGGTCGAGGACCTGCCCGCGTTTTTCGTAATAGTCCGGGGCAGTTTCATTGCCCTCTTTAATTTTTTCCTCGACCTTGTTGCGATCTCGCTCCTGGCGGGCGACAGTCAGACTCTTCGTTCCACCTTCGAGTTGTTCGAGGTAGGCTTCCCGGCGAGAGGTTTCCTCGCGGCGCTCTTCCGGAGTATAAGCACTCCCTCCGTGCGTCTCTTTGTCGAGTTGGACCTTCTCGCGGACCGTATTCTCGAACTGGGTCGATTGCTCCGGCGCATCCATCGGCTTGGCAGCCGCTTTTCCACGACCGCTCTCTACCGGTGCAACCGTAGGCCCTATGCCGACTTCCCTGATTTCCATGTCCCCTCCTGGATGATAACCCCTTGCTGGGACTAACCATGGGCAAAGGAAGACATGCCTGTCAGGACTCTATCGGCAGTTGGAGGGTAAAACTTGAGACTTTTTTTGCCGAACGTGCGATTTTTTTAGAAGGGGGATCTTGCCCCTCTCTGGGTACTCTCCCCTCTCTTCGGAAAAAACTCCGAAGAGCTTGAGTCTTTTTTCCGGTTTCCGGACCCGGGGGCATGAGGTAAAAGGTGGCCGTGGACGAATTCCTTTGCGAGGACGAGCGGGAGGCCTTCTTGCGCCGCGAACGGGCCGAGGCCCGCAAACTGCGCCGTTCCGTATGGTGGCGACGGCGCTTGGCGGAAGGCCGTTGCCACTACTGCGGGCAACAGGTCGGCGCTCGGGCCCTGACCATGGACCACCTGGTGCCTCTTTCCCGGGGAGGGCGCAGCACGCGCGGAAACCTAGTCCCCTGTTGCGGCCCCTGCAATACCCAAAAACGCTCCCTCACACCCGTCGAGCTGATCCTCCGAGCGCAGGAACAAGCCGGCGGCGGGTCTTCGGAAGACTGAGGTTCAAGCCCCTGGGATTTCAGATTCGAGTTCCGAGACGAGGGCGCGGGGGCCACTGAGGAGTGTAGTCCTGGCCTGGGTGAAAAAAACCTGTAGGCAGCGGGGTCCGAGCCGTTCCACCTCTCCCGGGTCGAAATCGAGGTAGCAGGCTTCACCCAGCTCTGCCGGTTCAGCCTCCGATGCGAGGGGATCGAACTCGCGGAGCGGCGCGATGAAACTGAGCATGGTGAGCGGTCCACCCCCACCCTCCGGCGCAATACCGATACTGCCCCTGGTGTGCGTTCTACCTGAGAGCGCGACCTGAGAAGGGTCGAAGAACGGTATACCCCGCTTCCCAAGCGTGCTGAACAGGCCACCGTGAGGAGCGTAGAGGGCGTCGTCGAGCCGATCGGAGGCGTGGCCCGGCGCTCGCAGGGTTTCATCCACGACGAGACCGGGAAGGGAAAGATACG
>MGSU01000016.1:21529-32186 GCA_001799195.1 Deltaproteobacteria bacterium RIFOXYA12_FULL_61_11 | reverse complement strand
CGCACCTCGGGTCGCGGGAGCCCGCACTTCCGCCCACGAGTCCCTCCCCCGCCATCGCCGAACCCTCGCCCTCGGCCTCCCTGGACGAACTGCTCGCCCGGGTCGCCGCAGGCACGCTGAGCGTGGATGACGCCAAGGAGTTGCTATGACTGTTCCTCCCCTGGACCTGACCGGTTGTTTCGGTCCTTACTTCCGGGACCGGACCGTGTTCGTCGCCGGCGTGGGCACCGGGATCAACCTCGCCTTGGCCCGAGCCTACGCCGCGGCAGGGGCTCACGTGGCGGTCTGCGGCCGCCGCGAAAAAGTACTCCTCGAGGCTGTCGAACAACTCACGAGGGCCGGAGGTTCGGCCGAACACGTCGTCCTGGATGTCACCGACCAACCCGCTGTATCGGCTGCACTTTCGGAACTGGTCGGCCGACGCGGCGGCCTCGACGTGGTGGTCCATGGTGCGGCGGTCAACACTCCCTACCCGGCCGAAGACCTAAGTCTCGCCGGGTTCGACCGGGTCCTCGACAGCGATCTGCGTGGAGCCTTCGTGCTCGGCCGTGAGGCCTTCCCGCATCTCCGCGACAGTAAAGGCACCTTGCTCTTCATCTCCGCCCCTCAGGCCTTCCTGCCCACTCCCTATCAAAGTCACGTATGCGCCGCCAAAGCGGGTATGGACGCCCTGATGCGTACCCTCGCCGCGGAGTGGGGCCGCCACGGTATTCGCTGTAACAGCCTGGTACCCGGAGCTGTACGGGCAACCGAGGGTTTCCGCCGTTTAATCCCGGAAGCAGCCGCGGAGAGATTGGCGGCCCACCTTCCCCTGCGCCGTTTTCCCGAACTCGACGAGCTCGCGCGGACCGCGCTCTTCCTGACTTCTCCCCTCGCCTCCTGCGTGACCGGAGCGGTGCTCGTCGCCGACTGCGGCCAATCGCTCCTGGGCAACGGCTTGTTCTCGGCCTTGCTCACCGAAGAGGTTTGACCATGTTGCACCGAGGAGCACCTCGCGGATGAAAGACCTCAAAGAACAGATCTTGCGGTTGGTCGCCGGTGGCGAACTCGGGACGGGCGCGGCGAAGAACCTGCTCGAGACCATGCAGGCCTCGTCGGCAGTCTCTTCCGGTCTCGGGAACAGGACCACGAGCCACGCCATTGCGGTGATAGGCCTGGCCGGACGCTTCCCCGGGGGAAATACTCCCGAACAGTTCTGGGAACTCCTGGCCTCCGGCCGCTCCGGCATCACCTTGGTGCCGGCCGAGCGTTGGCCCATCGAGCGGTACTACCATCCCGATCCCTCGGTCGAGAACACCACCCCCTGCCGTCACGGCGGCTTTCTGACCGACGTCGACCGCTTCGATCCCCTCTTCTTCAACCTCTCCGGCCGGGAAGCCCGTTTGATGGACCCGCAACAGCGGCTGTTCCTGGAATGCGCCTACACGGCCCTCGAGGACGCCGGCCAAGCCCCCTCGGCCCTCGGACGTCGCCGAGTCGGGGTCTACGCCGGAATCAGTGCCCAGGATTATACCCAACTCGTACGCCAAGCAGGCTTGCCGGCCAGCGCGGCCTTCTTCCTCGGGAACGCGCCTTCGATCCTCGCCGCCCGGGTGGCCTATTTCCTCGATCTCCGAGGGCCCTGTCTGACCGTGGACACGGCCTGCAGCTCTTCTCTCGTCGCTCTGCATCTCGCCTGCCGCGACCTGGCGTCCGGTGAGTGCGAACTGGCCTTGGCGGGCGGGGTGAACCTGCTGCTGACCCCGCTCTTCCACCTGCTCTATGGCAAATCCGGGATGCTCTCCCCCAGCGGCACCTGCCGGGTCTTCGACGAGGGCGCCGACGGCTTCGTCCCCGGTGAGGCGGTCGGGGTCGTGGCCCTGAAAACCCTGGCTCGGGCCGTGGCGGACGAGGACCGGATCCACGCCGTGATCCTCGGCTCGGGGATCAACCAGGACGGCCGTTCCAACGGGATCACCGCCCCCAACCCGGCAGCGCAGATCGAGTTGCTCGAAGGAGTGTACCGGAAGCTCGAGGTCGATCCCTCCACGGTGAGTCATCTCGAGGCTCACGGCACCGGTACCAAGCTAGGGGACCCGATCGAGGTCCAGGCCCTGCAACGCGCCTTCCGCACCTTCACCCCCAAGAAGGGGTTCTGCGCGCTCGGGTCGGTCAAGTCCAACATCGGGCACACCATCGCGGCCTCGGGCATCGCCGGTTTGATCAAGACCCTGCTCGCCTTCCAACATCAGGTCCTTCCCCCGACCGTGCATCTCGAACGTCCGAACACGGCCATCGATTTCGAGAGCGGTGCCTTTTTCCCCCTCACCTCGGCAAGACCCTGGCCGGCGCATCCCGGCGCCTTGCGCCGAGCAGCCCTCAGCTCCTTCGGTTTCAGTGGCACCAACTGCCACATGGTGCTCGAGGAAGCTCCTCGACAGACGTCACACTCAGCCGTTCCCGACGATGGCGAGATGGTGCCGCTGCTCTTCTCGGCCCGTTCCGAGGAGGGGCTGCGCCAACGCCTCGAACACTTCGCCGATTGGCTGGAGCGCCGCCCCACCACCGTAACACTCCGCGAGGTCGTCAGGACTCTGGCCTGCGGACGCGATCATTTCCAGAAGCGAGCCATCCTGCTCTCCTCAGAACTCGGCGAGGCCCTCACCCTCTTGCGCCGAACCCTCGCGGGAGTATGGACCTCGCGCTATCAAGACAACCTCGGGAATATTCCTACCTTTGTGGAGGGTTTGACCGATACTCCCTGGCGCGAGTCCGTCCTGGCGTACCTGCGAGGAAACGACCTCGATTGGGGTACCCTCCTGCGACCCCTCGGAGGACGGCCGCTCAGTCTGCCCACCTATCCCTTCAAACGCGAACGCTACTGGGTGTCGCCGGAACCATCGCCCCCCCCCCGCGTTGAGCAAGTTCCTCCGGCAGAACTGGAACTCGCACCCGAGGACCCCCTGGTGGCGGATCACCGCGTAGACGGCACTCCGGTCCTTCCCGCGGCAGGCTTCCTCGCCCTCGTCCTCGAGACGGCCGGGACCACCTTTCCGCTGGAACTCGGAGAAGCGCGTTTCCTCAGCCCTCTGCTCTGCGATCGGCGGCAACGAATAACGTTGACCCGGGACAACGACGCCTCCGGTACCATCGTCTCGGTGCGAACCGGTCTAGACCATGCACCAACCACCCACGCGAGCGTCCGACTCCGTGCTGCCGGCAGCGTGTTCCCTGAGGGTCCGATTCCGATCCTCAGTACCCCCGAGGAAGGCACCGAACTGCCGATCGAGCAGTTCTACACCGCTCTCCATTCGCGCGGCTTCGTGCATCGCGGGGTCTATCGCGGCTTGAAGAGCCTGTATATCCGGGGGGAAGAGCTCGTGGCCGAGCTGCTCAAGCAGGAGGCGATTCCCGAGCCTTCCCATGTCCTCAACGCTGCCGGAGTGCTCGATGCGGCCTTCCAAGCAGCCCTGGCCCTCGTTGTGGCGGGGCGTCAGGACCTGGCGCCGGTGCCGTACCTGCTCGACCGGTGTACGCTCCACGCTCCTCTCATCCGAGCGGCCACGGTCCATGTCCGCAGGACTTCCTCTGCACCAGAGGCAGGGCGGGTCTGTTTCGACCTGCACCTGTTCGAGAGCTCCGGTGCGCTGGTAGCCAAGCTCGAAGGTCTGCGGTTCCAAACCAGGCTGCGGCCGTGGAACTCCACGCCGGACTATCTCTACGACCTGCGCTGGAGCGCTTCGCCAGTCCAGTCGCGAGCGCCGGAGGGGGCTTCTCTCTTCTTGCACTATGGGGAACGATATCCGCTCTTGGCCGAGGCCTTACGCGAGTTCCACGCGGACAGACCGATCGAAGAACTCACCGATCCTCTCTCCCCGGACGATCCCCACCTGGAACAAACCCTGCGCTCGGCCTTGGAACGAGTACCCGCCGGCGGCACTGTATACCTGCTCCCACCTCCACCGCGGCCTCCCCGGCTCTCGTCGGACCTCGAACTCCAGGCCGAACGCACTGCTCTGCTCGGGCTGCAGTTGGCAAAGGTCCTGGTCGCACGTTCCTCTGAACGCCCCCTGCTGCTCAAGGTACTCACCTTGGAGCTCGCCGTGCTCGACGGGCGGGACCAGATCTGCGACCCTGGACCTGCGACCCTCTGCGGTCTGGTAAAAGTACTTGCCCAAGAGCAACGCGCCATCCGCACCATTTTGGTGGACCTGGCTTCTCCCGAGTTGTCGAAGGAAAGCCCCTACCGCGAGGCGACCCTGGCCTCGGTCGTCGCCGAACAGGATCCCGCGACGGAGCGCGAGTTGGCCTTCCGCCGCGGCCGACGCTACGTCAGACGGCTGGAGGCGCTGACGCTCGCTCCGGCAGAATACGCCCCCTTTCGTGACCGGGGATGTTACCTCATCGTGGGAGGTCTGGGAGGTTTGGGCCTCGAGGTCGCCCGCCACCTCGCCCGCCGGTACCAGGCCAAGCTCGCCCTGGTCGGACGCAGGCCCCTCGATCAGCGAGGCCGGACCGAGCTGGAGGAACTGACAACCCTCGGCGGCCAAGCTCGCTATTTCCCCGCCGACGTTACCAACAGCACAGCCCTGGCAAGGTGCAGGGAGGAGGTCGAAGCCGCGTTCGGTCCCGTGCACGGGGTGATCCACTCGGCCTTGGTCCTGGCCGACGCGACCCTGTTCCGGCAGAACAAGCAGAGATTCCTCGCCGCCTTGCGGCCGAAGGTCCACGGCAGCGTGAACCTTGCTCGGACCTTCGCGGGAGCCGAACTCGATTTCCTCTGTTTCTTCTCCTCGGCGATCAGCGTGTTCGGCAACGCCGGTCAGGCGAACTACGCCGCGGCCTCGACCTTCCAAGACTACTTCGCCCAGTTCCTGCGCACCAACCTCGGGCTGCCGGTCAAACTCCTCAACTGGGGTTTTTGGGGAGAGGTGGGATCCGTGGCCCGGCCGGAATACCGCACCGCCCTCGAACGCCAGGGCATCCTCTCGATCGGCGTGGCAGAGGGTCTCGATCTCTTCGAGGCCTTCTCCGGTTCCTCGCAATGGCGGATAATCCCGTTCAAGCTCTCTCCCGTCCTGCGCGGTCAGCTCGGGCTATCGCAGGAAGCCCAGCGCGTCGCACTACCCGCGCGTTTCCCGACCTCGGCAGGGTTCTCGGAAGTGCCTCCCCCGGTGCCCCCACCGGAGGCCCTCGATCTTGCGCCGGGCATGAACATGCTCCAACACCTAAGTCTCGTGTACTTCCTGCGAGCGGTCGGCGCAACCACAGCCTCCCCGCCACCCTCACCGGACAAGGCCACCGAGTACGCAACAGCCCTGGGAGTTATCCCTGCCCTGCACGGGCACGTACACGCCATGCTCTCGCACCTCCACGAGGCTCGGCAAGGAAACCGGCAAGACGCGACCACAGGGGGATTCTTCCAGACCCAGTCGTCGGTCGAATTGTCGACCCTGGCCGACCGGCTCCGCGATCGCCTCTCCACCGAGCATCCCGCGCTCGCTCCCTTCTTGCCGCTGCTCGAGGCTGCGGCAACCAACTATCTCTCCATCCTCCGCGGAGAGCTCCCCGCGACCCAGGTATTCTTTCCCGAGGGATCCCCTCACCTGGTCCGGCCGGTGTACGAGGGAACCCCGGGCGCCGATTACCACAACGCTCTCCTGGCCTCGCACCTCGCTGCTATTATCCGGGTTCTGCTCACCCGACGCGAGGAAGTGCTGCTCCTGGAAGTCGGTGCCGGCACGGGTAGTGCTACCCGGGCGGTGCTGGCCTCTCTCGGGGACCTTGCTCCACGGGTGCGCTACCGGTACACCGATCTCTCCAGAGTCTTCCTCGAGCACGGCCGTACTCTTTTCACGGACAACGCCTGCAAACCCGAGTTCCGACTGCTCGACCTCGAGAAAAGCTTGGCAGCTCAGGGTTTCCGACCGGGTGAACACGATCTGGTGGTAGCCTCGAACGTCCTGCACGCCACCAGCTCGCTGCGCCACACTCTCGAACAGGTTAAAGCCCTGCTCGCCGCGGGTGGGGTTCTGCTCCTCAACGAGGTCGTAGCCTCGCAAGCCTTCGCCACCATGACCTTCGGACTCCTGGACGGCTGGTGGCTCTTCCAGGACAAAGAGTTGCGGCTCCCCGGAGCCCCTCTAACAAGCTGCTCCGGCTGGAGAACCTTGCTGGCCGAAGCAGGGTTCCTTGCCACCGCAGTGTACGGCATGCCGGGAACCAAAGGCGAAGACGACTTCGCCCAAGCCGTCCTGGTCTCTGTCAGCGACGGCTCGCTTCCCCTCTCGATGGTACAGGAGAAGGAGGTATCGACCCGGCCCGCTCCCGAGCCCTGCTCTCCCCAACCGTCTACCGGGCGGCTCCAAGAGCTGCGCGCCATGGTGGCCGAGCACCTCGCCCTCCCACCCGAGGAACTCGAGCTCGACAGACCTTTCAGCGAGTTCGGAGTGGATTCCCTCGTCGCGGTAGAACTGGTCCAACGGCTGCGGCAACGCCTCCATGTCGACCTGACGCCGACAACTTTGTTCGATCACCCCACCCTGCGCCGTTTAGCCTCCCAGCTCGAACACCTCTCGCCGGTCCAGGCACCGGTCTCGCCCTCCGCGGTCGCTCGACCTGGAAGGCTCCCTTCCGAGGGCCTGGAATCGAAAGGCTCCGCCTTCACGTTTCTGCCCTTTCCAAAGAACGAGGGCGACCTCGCGGTTCTGGCTTGCAGCCTCGGACCTGATACCGACGTCTTGACCCGCGAACACGCTCTTGGCGAAGGCGTGGCCTTCCTCTCTCTCGATGCCCTGGCCGAGTTGATCTTCGAGGCAGGCGCCGGCCTGTTCACTCCCTTCGAAGTCAGCCTCCGCAACGTGCAGATCCGTACTCCCGTGTTCTGCATGATCGGGCTCCGAACCGACCTCCTCCTGCGCTTCCGCGCGAAGGTCGGAGGATTTGGCCTGACCCTCGGGCTCCTCGGACCGGACGGTATTGAAGCCCCCTGCCTTACATGTTCTCTCTCCTACGAGAGACCAGCGGTCCCTGCAACACCTCCCTGGGCCACCATCACCGCGTGCAAGGACGTGCACCTCGACAAACATGCGTTCTACGGCAACCTGCGCGGCGCGACCTTCGGTCCGGCGTACCAGGTGGTCCACGACTTCCTCCTCACCAACGGCAGTGCCATCGCCACCCTACGGCACGCTCCCGAGCGCGCTCCCGAACGAGCCCGGTACCTCGTCGATCCCTGGGCCTTGAACGGATTGCTCCAGATCGGCCAATACCTGGCGAACCTCCCCATCGACCCGGAGCAGAGCTTGTTCGTGCCCGTGGGCGCACGCTCCCTGACCATATACGGGCCTCTGGTGTCCGAGCGCTATCGCGGCCACGTCGCGACGATCTCGCAGCAGCCGACTCACAGTGACTTGGACTTGGCTCTGTACGACGAACAGGACCGTCCCCTGGTGGTCCTCGAAGGTCTGCGCACCAGCCGTACCAACCTCCGCACCTTGCTCGCCGGAGTGCCCGAGCGCATGCGCCCCCGCCCTTCCGCGGTCGAACGTCCGGCCTCAGCAGTCCGGTTTTCGACCTCTGGTGCCCGCCCATCCGACGAACCGATTGCGGTCATCGGTATGGCTGCGACCTTTCCAGGCAGCACGACGCTAGAACAACTCTGGGCTAATCTCGCTGCGGGCGTCGATGCGGTCGGTCCTCTGCCCGAACACCGTTGGTTCGAATGTTATCCCCCGGCCGAACGGAAAGCTGCTCTGGCCGCCCTGACCTGCACCGAGGGAGGTTTCCTCGCTTCGGTCGAACACTTCGATCCCCTCTTCTTCGGGCTCTCCGGAGCGGAGGCTCTCTACGCGGATCCCCAGCAGCGCCTTTTCCTCGAGACCGCGTACCATGCCCTCGAAGACGCGGGCATGGTCGGCGAGGGTCTTCACGGTTCGGCCTGCGGGGTGTTCGTCGGCGCCGGCGCAGGCGATTACGGCGAGGTCCTGCGACGCAGCCGAGAACCCCTCAGTCCCTTGCTCTACACCGGCAACATCGCTTCGATCCTCTCAGCTAGACTGTCTTACCTGTTCGATCTGCACGGACCATGTCTCCCGGTCGATACTGCGTGTTCCTCCTCCCTGGTCGCCTTGCACCTCGCCTGTTCCGCCCTGCGCGCGGGAGAATGCGACCTGGCCTTGGCGGGCGGGGTCAACGTGTACAGCTCACCCATGTTCTACCTCCTGGCTTCCAAGGCAGGGATGCTTTCTCCCAGCGGTCGCTGCAGGACCTTCTCCCGCTCGGCCGACGGTTTCGTGCCCGGCGAGGGCGCCGGAGTGGTGGTACTCAAACCCCTGTCCGCCGCGCGGCGGGACAAGAACCCGGTCTACGCCCTGATCCTCGGCTCGGGTGTCAACCACGACGGCCGCACCAACGGCATGACCGCTCCGAGTTCTCTGGCCCAAGAACGCCTCGAACGCCAAGTCTATGAGCGCTATAGTATCGACCCGGCCACTCTGGGCTACGTGGAGGCCCACGGCACCGGCACGCGCTTGGGAGATCCCGTGGAGTTCGAAGCCCTGACCCGGGCCTTCCGCATGGCTTCGCGTCGCGACTTCCGTTGCGTCCTCGGCTCGGTGAAATCCAACCTCGGTCACCTCGGCGCGGCCGCCGGCATCGCGGGTTTGATCAAAACGGTGCTGTGTCTCTACCATCGTACCTTGGTCCCTTCCCTGCATAGCGAACCGCTCAACGACTTACTGGAGTTCACCGGTACTCCGTTCCATATCGGGTCCGAGAAGGCTCCCTGGACCATCGGTCGGGAGGGTATTCCGCGGCGGGCCGGCGTCAGCGCTTTCGGCATCAGCGGCACCAATTGTCATGTCGTCCTCGAGGAAGCTCCCGAGGAGCCCTCTCGCTCCAAGCCTGCTGCCGGGCCCTGGTTGCTCCCGCTCTCGGCAAAGACCGCGCCTCTCCTGCAGGAACAGGTGCACACGCTTCGTGCATGGTTACAAGGCCCCGGCGCCACCGCTTCGCTGTGTGATATCGCTCACACCCTCACCCTCGGACGCAGGCATCACGAGGTACGACTCGCGCTGCTCGTACAGGAACGGGCCGACTTGATCGCCGAACTCGAACGCCCCGACCTCCTCGGGCTGGCACGTGCAACCCGTCCCGGTTGCAACGAAGACCAACCTCGCTCCGGGGAACCAATCATCACGTCATTACCTTCGAAGGATCGCAAGGCGGTCCTCGAGGACCTTGCCCAAGCCTACGCTCGTGGGGAAACCCTGCCCGGGGATGCTCTCGCCGAGGCCGATCAGGGCAGGACCTTGCATCTTCCTGGCTATCCCTTCGAGAGGATGCGCTACTGGCCGGCACCGGCTGCTAGCACGTCTGAACCTTCCGCCCAGACCACGAGCAGCGAGAGCTTGGCCCTCTGGCGTTTGGACTTGGAACAACGTGAACACCTCCCCGGCCTACAGGTGCTCGAGCGTCCCCGATTTATACTGCTCACCTCGGAAGAGGACCGGACTTCCCCGCTCCTGCAAGCGTCCGCGGAGGTCGAATTCGTGGTCCTGGTCCTCGGTCCGGATGCGTCCCGAGGCCGGATTTCCCTCGAGGACCCGCTAGCAGCCGCCACCGCGATACTCGCCCGACTGGACGAGGAACCGGACTGCTGCGGGTTGGTAGACGCCTGCGACCTCTCCCCCGACAACTCCGTATCGCTGCGTTGCAGACTGGAACTCCTGCGCCGGCTGGCCGGCCGGGACCGCACCGAAACCTTCCATCTGGTTCACCTCTCACTGACCGAGAGGGACTGCTCGCCGCTCGAGGGCGTCTATAGAGTCCTCGGCGACGAGTACCGCTGGCTGCGGCCGCGCAACCTGCAACTCGAACGGTTGGACCCCGGTGTCCCGGCCCTCCTGGTGAGGGAGATGGTCGGAGGGCACCAACCCGACGCCGTCTGGCGCAACGGTAGGCGCCTGGAACCCCGCATGGCCCTCCAGGCGATCCCTCCACGCCCTCGAGAAGAGGCGCGGTTCGATCCCGAGGGCTTGTACCTGCTTGCCGGGGGCACCGGCGATATCGGCTTCCTGCTCGCGGAACGCCTCTTCCGGCGAGGGGTCCGCCACCTGCTGATCGTGGGGTCGGCCGACCTCGGCGAACCGGGCACCTGGCGCGACCTCGCCGCGAGCCTCCCGGCCGGGGATGCACGTCAACGCTCCCTGCGCCGGCTCCTCGCGCTGCAAGGACGTTTCGACAGTGTGACCTATTATACCGGGGATGCTGCCGGACTGCTCCACCTCCGCTCTACACGCCTCCGCGATCTACCGCTGAGAGGCCTGATCCACTGCGCCGGCCGGATAGACCTTTTGCATCCGGGCTTCGCGAACCACTCGCTCGGCGAACTCGAAGCCGTGTTCGAGGCCAAGCTCGGACCCCTCGCTCTCTTCCGAGCTTTGCTCGAGCACGAAGAACCCGACTTCATCCTGCTCTTCACCTCCCTCGCTTCTTACTTGCCCGGTCTTGGTTCGGGTTTCGCCGCTTATGCCGGGGCCAACGCCCACCTCGATCGCTGGGCTCAGCAGGGCAGGGGGCGTCGCCTGGCCCTGAGTTGGCCGGCGTGGCGCGACACCGGCATGGTCAAGGGCATGGGAGAGTATCTCGATCGGGCCGGTCTCCCCTGGGTCGAACC
>MGSU01000016.1:2721-21419 GCA_001799195.1 Deltaproteobacteria bacterium RIFOXYA12_FULL_61_11 | reverse complement strand
TGTATGTCGAAACCGATCGCGTCGCGCTCGCCGCCGGAGAACCCGAGGCCGGAAACTTCCTCACCCTGTGTGCCTTCCTTCGAGGGCCCTGGACGGCTGACACGCTCCGCTCCGCGGCCGACGGACTCGCCCGACGCCACCCCCTCCTACAGGCAAGACTTTCGGGGGCAGGCGAAGGACTTCGCTTCGTTGCGAGCACCTCTCCCCTCCCCTTCCGTTACCTCGAGGTCGAAACAATCAGCGACACCGTCGGACCCCTCGAACACGAATTCCTGACCACCCCCTGGAGCCTCGACGGCCCCCTCTGCTCGCTCTTCGCGCTCAGCAGTCCAAGCAGCACGAAACTCTTCCTTCGCTGGCACCACGCCGTGGGGGATCGCGTCAGTCTGCACCTCGTGTTCGAGGATTTCCTGCGCCTCTGCCGCGGCGAACCCCCCGCTCCCGCACCACTCCTCCCGCGCGATCCCCGCCTCCTCTTCGCCGGGGACTTGCCCGCCGGCCCCCTCCATTCAGGAGTTCGCCGACCCGCAGCCCTGATCGGCCGTCTCGGAGCAAGCAAAGGGACGGTGCTGCGAGACCTCGGTCCCCTGCCCCGCTCAGCCCTGGTAGCGCCCCCCGGCTCCTCCATGACCATGCGACTGGCAGCCCTGCTGGTGGATACCCTCTTCTCCTTCTCGGACCAGCATGGCGTTCCCGCCGACTTCCTGCGCGTGCATCTACCGATAGACCTGCGCCGGTATCTCGGCCCCGGACCGGCGTTGGGCAATCTGATCTCGTGGACCTTCCTCGAGGCGACCAGGGAGGATCTGACCGAACTTGACGCCTTGCCCGGACGCTGGGACCGGCAGCTCCGCGAGCTCTTGGCCGACCGCAGGAATGCGCTCGCGCCCTTGACAGAACCCTACCACCTCGACGCCTCGGCGGAACGCAGCGCCCATCTCCAGGCCCTGCTTGCCAAGAACCGTTTTTTCTACAGCCTCGTGCTCTCCTCCTCCTTCCATGATTGGCACGGAAGCGGGAGGTTCTCCGACCTGCTCTGCGAAGCCCAACCCTACCTACTGCCCCCGCCGAACCTCATGGTCCCCCATGTCGCGGTGGTGTCGGGTCCCGAACAGGTACGGATCGTAGTGCGTTTCCCGGGTTCCCGCTTCCATCCATTTGAAGCCGATGCTGTCTGCAACGGCTTGCTCCGCCGCCTGCTCCAGCGCCGAACTCCCGAGAAGGAGGAGCACACGCTCCCTCCCCCCTCCGGCCACCCTGTAGGACGACCCGTACCACACCCTGCGGCAGGCCGCGGAACCCCCCCACCATCCCCCCCTCCCGGAAGGACTAACCTCGAGGAAATCCGTACGTTTCTCCGGGCATTCTTCGCGGAAACCCTGCGCATACCCAAAGAACGCATTGATCCTAATCGTAATTTTACTGAATACGGGGTCGACTCGGTGCTCCTCGTGGACCTTGCCGCCAAACTCGAGGCCAAGGTCGGCGTCTTACCCGCGACCTTGTTCTTCGATCATGCCAGTATCGAGCAGCTCGCGCGCTATTTCGTCGAACATCACGCCACGGCCTTCCTCCGGGAGGACCGGCAACCATCAGTGGTTCCCACTCCAGCTTCACTCCTCCCCAAGGGGTTGCTCACCCTGCGCAAGGGTGGTGGCGAAGGTACTATGGCCGTCCTCCACACCGCAACCGGCGACGTGACCTGGGCCATCCCCTTGGCCACCAGAATGCCTCCCGGTAGAACGATTTTGGCATTGTCCCCTGACCTCGCGGGAGAACCCAAACCCTCGTCCCTCGAGGGCTTCGCTCGCGCCTATCTCGTGCGGCTCAAGGCCGAGGGACCATCTCGACCGCTGAACCTGTGCGGGTATTCGTACGGTGGTCTCTTGGCCCTCGAGATGGGGCGCCTCGCTCCGACCGAGGGGTTGGAGGTCGAAGCGGTCCATCTACTCGACACCTATGCCCCGGGCAGTCGGATGCAACAGCGCATCCAGGCCCTGCAAGCCGACGAGGCCTTCTTCGTCCTCTCTATCGCCCGTAACCATGCGGCAACCTGGCACCTGCGCGAGGAGCCCTCCTACGCCGCGCTCCAGGCTCTGCCGGACAGCGCGGCCAGGTTGGCCTACCTCGCCGCTTGGTGTCTGGGGCACGGTGAGCCGCCCTACGATCTACCCCGGTTACTCGCCTATTTCGAACGGCTCGTGACCATCACGGCCGCACAGGTACAAGCCCTTCAGCGCTATGCACCTGCAATGTTCCCGGCGACGTTGGACGTAAGGCTGATCCGATGCACCCGGCCCGCGGACTACGCAGTACCGCGACCAGAACTGGCGGTGTTGCCCTCGGACCTGGAAGCATTGAACGGTTGGGACACCTTCTTCAACCGCCCACCTACCGTGTTCGAAATCGCTTGCTCCCATCTCGAGTTGATCCTCCCCGCGCACGCGGCGAGGGTGGCTGAACTGCTCACAAGGGATTGAGGCCTGTCAAGGTTGGTCGGGAGTAACGCCATGGGGTATTACATCCATGGTATCAAAGGCTTTCAACGATGGGAAGGGACTTTTGTCTCCCCATCTTCAATGCCTCAATCGAAAAAATAATCTTGGTGGGTCTTGCAAAAACATCCGGTATAGGGTATTCCTCAAATATACCTCAATATTGAGGGAGAACCTGCATGCGCATTGAAGCCACCATCCCCGACAACCGAGCAACCGCTCTTGTACAGTTGGCGGCCGAGCTTCAGTTGAGCAGAAGTCAGCTTATCGATGAGGCTCTCGCGCTCTTCGTCAAGGCCGTTCTCGAGGTACGGCGCGGTCGTCGCTTGGTCATGCTCGACCCCTCCACGTTGCAACCCACTTGCGAGCTTGCCACGCCAACGCTTGCAGCACTTGAATGGGCACAGAGGCCAGTGAATCTGGAATTACCAGATTCCGCAATCGAGGATATGAAAAAACTCATGAATACCGCGCCAGCCCCGAATACACGGCTGCGTGAGGCAGCCAAACGCACGAGGCAATGAGCGACTTCCCCTTTCTTACGTCAACGATCGAGCCAGGAGATGCGGTAGCGGGATTTTCCTGCGGCATACACCCACTCGACGAATACTTTTCTCGACACGCCATATCAAATGAAGCTGCTGGTATTGGCAGAACCTATGTCTTCCGCCGACGAAATGAAGATGACCCGTCGTTGCCGGTGATTCTCGGCTATTACACCTTGAGCATGGCACTTGCCGAAACAGCAAAAGTCGCACAGGTGATTGAAGGAAAGTTGCCGAAGTACCCGATGCCCGTTGCGCTCCTGGGCCGTCTTGCGATCGACAAGCGCGCTCAGGGCCGAAGATACGGTGAACTACTGCTCCTTGATGCCCTGAAACGCATCCTGGATGCTTCGATGATCCTCGGCTGCACCGGAATCATAGTTGACGCCAAGGATGAAAGTGCTGAGCGCTTCTATACACGCTATGGTTTCGTCACCATTACCCGAGACCAGTGGCCACGGCGACAGTTCTTGCCAATAGCAACAGTGCGGACTGCGTTTGAGGAACGAGAGACACTATAACAATACCTTGATACTCGCCGTCCTGTCCGCATCATTTGCCGCTCTGAACCGCACCCGCAGGAGCGAGATACCGCCCACCCCTGAGAAAATGGCGCACCACGGTCTTCCTCGCGCATTGCCGAAAAGAAGGCCAAGAATAATCCCTCCCCCGTCAGGCTTCGCGAAGTCGATTCGATCCTTCGAAGTCCAACCTAAGATTCCACCTCTCGCGAGGAAATGAACGGCAAGAGAGTACTCAGGAACGCAGGAACATCTCGTGCCAGTTGGCCTCGGCGCCGAGCTTCTGGAAGAGGTTGACCAGTCCGCCGAAGACCCGCTGCACGAAGAGCAAGTCTTTGGGCAGCACGATCTTGGTCTTGCTCTCCAGTTCCTTCATTACCTTGAAGATCTCGGTGTTGTAATCGGTGTGTACCCGGAAGGAGTACACCTCGTCCCTGGCGAAAGGCCTGCCGAGAGCGACCATGAAGCGGCGTTGCAGTTCGCGGTGTTCGTTCGACTGCTCGAGCATACCCAATCGCACCATATGCTCGAGGAAGACCTCGAAGTCCTCGTTGAAAGCGGCCACCATGGCCTTCCTGTAATGTTCCACGACTTCTTCTGACAGCTCTTTGGTGCAGCCGAAATCGAGGTACGTCACCCGGCCGTCATAACGGACGAGGAAATTCCCATAGTGCGGATCGGCATGAATGAAGCGAAAGGTGAAGAGCTGGCGCAGGAACAGCTCGAACATGGTCGAGGCGACCTGGTTGCGCAGCGCCTGGGGTACATCCTGTTCGATGAACTCTCGGAGATGGGTTCCTTCGACGAACTCGGTGGTCAACACCACCTCGCTGCTGTACTCGGGGTAGAAGCGGGGCACATACATCGACGTTTCCCCCGCGAAGAGCTCGCGGAAGCGCTGTAGGTTGCGTCCCTCCTGGACATAGTCGGCCTCTTCCCTGAGCTTGGTCTGGAACTCCTCGAGCAGGTCTTCGATCGCCTGCCGGTCCTGGTTGCGGCCCTGCAACTTGAAGATCAGACCGACCACCCGGCGGATATTCTTGAGATCGTTCTCGATGATCGTTCGCGACTCTGGATACTGCACTTTGACCGCAACCTGGGCTCCTCCCCGGAGCCGCGCTCGATACACCTGTCCGAGCGAGGCCGCTGAGATGGGCAGTTCATCGAAGGCCTCGAACAATTCGCGAACACCCTTTCCAAGACTGTTCCTCACCACCTCGTCGACCACCGCGTAAGGGATGGGGGGACTGTCGGTCTGCAGCCGAGCCAGCACCGCGGTCACCTCGGAGGGAAGAAGGCCAAACTCCGAACCGCTGATGGAGAGCATCTGGCCCACCTTCATCGCGAAGCCCTTCAGCTCGCCGAGCGTATGGACGATGTGTTTGGCGTTGGTGAGATTTCCCCTCCGCTCACTTTCTTTCGCCGCCTCACCGGACTGGAAGAGAGCCCTGCCTTTGCCCAGCAGGAGGTTCGTGGAGACCCGCGTCGAGAGCCCGGTCAGGGCCATGAAGCGGGAAAATTTACTGGTCTTGATCGCCTGAGCCATGCAACCTCCTCAACCTTCACCAACGGAACCAGTCGTACACCGATCGCTCTCCCTGACGATGCAGGAGGGATCGAGCATGCAACGGCAAGTAGCCCGCGAGGTAGCGCAGGGCCAAGCCGAAGGAGAGCTTCCCTCCTCTGGGGAACAGCCTTGCCAGGAAGCCGGAGGTCAGGTAGTAGCGCAAGAGCTCCTTACGCCGGATGGCCTCGAGCTGATCAATACTGAGGTGGAGAGTATCCATGACCGCGGTCTGAGTGTCGTAATAACTCAGGTCTTTGATCCTGATCAGACCCAACCCCTCTACCTGGCGTTTGAGACGTGTGCCCGGCAAAGGGGTGAGGAAGAAGGGGAAGGGCGTGGTGCCGAGCTGTTGCATAATCTGGAACTGGTAGCGAATCCTTTGCTCATCATCTTCGGGTACGCCGATGATCAGGAAGGAGACGTGGATGAGACCGGCTTGGTTGAGGATCTCCACGGTGCGCCGGTGCAGGTCCGGTGCGCTCCAGGACTTATTGAAGAAAACCAAGTTTTTGCTCAGGACGCTCTCCGCGCCCACACCGACCGCGAGGAATCCCGCGTCCCTGGCTAAGGGGATCAACTCAGGTCGACGAACCACGGATTCGGTGGATACACCGGCCATGAGATGCATACCGTTGAGCTTGTGGTCCAGGATCGCGAGACACAAGCGTTCGAAGTAGTCGGGATCCTCGAGAACGTTCTCGTCGGTGAAAATGTAGGAACGCCCTCCAAGGCGCTGTACGGCTTTCATGTCCTCGATGACCCGCTCGACCGGGAAACGCAGGATCACCCCCCGGTTCATGACCAAATTGGTGCAATAGCTGCAAGCATGGGGACAGCCCCGGGTGGCCTCGCCCTGATGGGAGGTGAAATAGCGGCGCATGATCGGCCGCATGCGCTCGAGGTTGAGATAGGCATCGCGTTTCGGTGGATGCAGCACGGCTCCGGCCTCGGGTTTTCGCCAGGCATTGCGTACGAAACGATCACCGTCCCTGAAAAGTAGGCCCGGAATGGTCGAGAGCTCACCCTCGCCGTCCAGCGCATCGCACAGTTCGGTAAGGGTTGCCTCCCCCTGACCGTAGATCAGGAAGTCGAAGGCGCGATAATCCTCGTCGGGCAACCCTTCCTCAACAACACCAGTGAGATGCCAACCTCCGAGCACGGTTTTCACCCTCGGGAACGCTGCCTTGACGAACGTTGCAATACGTTGAGCTGCGGCAAACTGGTAGGACATGGCCCCCAGGGCAACCAGATCGGGACGGAAGTCTTGGATCGCTTCCCTCAGAAGGGCAAGGGCGGATCGTCGGGTGGCGAGCAGGTCCATGAACAGGTCATAGATCGTGGCCTGGTGCTCTCCCAGGTTCGAGACCAGGGACAGGAGAGACATGTCGAGATAGGGAGGGAATGACGGTTTGCGCGGATTGACGACCAGCATTACCCTCATTGTACTTGCACTCCTTCTCGACGTAGTCGAGGTTCCGATATCACCAACGAAACCAGTCGTACATCGCCTGATGTCCCTCACTGCGCATGAAGGCGCGGGCATACAGAGGGAGGTAGGCGGACAGGTAGCGCAGGGCCAACAGGTTCGAATAATCCCCGCGAACGGGCATCAATCTCTTGAATACATTAGAGGTCAAATAGAAGCGGAGAAGCTCCCGGGTGCGCAACCCTTCGAGCTGCTCCGGCTCGAGATAGCGCGTGGCCATGATCGGGGTCAGACAATCGTAGAGCCGGTAATCGCGCACGCGGATCAAACCGGATTGTTCGGCCTGGCGCTTGAAAGGAGTGCCGGGAAGCGGCGTCAGGAAGAGCGGGAAGGGGTTCGTGCGCATGCGTTGCATGGCCCTGAACTGGTGTTTGATCAGGGCCGCGTCGTCATCAGGAGCCCCGAGGATAAGGAAGGAGCCGTGCAGAATACCTGCAGCATTGATGAGCTCGACGGCTTGGCGGTGAAGCTCCGGTGCACTCCAGCTCTTGTTGAACAAGGCGAGGTTCTTCTTCGAGAGGCTCTCAGCGCCCACGCCGAAGACGGTAAACCCCGCCTCCTTGGCGAGCTTCATGAGCTCGGGGCGGCGTACCACCGAAATGGTGGACACCAGGGTCATGAGATTTAAATCGTTAAGTCTATTTGCAATAATTGCATTGCAGAGCTGCTCGAAATAGTCGGTGTCCTGGGTCGTATTCTCGTCGGAAAAGGCAAAACTCCTCCCGCCGAGGAACTTGACGAACTTCATATCCTCGATCACGCGCTCGACCGGAGACTTCCTGACGACCCCCCTGTTCATCAAGGCGTTGGAGCAGAACGCACAGGCATGGGGACATCCACGGATGGCCTCACCCTGGTGAGAGGTGAAGAACCGGCGCAGAATGGGGACCATTCGGTCGAAATTCAAGTAGGCATCGCGTTGGGGCAAGGCCAGAGTGTCGAGGTCGTTCGGGGTACGCCAGGCATTCTTGACGAAGGTCCCCTCGGCGCGGAAGAACAGTCCGGGGATGCCCGAGAAATCCTCAGCCCCACCTTCCAGGGCATCGCACAACTCGGTCAAGGTTGTTTCGCCCTGGCCGTAGATCAGGAAATCGAAGTCCCCAAATTCTTCTCCGGGCGGCCCCTCTTCGACCGCACCGGTGACGTGCCAGCCTCCGAGAACGGTGACCACCTGGGGAAATTCGGCTTTGACGAAGGCGGCGATACGCTGAGCGGCCGCGAATTGGTACGTCATGCCCCCGATCGCCACCACCCGCGGTGCAAACCGGACCAGGGCCTCCCTCAGCAGGTCACTGACTGATCTGCCGGTCACCAAGAGGTCCATGAACAGATCATAGATCCTCCCGCGGTGGCTGCCGAGGTTGGAAACGAGAGAGAGGTAGGACATATCCACGACCGGAGGAAAGACCGGTTTGCGCGGATTGACGACCAGCAGAACGTTCATGGCCGGCAGTTGCTCCTCATGGATGGTGTCCGAAGCGCTTCACAGGCTGGCGAAGAAATTCTGGCAGAGCTTCTCGATCAGCTTCCGCAACAGGAAATCGGGTAAGGGGAAGGAGAAAGTCGGAAAAATGCTAATGAAGATCCCCCTCGTGGCGGATTCTCCCAATGCTTTGAAATAATAAACGTCGTTCTTGACGAGATTGCGATCTCGAATATTGAGGATGAGATAGAACTCTTCGGGCGAAACCTCGTGCAACCCGAGTTCCAGGTCTGCTTCGATGCGGTAGTTGAGAATCTTGTAACCGAACCGGTAGAGCTTGCGAGCCGGATCATACGTGAACTCGCCCTTCCCCAGGAGGAGATTGCTGTGACAATGGTCGATCACCCGGCTGGGAGAACTGAATATTTCTTTGATCCTGGCCAAGGACGAGGTGCAACGATAGGAATACACAGCCAGGAGATCCCGCGCGACCTTATCGAGTACGACCTGTTGATCCTCGAAGGAGGGGTCATTGTCGAACCAGCGCTGGAGATGACCTTCGAGAAAATGGACGCTCCGCTCCTGGAGATGCATCCCCCGCAGGGTCGCCTCATCAAGCTTGTCCTGGAGTTGATGCACGACGTGAACTTCCCCAGCCCGTCAAATGGCCGCGTATGTTGTACGATAGGTCGGCAAAAGGCAAGAAATCCTTCGCCTTGATCCTAGGCAGCGTTCTCGAGCAAACAACTGGTACTACTTCCAGGAGACCTGGTCGATGCGCTTCGTAGGTGTGCGAATGAGTTTCAACAGGAGGCGCAGCCAACGCCGATCGAGCCTCACGCTGAAATCGCTGTTGAGGTAATAGATCGGGGTGAACATCTGGAGGAACTGGATGAGCACCAGGGGAAGTCGCCGGCGCCAGACTTCCCGGGCAAGGTTCTTGAGGTACCGCGGCCGAAAGTAGTATCTGACCAGCTCTTCGTTGCGCAGCCGGGAAACCTCTTTCCTGCTCAGGTAGCGGGTCCTCAGCACCGGGGTGATCCCGTTGTAATGGTCATACTCGAGATCTTCGACCAACCCCTCCTCGAGTACCTGTTTGCGCAACCTTGTCCCTGGGAAAGGGGTGAGCACCGCCGGGGAGATCATAACGTTGAGATCGATCGAGGCAAGGGTCCGGAAGGGGAGGCGGAGGTCGTCGACCTGATCCTCGGGACTGCCGAGGATGAAGGAGACCAAGGGATAGACGCGCCGCTTGCGCAGCAGCTCCAAGGCTTCGAGATTCGTGTCCCCGGAGATCCATTGTTTATTGAAATACGCCAACTTAGCTTTTGTGAAGCTCTCGATGCCGATCAAGGGGATAATCCCGAACCGTTCGAGCACATCGATGATTTCAGGATGCCGTACTAATTGCCTTGTCGAGGTGTACAGGGCGAAGTGCATCTGATGCACTCGGGCCTGCTCGATCTCCAACCACAGCTTTTGGAAGTGTTCAAGATCGTTGGTCATATTCTCATCGGTGAACAGAATGTGGCGGGCTCCGAGCTCGCGCAACTGCGTAAGATCAGCCAGGGTGCGTTCGATCGGAAAGGTTCGCAACTTGCTGCCGTAGATGGCCGGTGAGCAACAGAAGGAACAATTATAGAGACAACCGCGGGTGGTCTCGACGCAATGGATGAAATACGCTCTCCGTTTGAAAAAGCGCTGTCCGCCCTCCTTATAATAGGCTTGCCGCGACGGCACGGCCAAGGTCGAGAGTTCCTGCAAACCACGTTCAGCGGTTCGTTGAAAAGTCTCACCTTGCCGGAAGGCTATGCCCGGAACCTTCGAGAAGTCCCTATCGCCCGCTGCAACCAGGTCACAGACCTCACGCAAGCGATGCTCGCCCTCACCATAGATCAAAACATCGAAGGGCAGGAAACTACCCGGGTTCTCCAACCCATCGGCCAAGCAACCCGACACGTGCCAACCGCCTGCGACAAGCAGGATCGAGGGATAATTCGTTCGGAGGAATTCGGCGATACGCCGGGTCACGCTGAACTGACAAGACATCCCGCCAAGAGCGATTATCTGGGGACGGACCGTCTCGACCGCCTCTCGAACCGCCTTGAACACCGGTTTGTCCGAGTAATACAGATCGAGCATGACTCCTTCGTGCGGGCCGAGGTTGCCGACCAGGGTCGGTATCGCCAACTCCAATACCTGGGGTAATTCGCGTACCGGGCTGAGTAAAAACAGAACTTTCATCCTCAATAACCTCATCGAAGAACCACGTACCCCGCATGGGGAGGGGGTGGAAGGGGACCGAGTATAGGTGAGCCCTCCCCTTGGTGCAAGGAAGCAATGAAACACCAAGAAGTGGGTCTTTGAGGGAAAGGCCGTGTGTGTGGCCTCGCCCTCCAAGGTGGACCTTACCCACCATAGTGTGGTACTCCCCTCTGGCCGTTGTTAGCCCCAGGTCCGAACTACTGGAAGACCTAAGGGGACCAGGCGGCAGGGTTCCCCTCTCCCGCGGTGCCCGGTGATGAACACGTTCCTCGAGCTGTTCCTGCACAACAAGAAACTGACCAATCTCGTCTTCTTTGCCGTCCTGCTCTACGGTTTCTATACTCTTTCGATCTCCCGCCGTGAGATCATGGGACATCTGCAATTCGACTTCGCGCAAATCGTGACCGCATATCCTGGGGCAACCCAGAAGGACGTGGAAAAATCCCTCACCAACCCTATCGAAGAACGGCTCCGCGAACTCGAGCGAATCGACCGCATCGTCTCCACGTCGACCGAGGGGCTCTCGCTCGTGACGGTCTTTTTCCCAGTTGACCTATCCCCCGCAGCTAAAGACAAGAAAATCATCGAGATTCGAGGCATCCTTGACAACCTCCGGGATCTGCCGCGCGAGTCGGGACGGCCTATGCTCAAGGAGTTCTCGACCGACAACCTGCCGATCTACGAGGTAGGATTGACCTCGGAGAGCGAAGATCGCGAAGCTCTCGAACGCACGGCCGAAGCCCTCAAGCAACGCCTGCGCTACATCGACCGCATCGGATACATCGGCGTAGAGGGCTCGCGCGAGCGTGAGATCCACATACAGCTCGAGAGCCAGAAACTATTGGAGTACCAGCTCTCCTTAGCCCAGGTCACCGCCGCTATCCAGCTCAATAATGTCAGGATCGGAGGTGGAACTACCAGCGCCTACAAGGATAAAGTCGATATCTACACTCTCGGGAATCTCAAAGACCGACGAGATATTGAGCGCCTGATCGTCCGTTCCAATCTCCAAGGGCGCCATGTTCGGCTTGCCGATCTCGGCACGGTGAGCTACCAGTGGAGCCCCGAAGACATACGGCTACGCCTCAACGGCCGTACGGGCATCTCCCTGATCATTACCAAGTCGAAAGACGCGGATGTCATCCGTACCGTGGACAAGCTGAAGGAAATCGTCTCGGCCTTCGAAAAAGACCTCCCGGAGGACCTCGACCTACACCACCTCTTCGACCTGTCCTCAAACCTCAAGAAGAACCTCGGAGCAACGGCCACGAACGCGGCCATCGGCTTCCTGCTGCTCTTTCTCACCCTGGCCTTGTTCCTCAACTTCACGACTGCCTGGTGGACCTCGACCGGCTTCCTCTTCACGTTAGCGGCCCTGTTCGCCCTCTTGCCGGCCTTCGATCTGACCATCAATATGATGGTACTACTCGCGCTCATCATCGTCGTCGGCATGCTCGCGGACGACAGCATGATCATCGCCGAGCACCTCTATACGCATCGCAAGGCAGGTCTCCGCGGGATCGAGTCCGCCAAACTCACGCTCAAAGAGCTGCTCCTCCCGGTCACGGCCTCCATCTCGACCACCATCATTGCCTTCCTCCCGTACCTGTTCGTTCCCGGCGCCGTGGGCTCCATGTTCAGGCCCATCCCGATCGTGATCACCCTCGCACTCTTGATTTCCCTGTTCGAGGCCTTCTTCATCCTCACCTCGCATCTAGCCCACTCCCGGCTACGTCCCGGAAAGTCCTTCCAGGAAGTGCTTTTTGGGTTTCTGATCCAGCGCCCCTATGAAGCGCTCGTTCCTTTCGTGCTCCGGCACCGATACCTCGCCCTACTCGGCTTCCTCGGTATCCTCGGAACCAGCCTCTGGATCGGTTACCAACGCCTCGAGGTAGTCTTCAACCCGCGGGAGATCCTCGAGAACTTCGATATCATCGTCGAGACCGACCTCGGAGATTCCCTCGACGCTACGACCGAGAAGGTGGCTCTGATCGAGCAGGCTCTTCTTGGATTCGATAGTAAATACAAAGCACTGCGGTCTTTTACCACCAAGATCGGACACCACGACCGGGATGCCTTCGGCAAGGTCGGCAGCCGTCGCGACAACTGGGCCATCATCAAGGTCCACCTCAAGGAACCCCATGCCCGCGAGCATTCCACGCCCTTCCTCGTAGCCAGGGTCGAGGAGCTCCTCGAACCATTCAAAACCGGGGGCATGTTCCCCTTGCTCTATCTCAAAGACCAGAACCTCGGTCCCGACTTCGGTATGTCCCTCAACGTCAGGGTTATCGGAGGGACGTTGGAGGAACGCACCGCCGTAATCGGGGACCTCACCACGGTCCTCGAGAACCGCAAAGGCTATAAATATCATGTCACCGACACCCACAGCGGCAAACAGCAGATCGGCATCGTGCTCGACGAGGGAAATCTCTCGCGCTTCGGCCTGACGAGCAGCCACATCGCTCATCTGGTCCGCGCGATCTACATGGGAGACATTGTCACCACCATCCGCGAGGGCGGCGAGAGTATCGGCGTCAGGCTCTTGATGGATCGTCCCTTGCGCGATGATTACACTCGACTCGACGACGCGGTCATCCTGAACGACCTGGGCCAACTCATCAGACTCAAACACCTCATTTCGTTCGAACCCCAACGAGGAGGCGAGGACCTGCACCACTACAATGGCGATCCCTGCTCCACGGTCGGTTTCGAGTTGGATCTCGATCTGCTCAATCCATTGCTAGCTAAAAAACATCTGCTCGAGCGCTTCGCGCAACTCCGTGAGGATCATCCAGATCTGCAGATTCTCTTCGAGGGGGAGATCGCGGAGCAGCAGAAACTCATGGGGTCGATGCAAATCATAGGGTTGGTTGCAATTCTTTTGATCTATACCATCATGGTACTGCTCTTCGACAGCTTTTTCATACCCTTGCTCATCTCCAGTATCATACCCTTCGGCCTCGTGGGGGTGATCTACGGTTTCCTCCTTAAAGGTATACCACTTTCCATGTTCGGGATGATGGGCATCGTCGGACTGAGTGGCATCGTGGTCAACGATGCCATCGTCATGATTGACGCCCTGCGCAACAAGCTCCCCCCCGGGCGACCGGTGCCCAACCTCGCAGAGAGGCTGGCTGAGGTTTCCAGCACCAGGGTGCGTGCCGTGGTCCTCACCACCGTAACCACGGTCGCGGGCATGCTCCCGACTATTCTCGAAATCGGAGGGAAGGACTTCGTCATCCTGCCGATGTGCTTGGCCGTGGGCAGTGGTTTGTTCTTCGCAACCCTGGTGACCCTCTTCTTCACGCCCGCGCTCTACGGGGCCTACCACGACCTGAGTTGCCTGTTCCGGCGCAGGATCGGAGAACCCCTGGCCGAGGTCACCGGGGTGACCTTCCGCCGGATGACCGGGGGCGATTCTGCGCGTCCTCCTTCCAGGACGAACTCTCCCCTACCTTCCGACCCCTCACCCGACCTCGAGGACGAAGACCTGATCGACCTCACCGAGATCGATCCAACCAAGTCCCGCCCGGCCCGAGGCAAGCATCCCCCAACCGACCCACCTCAGGCTATCCCCAAGGACTCCGACCGGACCAAGTTACTACCAAAACTCCGCCGCTGAGGATCCTTCCGAGGCTCCTTTCCCGCTCGACATGCCACAACCAGCGGGCTAGGGTGTGCAATCATCTCGATCGTCCACGAGAAGTCCTGGAGGAAGAAAACACCATCATGCTCAAGGTCCTGTTCGTCGAAAACCCGATTAAGATCAGCACGAAGAATTTCTACCTCGCCAACAGCACCATGACCTCTCTCGCTGCCAGCATTGCGCCGCACAAGGGTCTGGTGTATGAGGTCCTGCTCGACGCAGCCCTGCGCAAGCGCTCGTTGTTGGAATTGATCGCCGAGGCTGTCGAACGGTACGAGATCGACCTAGTCGCGCTCAACGGCATGGCCTGTCAGTTCGAAGCGACCGCCCATATCGCCCGCTATCTCAAATTCCGTCATCCCAGCCTCCCTATTGTGGTCGGCGGCTGGCACGTCTCGGGGCTGCTCGTCGAGGGTACTCTGGACCCACGCACCTTGCGCAATATCGATTTCGCCATCTATGGGGAAGGGGAGCAAGCGCTCAAAGCCTTGTGCGACGCCCTCGAGGCTGGCGTCACCGACTTCTCCACCGTGCCCAACCTCATCGTCAACCGCGGTCGCGAACTGCAGATCAACCCGAAGGCCGAGTACACGTCCTTCGACCGCCTGCCTCCTCCGGCGCGAGAAGCCTACCTCCACCCCGAACAAATCTACGGGCGGCGGTTCGGTCTGACGGTCCACGGCCTCGAGACCTCACGCGGATGCCAATACGACTGCGCCTTCTGCTGCACCAAGACCATCAACGAACACAGCTACCGCACCTTCCCCCTCGAACGGATCCTCGCAGACCTCGAACAACTCTCCTGGCGCGGGGCGAAACAGATCCTGCTCACCGACGAGAACCCATTGCAGGACCCCGCGCACTTCCGCCGCCTCCTCGAGGAAATTATTTCTAACAAATTCAATAAATTTCATTTCACTATCATTACCTCACCGCGTTCCTTGCTGCAGGATCTCTCCTTGTTGCCCCTGCTCAAAGAAGCCGGGGTCCGCGACTTCGTACTCGGTGTTGAGAGCTTCAACCGGAAGAATCTTGCAGCCTACGGCAAGACCTGGGCTCGGCCGGAGATGAGCATCGAGGTCATCGACGTGTTGCGCCGACACGGGATGTATTCCTCGATGTCCTTCATCATCGGCGCTCCCGAGGATACCCGCGAGGATCTCCTCTTCCAGTTCGAGCACCTGCAGAAGGCCAACCCCGATGTCCCCTCGGTGTTCTTCCTCACCCCCTTCCCGGGCACCCGGATGCGTCGCACCATGCTCGAGGCCGGCCTCATCAAGGTCTTCAATTATCGCTATTACACCTGTTTGCACCCCTTGGCCGACACCCACCACCTCGACCGAAAATCGCTGGTCGCCCTCCGCGACCGCGCCTTACGGGCCTTCTTCCTGCGTCCGGCACGTTTCACCCCGCGCTTCCTGGCCCACCGCCGGGGACGTTTCCTCAGCCAGAGCCTGGTCAGCAGCTTCTTCTTCACCCGCTGGCTGCAACGCTACGACGAATATCGAGCAGTGCGCTGGTATTGAGGATCAGACGAAGAGCGCTACCTGCATCGTCCTTTCTCGGAGATGCTTCACGAATCGGGCCCACGGCCGTCAGGCATGGGGGTTGGCAGGCGGTCGAGCAAACGGTCGAGCAGGGCTTCCAGCGAGGCCTTGGTCAGGTGATAGGAGGATAACTCCTGCACCCGGCGCAACTCGAGTTCGATGGTACGAAGTTCGTTGTCGATGACCGGTCCGATCGGTGCGAGACCCTTGCTGTAGCGTTGTTGCACCTGCGAACCGAGCTTACCCGCCAGTTCGAGCCGTCGGTCGTACAGGGCCAGATTGGCGATATGCCACTGCAATCGACCGCGATGCTCGGCGATCGATGCGTTGAGTTCTCTTTGCACCTGTTCTTCCTCTGTTGCCAGGGCCTGTTCCTCCCAACGAAATCTGGTGGCGCGAGCCCTGTTGAGTTCGACTCGTCCTTCGGGACGGTACTGCAACCCCAGGAAGAGCTGTGGATACTCGAACACTCGCCAAGCTTTCGCGGCCGAGGATTCGAGGTCCTGCAGTTCGGCCGAACCCAGGAGGTCCAGGCTAGACCCTCCCTGCAATTCGAACTCTTGACGACGGAGCCGGAATTGCTTTCCGAGCAGGCTCAGTATTTCGACTTGTCGCAGCGAGGCTGTCCCGGACTCCGCACCTTGTGGGTCGGAATCCGGATCCAGTAACTCTGTCGGCAGTAATTTCGGTGGGTCCGCAGGAGGATTTTCGAAGAGGTCCGCTGCAAGAGAGGCACGCACGATGGCGAGTTGGGCATCGACCGCCGCGAGTTCGGCGGTAAACCGGAGGACCATGTCTTCGACGGAATAAAGATCGACCTTGTTGCCAACGGTGAAGGCAGCGGCATTCTTCGTCGTGTTGCGCAATTGTTGAGCCTTGGCGATCATCCTTTCGATCAAACCGGCTTGCCGCTGCAACAGCGCATAGCCATAATAGGTCTGGAGCAACCCGAGCAGGGCCGACTCGGTTTCTTCCAATTGGCGCAGCCGCAACAGATCTTGTTCCAGTTCCAACACTTCCAGAGGGAGTTGATGGCGAACCCTGCCGGGACTACCCAGCAAGGGCTGGTTCAGTTTCAGGAAAACCCCCGGACGATAACCGTATTCATAGAGTTCGGTCCCACCTAGGGCTGCCGTGGGCGCTGCAGCCTGGGCCTTGGCCCCTTCGAGGTACCATCCCCCGGCAGGAGCCGCGGCAGGAACCGTGGTCAAGGCTTCGAGCAACGGTGCATAACCGAAGTTCGAGAACTGGTAGTCGACGCCGAACGAGAGCTGCCCGCCGGTCGAGGGAAGGAGCTGCGCCCGGCTCGCACCGATCCTGGCCGTGTGGAGGTGACTGAGCCCGAGCAGATTGTTTGGATACACCATGGAGGTGCTGCTCACCGAGGTTTCCAACAGGTATTCCGGAAGCGAGTGGGCACGTTGCTCTGCTCGGTCTTCTCGCCGAGCGTTCCGGACCAATTCCTGCCGACGCATCAGGCTTTGCAGCTTCCGGCTACGAGCCAGGTAGTCGTCGAGGGTGAGCCGCTCGGGGAAGCCCGGTCCTTCCAGTGCAGACAGGGACAGCCCCCAGAGGAAGAGGAGGCAGAACCATCCAGCGGTCCGGCTCTCTCGGCTTCCTCGGAGGTGCTTCATCATCCTGTCCTGTTCCAGGTCCGGCCCTTCAAGAATCGCGGCCTTGCTCCCACACAGGCCTTGCGAACCTGTACGGTGGGGCTTCCACCTTGTCAAGCCGCAGACCTCTCACCGGGATCGTTTCACATTGCAACTCTGCCGGGGCAAGAGTAAGAGGGCGCGATAGCCATGAACACGGGGAGGCGTTGGCAGGTGGTGACTACTATTCATCTTTTTCCCGGTCAGGGATCCCAGAAAGTCGGTATGGGGTCCGACCTGTTCGACCGCTTCCCCGATCTGGAACAAGAAGCGGACGACGTTCTCGGTTACTCGATCCGAGAACTGTGTTTGCAAGACCCCGGACGGCACCTCGACCTGACCCACTATACCCAACCTGCCCTGTACGTGGTGAATGCGATGGCGTATCTCGCCCGGATCGAGGAGGACGACCGCCTCCCCGATTTCGTCGCAGGTCATAGCCTCGGAGAATACAATGCTCTCCTGGCAGCAGGCGCCTTTGACTTCCTCACCGGTCTACGACTGGTCAAGAAGCGCGGGGAATTGATGGGCAGGGCAACGGGCGGCGGCATGGCGGCGGTCATCGGCCTGACCGCCGAACAAGTCGCTGCGATCCTCGAGGAGCAAGGGCTACACACGTTGGATCTGGCCAACTTCAATGCTCCGCGACAGACCGTGATCTCAGGGCCGACCC
Organism: Deltaproteobacteria bacterium RIFOXYA12_FULL_61_11; assembly: GCA_001799195.1. Lineage (GTDB taxonomy): Bacteria > Bdellovibrionota_F > JAHFAK01 > YA12-FULL-61-11 > YA12-FULL-61-11 > YA12-FULL-61-11. The sequence continues at coordinate 3,599 of MGSU01000016.1, read as the reverse complement.
AGGACATCCTCGCGGCAAAACCGCACTTCCTTGCCGGTGGAGCACAGACCTTTTGGCCGCTCAAGGTCAGCGCGGCCTTCCATTCGCGCTACATGCTCGAGGCTCAAACCGAGTTCCGTACGTTCCTCGAACAATTCAGTTTTACCCGTCCGAACCTGTCAGTCGTGGCCAATGTCACCGCTCGTCCCTACGAACCAGACAAAACCTCGCACCTGCTCGCCGAACAACTCGGCAAGCCGGTTCGCTGGCTCCAGAGTATGCGCTACTTGCTCGAACAACCGGAGCCACGCTTCTTCGAACTCGGTCCGGGCACGGTCCTCTCGAGCTTGTTGAGTAAGATCGAGCAGCAGAGATAAATTCCCAAGCCTCACTCGGCCAGGGAACGTTCGAGCATCTCGGCCATCAAGACATCGATCAGGCGCTGGTCCTCTTCCGAAAAGGCTTCGAGCTGAAGACGATAGCCGGCCTCAATGCCTTCACCCGGCAATCGCTCGAGCAAACGGCAGCGATATTCCCGGCGCTGGCCACCGGGGAAATTGAGGCGAACCCGCTCGCTCGCGCTGAGATCGAGGGTGGTACGGAAGGTGATCACCCCCTGGGCTAAGTCGCTGTACTCCCTGTTGTAGAAAATGTCGAAACACCGATAGTTGGAGGTGACGTTGAGGTGGAGTTCTCGCGCGCTCTCCGGACCGAGGAAGTTCAGGTTGGCCTCGAGATCGTGCCGATAGGTGAGCAGGGTCTCGAAGCTCTCGGGGGAGAGGTCCAGGAATTCGAAACCATAGTCATGGCCGCCTCGGGGAAGGTTGTGCTCCTCCCGTGCCAGCTTGGCGTGCAGACCGATCGTGATCTGACGATGGGGAACCGAGCATTCGAGCACG
>MGSU01000016.1:0-2714 GCA_001799195.1 Deltaproteobacteria bacterium RIFOXYA12_FULL_61_11 | reverse complement strand
CTTTGATCTGTAAACACTCATTTGACCATAGCAACATACCGCTGGCCGAGAGGTTCTTGATCACCAGGGAGGCGACGGGAGTCTCGGACGCGACTTCGACGATGTTGGGTACGCAGTCGATCTCGACCTTGTGCCGGTAGAACCTTCTCCGCTCGCCTTGGTCCATGGGTTCCATCCGATCAGCTATGGGTGAGCAGGAGAGCTTCGAGCCGGCAATTGATCCGCTCGAGGTGTTCTTCGGTGAAACCGTGCAACCGGATCCGGAAACGCCGGACCTCTGGCTGCCCGGTCGCTTCGACGTCCAGTACATCGCACGGAAAGCCTAAGACGCCCCCGTCGGGTTCGTGGATGGTCAGGGCGGTCAGCTTCGTACAGTCGAACGCGGTCAGGAGTTGCACGATGCCGCTGCGCAACTCTTTGGTGTCTTGACCGTAAAAGATGAAAAACGTCGACATCCTCGGTTGGAGATAGATGTGGAGATGTTCGTGGTCATTCATCCCCGAAAGTATCAAGTTCACATCCATTTCGCTCGGAGCGGACAGGATCAGGGTGACGAGGTTTGGCTCGGCATTGCGGAACTCCAAACCGTAGTGGAATTCTCGCGTCTCCTCATCGCGCCAGGACCGCACCTTCCTACCGTCGAGAACGACATGGAGGTCGAGTCGAGGTATCGAGACTTCGAGGAAACAGTGGACTTCGAGTGGCAGCTCGGTGCTCGTGCTGATATGGAGCCCACAGGAGGAACCATCGACCAAGGTGACCTTGCAGTCACAATCCGAAAGACTCGGCAAGGACCCGATGTTGAGCACCTTTCGCGGATTCTGCCGCCGTTCGTGCATGAGGTTGGGATCCTCCACCGCAAGTGGGAAAGGTCGTTGGTCGTTAGTCGATTGTTGGTGCCCCAGAGAGTCTTGTCAATCGAATTCCCTCGAGCGAGGTAGCCGTGCTACAGAACGAGCGTGAACCCGGGAGGTAGCCATGTCCAACCCGATCGTCTTTCTCTACCCCGGTCAGGGAGCCCAGTACCATCACATGGGAGGAGAGCTGCGCTCGGGACACCCGGTCTTCGCGGCCAGCATAGCTCACAGCTCGGAACTGTGCTCAGCCTATCTGTCCCCCTCTTTGCTCGAGGTCCTCTACGACCCCGCCAAGCGAAAACACCATCCCTTCGACGATCTTCGCTACAGCCACCCGGCCTTACTGGCCTTCGAATTGGCTCTTTCGGATACCCTGCTAGCAGAGGGCATCCGGCCGGCGCTCTTCCTCGGTTATTCGCTGGGAGAATTCGTCGCGATGACTTCGAGTGGAGTCCTCTCCCGCGAGCAAGCCTTCACCTTGGTCTGCAGTCAGGCCAAGGCCGTACTGGAGACTACTCGAGCCTCCTCGATGCTGGCGATCCTGTCCGAGGAGAGTCTCTTTCACCATCGTGACGATTTGTTCAAGGAAACCTGGCTCGCCGCCGTCAATAGCCCGGGCCACTTCGTCGTCAGCGGGTTTCCCGAAGTCCTTGCCCAGCTCCACGTGCGGTTGCAGGCCGAGGGGATCACCTCATTAATCCTCCCGGTGTCGCGCGGTTTTCACTCGGCCCTAGTCGATCCCCTACGCACCCGGTTCTTCGACCTGGTCACCGGCATCCCCCTGAACGCCTCTGGGCTCTCACACGTTTCCTGCGCTCTCCAGCGCAGACTCTCTCCCGCTGACTTCGGTCCCGAGCTGTTCTGGGCCATCCTGCGACGGCCGGTCCAGTTCCAACGTACCCTGCAATGGCTCGAAACCTCTGGTCCCTATACCTATATTGACCTCGGTCCCTCGGGAACCCTAGCCAACTTCGCCAGGCAAATCCTCCCCGCGACGAGCGCCTCGACGGTCCATCACCTCGTCACCGGTTTCGGACGGGAAATCGAGAGCTTGAGGGATTTCCTCGAGCAGCGGAGCCATTCCTGACCCCGACGATTTCAGACCTTCAGAATACGCCGCACGAGGGGCGTGAAATTGGCGACCTCTAACCGGCCGAGACAGGGCAGTTCATCGCCGCGGTCATAGCCGGGGTTCCGACTGAGGAAGAAAGCGACCTCTTCTTCCTGCTCCCGGCCCGGTGGTACAGTTGCCGCCTCGGAGCGGAGAAAGGTCCTGTCGCGCCAGGTGGTGATCAGCTCGCGCTCGGGATCGAAACCTTCCCCGAAACGGGCGTTCACCAGGTGATGCAGCAGGGGGCGCAGGGAGGCATCCCGCGTTCCCCGGGGCGAGGGATAGAAATCCTGCAGGAACAGAGGCAGGTAGCGATAGGTCTTGTACCCCATCGAGATGAGGAACCAGTAGAGCGGCACCGAGGGTTCGGTCTCGGCCAGGTCGAGCATGTGCCGACCCCAGGTCGTGATCAAGGCCGTGGAGTTGCGATGGCCCTCGGCCACGATGGTGTCCCCGGAAAAAACGACGCGCAGGTCCTGGCCGAGATAGTGCTCGAGGGTGACCACGAAGGTGGTGAAACCGGCCAGGCCTCCGTCTTCCTGTTCGAGTAGGACCACTGCGTCCTTGGCCCCGAGGTCTCGTTCGAAGGTCGGCCGATCGACCCCGCTGAAGTAGCGTTCGAGCAGGCCGTGCATCCTATCGCGCACGGCCTCGTCGAGAGCTTCGACCCGTCGTACCGTCCCTCGCAACCTCATCGCCGTCCTCCCCTGACCACGAGCGAGCGTACTACCTTGCAGGTGGTCTTC
>MGSU01000015.1 GCA_001799195.1 Deltaproteobacteria bacterium RIFOXYA12_FULL_61_11 | reverse complement strand
TTCTCGAACGGTCATACCAACCTCCTGGGTTATCCCCTCAATTTTCTAAAATTTGCCAGCTCCACAGCCTTGGGGTCGCTGCTGACGAAGCTGAACCGCCCTTCTTTCTCGAGGAAGGGTTGAACCTCGACGCGGTCGTCCGCGGTCAAGCCACCGGCGCTTTTCAGGGCCTCATCGCTGCGAAGAATTCTGTCATCCTTGTCAGGATCGTAGTCCGCTCTGGCCGCGTTCTTGATAACCCCGACAATCTTGACCTTGTAGCCCTTGAGATATTTGTGTTCTGCGCTCGTGCAGGTCGTTATCGCTCCGATGATCTTCATGGTGGCCTCCGTGGTGTGTGCTCTCTCGTGCTACCTACATAGAGCCATAGGGTTGCGGGGATATCAAGGTTGTTTGTTCTTTATTTTCAATATATTATAACAAACAGGCCGGAGACTGCAGACTGTAGACCGGAGGGTACATGCAGTGAGCAAGGAGTCGTGAGCGCGTGAAAATCGCACCTGATCTATTCCAGACACATCCTCAAGCCTGCGAACTCCGGCCTCCAGCCTCACGAAGTTCCTCGATCGCCTCTTTCAGGGCGACCAGGGCACTCTCGACCTTCACCACCGCGGCAGTCTGGACTTCAGCCATCGAGAGGATACGCTCATAGAGGGTTTTCAATTCGCGGTCTTTTCGTTCGCTGACCCGCCAGAAGGCCCAGCCGAGCACGGCGACGAAGCCATAAGGTCCGGTAGCTTGGAGCCAAGCTGCAATGGAACTGAAATCGTTGGGCATTCTCATACCTCCGATTGTGCTCTACCTTTTGAGAGATCGATCACCTGCCCGGCGCCGGTGGCCAGGCTGCGGGCCTCGTTGAAGGCCCGTTCTGGGCTCAGCCCGGCCTCGAGCCGCAGCCAGGCATAGAGGACGAGAAACGCCCCATCGGCGTGGCCGACATAGTGATGCGCCCAGATTCCCGGTCGGGGATGAGGATCTTTCACCCTGCCCATGGCGAGGGATGAACCGGTCACTCCGGGCCAGGATTTGTGGATCAAAAAGCCGCTCTCGGGGCCGGTCAGGAAGGAGACGAGACGAGCCACGGCCTCGAGCTGGCAGGGCAGCGGCAGAACGTAGCGGCCGCCATGAGCCCAGGGCGCAGGTATGATTTCGGTCCAGGGGCTTCCGGGCCGTAGAAAATGGGGATAATACGGCGTGACGAGTTCGAGGCCCACGGAGGCGGCATTGAGCCCGGCCGCATGGGCGAGGCGATCCCGAAAAAGATCGGCATGCTGGGTCACGGAGCCGTCCGGAGCAACGATCAGATGGACCCCCAGCCGCCGGGCAGTCAAAGCTCGGAGCGTGGTGGAGAGCTCGCGGGTCACGGTCTCGTGCAGGACAAGCGCCGCGACCTTGTGTCGAGGTTGGGAGGGGAAGCGGAGGATTGCGTCATCCTCATAGGTTTTGACAAAAAGTCCTGAAACCTCGAACTTGTGTCCGTTGATGATCACCCAGCCTCCTCGCCGGTGCTCATCGGCAGCACCAGGCCCTCGGGAAACCAGTCAGCGAGCACGGCAGGATCGAGCGGCGGGAGTGTGGTCACGCCGTCTTGCACCTTGCCCAGGGCGACCAGGCGATCATAAAGGGCGATCACCAGTAACCGATGGAGGTGGCCATAGCTGCCGGGATGAGGATGTGCATACTCCTGGGGGTGGAACAAAAATTCTTGACCGTTGCAGGCCGGGCACGGCGGTAAGGCGATGGTCAGCGGCTCGACGGTCGCTTCGCGCAGGATCCCGACGACGAGCAGGTCGAGCGGCACGTCCTGGGTGCCGCCACAGCGGGCACAATGCAGGGTGAGAGTATTGTCATAGAAGGCAGTAATCGGCATGGTTCCCCTCTTACGCAATGGCATGGTACTCGCCGTTCCAGAACACCGAGGTAGTTGCTGCAACCTGCGCAGTGGCTTGATAGAAAAAGCCGTCCCTGCTGACATCCAGAGGTGCTGGGGTTTGGTTCCAGTTTGATGACGATATGCGGGTCAGGGTGATCGAGGATGGCAGAGCGGGGAAGCGATTCCTGAACGTCACACACCCACCCAGGGTCATGCTTCTGGTGGCGTTGTCGGTATTGGTGCCAACAAAGCCGATTCTTCCGACTTCCTGGACTTCTCCGGTGAGCTCAAAGGCTGAATTCACGCTCGAACTCAGGGGCAGTTTCCAGCGCCGCGACCAGTCGGTGAAGGTCGAGACGAGGTTGTGATCGTGCAGGATTTCGAACTCGTTGCGGGAGAAGCGAAAGCCTCCGGCGTAGAAGGTGGAATAATCGCGTTGCCAGGCCGTGCCGTTCCAAAAAGCGTTGAGGGTGAACCAGACCGAGCTGTCATCAATGAGGACTCTGAGACGGGTGCCTGTCCAACCGATGCCCAAGGAATCCCAGACAAGGGCCTTGCCAGTGCCGAGCACGGGCTGGACGATGGCCTTGTGCTGGCCGGGGGTGGTCTGGTTGGCGCGATAGTGACCTTGCTCGAGGATAGCCATGAGCTCGATCAATGCTAGCTCAGTCTCAACGGCATTGAAGCGGTCGCCGCTATCGGCAAAGGAAACCGCGGCGGCAGGATGGGCGTTGTCGGCAGCAGTGGCATGGCCATTGAGGGCGGAAAGCAAGGTTGCAAGCTGGGCACTGACCGTTCCCGCCGTCAAGGCCGTCGGGTTACCCGACACCGCCGAGGCGCCGACCCGAACGGCCCCGGCGCTTCCTGCGGTCTGGGAGAGCAGGTCGAGAACCAGTTCTTGAAACTGACCCTGCACGGTGGTCGTGCCGAGATAATTGTGTGCGTCGGTGCGGATGGCACTGGCATGATGAGCATTGCTGGAGGCGCCGAGGTGGCCGTTGATCCAGCCGAGGAGTTGGGAAAGCTGACCATCTACCGAACCTGCCGGTAGCGCCTGGGGCGTGCCGGACACGGCATCGGCTCCTACCTTGGAGGCACCGGGGCTGCCAGCGGCGGTGGACGAAAGGCCGTCTACCAACTCGTCGAGGGCGGTCTGCACGGTGTCCGCGGCGATGAAGCCGTGGGGGGTGTAGTCGAGGTCCGCGGCAGGGTGATGTCTGGCCGTGCCGCCAAAATGGTTCGTAAGCTCGGTATCGACCGCATCGAGCGCGTCTTGGACCGTGCCCAGGGTTGGCAAAAGGTTCCACAGCTCGCTGACGATGCCGATTGAGGCGGCGGTGGTGAATAAAAAGACCTGCCGGCGAGAGAGGTCGAGGTCGGCCGAAAGGAGCTGGGTCTGGCCATACCGGCGCAGCACGTCGCAGAGCAGAAGTTCGCCGTCCTGCAGCGCGACCTTGGGTGCGGCGCCGAGGGCGCCTTCCGGAGCTTGACGGACTTTGAGCTGGAACGCTTCGTCCCGGCGGAAGAAGACTTGTTGGGAATTGCCATCGGTACGGGGATCGGACAAGCTGCGGTCAAAGCACAAAAACAGCCCGAGCCAGCGTTCGTTACCCGCAGTCAGGACCTCGGTGGGCATACCGACGAGGTCGACGGCACAGTTCACGGTCTGTCCAGTGCCGAAAGAAATGCGTTGGCCGAGCCGGTCATAGGCCCGAGCCGGAGCGGTCAGGTCGAGGGTCAGGTCCGGAACCGGTGCGTGGGGCGTCGGCTCGGCGCCGCTGATGATGCCCAGGAGACCAAGGTCGGCGGCGAGGTTGCGATCGGCCTTTTCCAACAATTCGAAGCCGAGGTCGAGCTCGGCCTCGGTGAGTTTTTGGTGAAAATAATAATCCACTCTGTCGGCCATGACCGAGCCTCGACGAGTCCTTCTGTAATGGCAAAGGGGAAAAGGTTGGTGAAAAGGGACGTCGAAAGAAAGGTCAGAGCAACAGCATGGACCCCAGCGCTCCTTCGCCGAGTTCCCAGACCACAAAGCTCGGAGGCGGCAAGGGTTCGCGCAGGAGGGCATGTGTATGGACGGGTCTGAGATAGTCGATGATGGCCGCGAGCTGGCGGCGTTGAGTGGCGGACAGGGGGCTATCGACCTGTACCTCGAAGGCATAGAGGGCAAAGCGGTCGGAAGGGCCGAGCACGAAGGTGTCGTCCAGTTCGGCTTCACCCAGGACGAGCGTGTGGGAACATGACGAAATGGTCACCTCGAGGCCGAGGAAGAAGCGGACGGCGTTGCGAAGACCAAGGGCCGTGCCCTTTTGGCAATACATCTCGACCAACACCGAGGCCAGTCTGCGTTTTTCAAGAAGGTCGAGCTCGAAGGGAAAAGGAACAGCAAGATCGGTCAGGATGGCGTCGAGAAAGGGCTCGGGTGAGCGTTCGAGATCGTAGAGGTCTGGAAAGCGGTCGAGCTCGACGAGGAGCAAGTGTACAACTTCCTGGAGGCACGCGGCAAACTTTTTCAGATCGCCGGTAGCGTCGTCTCGGCGGAGGTGTTTGGGAAACATCGACCAGAGGTCGAAGTTCCGTTCTCTTGGCCGGGGCGGGCGGAAGCCGGAAAAGATGGCCGTGGCAGAGAGCGGCAGGACAGTATTGCCGTGCAGATCAGTAACGCCGGACACCGTGAGCCGATAACGCACGTCGGGAGTCATGTCGGTAGCGAGCTCGAGGCGGACGAGAGTTTTCTGGGCCTCGGCGGCAAGGGGAAGCAGGGGAACCGCGGGAAGGTCGAGGGCGGTGAAGGTGCAGGCGAAATTTTCTGTGACGGCGACCTCTTCGTCGAAGCCAATCAGGACTGTAGTAGGACTGTTGGCTTGTGCGGCCAGCACCCTGGGTCCGGTGCGGTCTTCGGCGAAGAAGGAAAAAATCTGGTCGAGCGCGTGGACCCCGCCGAGAGTTTTGGAGATTACCCGGACCTCGACCTTGGCCTCGCTCGTCCAAGGCACGATAGGATCGAGAACGAGGCGCAGGGTGTCCGAGGTGAGCACGACTTCGGCCCGAGGGCCGTCATAGCCGGGTTGCAGCTCGGGATCCACCCCACCGTCGAAGGCGAGCACGCCGTCCACGAAGACCTGGGTGGCAGCGCGGTCTACGCCGTCCGGACCGGTGTCGAGCACTTCGAGGGCGATCGGCCAGTCGAGCGGTACGCCTGTTTCGTCCGGCCCTGGGTCGCGGTTGAGGAGTATGAGACGCTCGTCCGCAACGATGGTTATAATGTTGTCGGCGTAGAGGGCAGGTAGCTCGAGCGTGGGCATTTACCCCTCCAGGAGCTCGAGGCGTACGCCGACCCTATGCAGGCCGGTGAGCTTGGAGACGTTGGCGGCGAGGTCGGTCAGCAGACGCTTCCGCCCGGCGCGGCAGGTGGCGCGGGCCGCTTTCCCCCCGTCCACGATGATCGACACTTCCCAAACAAGTATCCCCGGGAGGCTTGAGGGCACGTGCAGTCGGAGGTGGGCGCGGACGAGGGTTGTGTCGGTGAGCTCGGTGTCCTGCACGACCTCCGCGTGGTCACCCGGAGCGAGTTCGAAGAACCTGCCAGGATCGTCCTCACCGAGCACGAACACATGATCGCCGGAGCCCGGGGTCGCGTTCGCGGAAACAATCCGTCCCTGGCCCAGGCCGAGGCGGCTCGTGAAGGCGTCGAGCTCCATCAGATCTGCCTCAGCAGCTCGATATGATCGAAGAAGCAGCGGCGCGTGGCGTCCTTGACCATGATGCCGAAGCCGCCGCGCCCTGAGGTGAGCGGCTGTGAGCCGCTGTTGATGCCGAGATGGTCGTCGAGGAACTGGGGCATCCCCGCGATCGATTGCCAGGAGGGCGCGGTGCCGAGCGGGTGGAGGTCGAGATTGTTCCACCACGCCTCGAGCACCACGTCGCCATTGAGATTGACGATCACGTCGAGTCGCAGGTGCAGCCAGGTGCCGAGCAGAAAGCTTTCGCTCGATGCCAGGAGGGTGCCGGGGCTTTGGGTCGTCAGGCCGCTCTGCACCAGCCCCTTGCGCAAGATGATCCGATGGGGGTCTTCGTCGGAGAGGCCGAGCAGGTAGGCATAATCGTTGACCGAAGTACCCTGGCAACAGAGGTACAGGAACGGCGAGAAGCCGGTTGGACCGCCGCTCGGACCGCGTTGGATACAGCCCCGGATCGAGCCTCCCTTGGCCATGGGGGCGAAGTCGACGAGGTTGGCGAAGAGCGCGACCGCGCCCTGCACAGCAGCAAGGGAGTTGAAGGCGAAGAGGAAATTGCCGCCGCCCGGTGGTCGCGCGATGCCAGCGGTGACGCCGCGGTCCACGGTGGCGAGGTCGAGTCCGTTGTTGAGATAGGTCCAGTCAGTGCTTGCCATATACTCCTCAGATCGTTGTGGCTGCGGTCCAGCCGTTCTCGAAATCTTCGAAGTTCTGCGTGGCGCCGTCGAACGCCGCGATGACGCCAACGGCCATCTCCCACTCCCAGAGGAAGGACTCGTTGCCGTGCCACTGTTCGTTGAAGTCCTCCACCGGCTCGCCGTCGAAGATGCCGGTCACGCCCGCGACCTCCTCCCAGGCTCGCGCGTAGGGCACGTTGTCCCAGCCCTCCTCCAGGTCCTCGACCGCGCCGCCGCCGAAAGGCGCGGCGATGACGTGTCCGCTTGGCAGCTCGATCAAGTAGAGGTCGTTGTCCCAGCCATCTTCAAAGTCCTCAAAGCCCTCGGCAAGCGGGTCGAAGAAGGCGAGCGCCACGTCACCCTGGCCGAGCGACAGGACAAGCTCGGACCAGCGTTCAAAATCCTCCCAGGCGCGGTGCGGGTCGGGGCCGAAGCCGGCAAGCCGTTCCGCGGCGACCGAGGTGATAAGGGTCCAGTGTGCAGCTTGCCCCGGCGCTGCACCCGCGTCCTCGAAGCTCGGGTTAAGAAGAGTCATGAGCGGTTAGCGATTAGCGGTTAGCCAAGAATGAAGAGTGTGGTTTCTGGGCATTATTCCTCCTCGCTAAAAGCTAAAAGCTAAAAGCTACAAGCTACTTCCCGTCTCGCCATTGAGAAGCGTAATGGTTCCCAGCGCCGGGAATTCCTTGAGACCGAGCTTCACGTCCGCGGACAGGCCAGAGAGCTTGAGGCCATCGGGAGCATTGAGGACCTTGCGCACCCCCTGGGTGTCACGGATGACGTTGAAGACATCGGACCAGGCCACCTCGCCGGCCGGGTTGCCCCAAGCATCCTTGAGGTTGAAGCCGAAATCGACCAGCGGGTTGGGCGTACCGTCCGGTTCGCTCACCCGGAACATGGTTGCAAGGTTCGTCTTGATCCGTTCCCGCACGGCCGCCGCTGCCTGCCCCTGGCTGAGAAAGATGTGGGCTTCTATGTTGATCGTCTTGTAGACCGGGTTCTGCACCGAGAGCTGAAACGTGAGCGGAGCGGGATAGATGCGGGTCACCTGGTCGAGCACGAGGTTTTTGAGTGCGGGAGTGGGCATACCGCCGCCCTGCGGAATGACCAACAGTATCCCGCTGTTTTCCGCAATGGTCGGGTCCTCGTTGGCGCTGAGCATGAGCGCTCGGGCCACCCCTGGGACGCGCCGGGCATTGATTTCAAAGTCCTCGCGGGTGACGCTGCGGGTGAGCGTACGCAGGCTCTCGGGCGCCAGCAGCTTGGCCGAAGCGACGCTCTGGCGATCGGTGCCGCCCGAGGCGGGTTCTGGATTGCCGACGGTGAGCTGGACCGGGCGACCATGGGCGTCACTGAAGGTGCCCTCGAGCACGACCAGGCGGCCGGCATCGACATTGCCCCCACAACCACCGCCGGTCTTGTAGATAACCGTCACCGTGCCCGTGGGCGGTGCGCCGCTGGTACCGTTGCCAAAACGCATGGTGGCCCGGTCGTTCTGGTCCACCAACACCATAAAATGCCGGTCGTTGGGGCTGGAACCGAGAAAGCTGTCCTGCTCATAATAGTCGCCATTCCCCGCTGAAACCCTGGCCGAACCGTCGAGAAAGGGAACCTGGTCGAGAATAAGCTCGGATAGTCCACGGCTGTCATAGAGTTGCACATGGGTCGCGGAGTGTTCAGCCACCCCCGTCCCTTCCCGAACTCCGGCCGGAAGGATGAGGTCGGACAATAGTTGGAAGCGCACCGGTTCGGTGACCTCACGGGTGCGGATGATGGTGCCGGCCGGAACGAGTACGTCGGCCGAGGCCGGACGTGCCAGGGTGAAGGTGATGTTGGCGGTGGCAGCCCCGGCGCCGTGGAGCTTGTAACCGAGCATGCGGCACAGTGCGAGGACGTTCTTGCGCTGGGTGGCGGTGACAAGCCGGGATTCGCTGGCCTGTTGATCGAGATAATAGGTCAAAACATCGCCAACGAAGGCATACAGCTCGAGCAGAACGTTGCCGAAACTGGCCGTGCTGAAGTCGGACCAGTCGGGAAAGACGCTTTTTACCAGCGCGATCAAGCGCAGGCGCAACGAATCGAAATCCTTGTCGGTCAGGTTCAGGTTGGGGGGTAGCAAGGCCATGAAGAGGTACCTCCTAGAGAGGCAAAGGGGGGAAGGCCGGTTGAAAGGGACGATGAAATTTTCAGAGTTGTAGGTTTACCACCGTGGCCTCGTCCGCCGCTCTAAACCTCACCTTGAGCTGCAGGGTCTCGCCGTCGCGGGTTGTAATGACCTCAAGCAGCTCCACCTCGGGCACCCAGCGCTGCAGACAGTCGCGGACATGAATTTTGGCGAGGTCGGCAAGCGCGGCCTCATTGCGCAGGTGACGGAGGAGCTGCAGGCCGGAGCCGAACTCGGTCCGCCAGGGTAATTCCCCCGAGGACTTTGGCGTCGCGCCCTCGGTCAAGAGCGCCTGGCGAACCTTGGAAGCGATCAAGTCCTCCCCCACCCCGGAGGCGAAGTCCCGCTTCTTGTCGCGTTGGAAAGGAAGGATGATCGATCGATTGTCCAAAGTCACCTCACGGCACCGGGATCAAGGAACGCACGGTCCGAAGTTGTTGTACGATCGCGTCGAGCGGCTCGATCACCTGATCGAGCGGGCGACCGGCCAGGTTGGTGAGCTCGGGAACCTCGGGTCCGCCGATCATTTGCATAAAAAGATTGAGCATGCCGATGAGCTTGCCCAGCGCGGCCAGGCTCTTGCCCACGTTCGCCGCTTCTTGGGCCACGTTGGCCTGCACGCATTGGGCGATGGCCATAAGTCCGGCATCCTCGAGCTCCGTGGCCCGGTCGATCGCGCCGGTGAGCTGGACCAGTTGTTGTTGCAGGTGCAGCAGCTCGCTGCGTGCACGGATCAAGGTATCGAGCACCAAGTCGATCAGGCCGAGGATGGTCAGGGGCAGCGAGAGCTGGGGAATGAGTTTCAAAAGTTTAGCGATTTTTTCGCTGAGGTCGGGCAGACAGGCGATGAGTGCCGAGGGGTCCGGCGGCGGGCCGAGGGTGTCGGGAATGGCCTTGATACAGTTGAACACCGCGACCACGGTGTCGACCAGGTCAAAGAGCGGCATCAGCGGCGTCAGCGCAGGCTGAATGACCTCCATGAGATTGAGGTGCTCGAGCTGTACTCCGCCGGGCAAGGTGAGGTTGAAGGCCTCGGGAAGTGTGGGGATTTCCAAGCAGATCGGCAGAGTCATGCCTTCTCCTTGCTGGAAAGTCGATGGTTTGTTATACTATCGTTAGAACAATGTTTATATGGACAACCAATCATGGTCAAAACCCTCACCACCATCGGGAATAGCCTGGGGCTCATCATCGAGCGTCCCATCCTCGACCTGTTGAACATCGACAAAAACACCAAACTCGAGATCAGCACAGATGGGGAGGCACTGATCGTTCGGCCTGTCCGAGAAGTGCATTGGGCACGGGTACAGCAAGCTGCCGGTCGTCTCATGGACCAACACGACAACACCTTTCGTAAACTGGCTGAATGAACCCCGAGTTTCTCACAGTCGACGATGTCCTCGAGCTTCACGCAATGCAGCTTTCCCGCTTTGGTGGCGCTGCGGGGTTGCGTGATCGTGGATTGCTCGAGTCTGCCGTAGCTCAGCCACAAGCGACCTTTAGCGGAAACCTGGTCCATGACGATCTGTTTGAACAAGCAGCCGCCTACCTCTTCCATCTGGTGTGCAATCATCCCTTTGTCGATGGCAACAAACGGACAGGTTTGCTCGCAGCCCTCGTTTTCCTCGAGCTCAACGGCATTGTCATGGAACATAATTCCCAACAACTCTATGACTTGACCATTTCAGTTGCTGAAGGACGAACCAGCAAAGCTGAGGTTGTCGGGATGTTGCGCCGTATCGCTGCTCATACCTAACCTCTTTCATATCGGTTCAGCCACCGGGCGAACGACCCGTCCAGCGATCGTCACCTGGGCGGCCTCCAGGCTTATCGCTCCCACGGCTTTGATGGTGATGGCGGTGGTACCCTGCAACGTGATGGTATTCTCTTCAGCGTCGAAGAGCAGGAAATCGCCAGTCTTGCGGTTGGTCAGCTTGAGCTTGCGATTGCCCTGGCTTTCGTCAAATTCTATCCGAAAGGTTTCGGTGGCGAAAACCCGGTTGTCCGGAGGGTCTTGTTGGGCCTCTTCGGGGACTTCGCTTTGGCCGTCCGGCTTACCCCAGTGAGTACAGAGGTAATAGGGCTCGTCCACGTCGCCCTGGTTGAACAAGATCGCGACCTCGGCCCCGAGCTCGGGCACGGCGAAGAAGCCATAATTCTTGGACCCACCGCCCACGGTGCCGAGAGGCCAGGCCCAGGGTCCGTACGGCTCGACCAGACCGGGAATGCAGACCCGCACGCGGCCGAGGGTTTCCGGATCGTTCCTGTGGGTGACGTGGCCCACGTACAAACCGAAGAAAGGCGAGGTGTGACGGGCGATTTCCAAAGAATCGTCGAGCATGCTAGTTCCTGTACTCGAGCTTGGTGGTTCCGGTTTCCGGATCGACTATCTCGACCTCCCGGACTTGGCTGGCAACCGGCACGCTGCGGTTACGCTGTCCCCCCTGGGGCGCGACGTTGCTGGTCGGCTGCGTTCCAAGACCGTCCCTGGTGAGAGCCAGGTCACACACGTACCCCGCACCAGAAATCTGGTGTTTGACCTCGGTGACATAATAGAGGCCAGAGAGCAGCGGCGAGATGCCGCGCACCTCGACCAGGCTTTTGGCCCTGAGCGTCGGATCGCCGACGACCTGCATCGAGAGCTTGATCGTCGTGCGTTCGACGGTGCGAAACCTCGTGTCGGCTTCTTGTTGGATGGATTGTTCTCGGGAACCGGCGCTGGGGCGCACGATCGCCGTGGCATTGCGTTGCTGCAGCGAGGTTTTCCCGGTTTCGGGATCGACCACCTCGAGGGTTTCGCCAAGCGTGGTGCGCGCCGTTGTGGCCGAGGAGGCCGAGGCGACGATGGTGGTACGGGTCAAAGGGTTTCGGCCTTTGACCACAACCTTGCCAGCACGCTGCAGAAGGTCGGACTCCACGCTCACCGAAAGGACCTTGGCCTGACCGGCGTACCAGACGAACACATGCTGAGGGGCCTGGTACTGTCGCCGTGGGTGGAAATGCAGGCCGCTGTCGTCGATGTAGAAGAGAAACCCCTCTTTGACGGCCAGACGCCGAAGGAAGTGGGCATCGCTTTCGGCGGTCTGCTGCAGGTCCAACACCTCGGCCGTGTCCTCGAGCTCGAGAAAGGGGCCGCTGTAGCCGTATTCGGCGGCAATGCTGCGGACCACCTCGGAGCGGGTGGTGTGTTCCCACTGCCGGGTCTTGGCTTCGCGACGAAGCAGCACCGCAAGGGCCAGACCCTCGAGGTTGAGGGTGGTGAAACCCCGAAATTTCTTGATAACAACCCGCCGGGGCGGGGCCATGGCGCCGGGATAGCCCCACGAGACCTCGAGCAGGGCGCCACCCATGAGCTCCGCTCGCGAGAAGAGCGACAGGTCCTGGTTGTCGAGCTGCACGATCATCCGGTCGGCTTTCTGTTCGCTGTCCTCGTAGGTGAAGGAGAGGATGCGGTTCTGAAGATCGAGAGGTTCGCCAGCGCTGGAGCGTTCGCTTGGCAGCACGCTAATCCGCACCCCCGGAGCCCTGCGATCGATGATCGTCATCCAACCTCCCGTCTTCTTGCTTCGCCCAGGATCACGTCGGTCAGCACGCGCAGGGAAGGAATGAACATCTGGCGTCCTATGGTGAGGTCGAGGGTCGGATCGATGATCGGATCTTTTTGAAAGTCAGCCAGCACCCACCAGAAGCCGCAGGCCCGCGGCAGGGGCGCAAAATAGCGGCCGGCCAGGCTCCACAGGGTATCGCCCAAGACCACGGTGTGGATGCGGGTGTCGTGGTGTTCGTGAAAACCATAGGGTTCGCGCTCGGTGAGATACAGTCGCCCCTCGGTATCGCGAACCCCTGAGCAGAACAGATAACGGGAAGCGGCATGCATGTCATTGCCTCGGTAGCTCAACCAGCTCTTCAAACGTGCAGGTCGCGGTGTAGACCAGCACCGAGCCGTCGTGTGCGAACTGGCGGTACTGGAACTCGACCTCGATCAGCACGCAGTCGAATGACAGCACGCCCGGCCAGACGAAGAGCACCCGGGGGGGTGAAAAGTCCCGAGCGTTTGCCGAGGATACGGTCAGGGTTCGCAAAAAGGTTTGAAACCCCATGATGTCGGGATGGTTCGGGCACTGTGCGGCAAAAAACTTGTCGAGATAGAATTCGATTCCCGAAAGCTGGCGGTTGGCGGTGCTCTGGTACTGCAACACCTGGTGCGAGAGGCCGGGCACGACCAGCCGGTTCCAAACGACCTGGATTTTCTCGTTGAGCTGGGTCGGGTTGAACAGGCACTCGATCGACTCGGAGGTCGTGACGTTCACGAGCACGCAGCGCGGGGGACGGGGGGAGTAGTTGTTAGTCATTAGTTTTTAGTTTTTAGTGCTATGTTTATTGCCGTGCAACATCATGCTCCCACCCTTGTTTCTCCAGCTAACAACTGAAAACTAATCACTAAAAACTAATACACCGGCACAGGCAGAAAGGCCCTGGCGGCATTGGCCTGGTCTGCGTGGTGTACGGCACGGGCTATGGTTTCGCCATCGACCTGGACATTGACCATGAGCGATTGCGATTCCTTCTTCTGCGGTTGAGCAAGGGATTGGAAAATTCTTTCAAAATCCCGGCTGCGGGTGGTCGTCTCGGCAACTGCTGGAACCAGGCTGTTGTCTCTGGGGTGAGGTTGCGGCGCCACCTGCGTGACAGCAGGTTGCTCGAGAGGGAGGTGTTTGAAGCGGATCAGAGTCTCGGGCAACAAGGTTTCCGGAATTTTTTGCAAGAGATTCTGGAGCCACTGGAGGACGTTGCCCAACGCTGCCCGCAGGGTCAGACCGAGCGAGCGGAAGCGTTCCACGAGGGGGTCGAGCAGGGTGCTCAGCCCCGAGGCAAGGGATCGGACAAGGTCGTACAAAGCCCCGAGCTGTTTCGTGAAAAAGGCCACCAGCGGGTTCAGCAGGCCAAGCGTCGAGGAAACGAGCTCGGGCAGGTTTTCAAACCAAAGAAAGATTTTTGCCGCACTCTCGCCGATCCAGGTACCCAAGGCGCCAAAAGCCGTGGCGACCGCATCGACCAGAGACAGCAAGATGTTCAAGGTATCGACCACGGCGGTCAAGGTATCGAGCAAGACCAACAAAGCCCCCCCGGCGAGCAGGCCGAACGCTTGTCCCAAAACCTGCCAACCGGCCAAGGTCGTGCTGGTGGCCTCATCGGAAGTGATGGTGGCCGTGGTGAGTTGGTTCCATGCGTTGAACAGGCCAGTCAAGGCTCTGCCGAGGCTTGTCAGGACTGGGCCAAGAAAGGAACGAAGGGCTCCGAAGCCGCTTTGTACTCCGACGGCCACCCGCAGGGCCACGGTCAACAGGGTGGTACACCAACGCACGACCGTGCCGAGCAGGGTGCCGAGGAGTTGGCCGAAACCGAGAAAAGCGCTCGAGGGCAGCGCTGCGCCGCTCTTTGCAAAACCTCCCGCCAGCGAGGAGAAACCGGCAACAAGGTCCAGAAGGGCCTGGCCAAGGGCCGTGAAGATCGGCCGGGCTTTATCGAGGGAGGAAACAAACCCTGCGGTCAGGCCTTGCCAGCTCGAACCGAAGCGGGCGCCGAGTTGGTAGATCCGGATGAGAAAGGCTTTTATTCCAAGGTTTTTGTTCAACTCCTCACGCACCGCTCCGGAAAAACCTCCCTGCTCGATGAGCTGTTTCAAGCCGCCGAAGAAGAGCGACAGCCGAGTGCCGAGCGTTTTCACCACGTCGCCCAGGTTTCCCACATTGTGTTGTATGGCCAGGGTTACGCCGGAAATGACCGTGCCCAGGGCCATGAGGATCAGCACGGCCGGGAGGATGGTGGCGACGAGGCCGCCGAGGCTGAGGCCCAGGGCCTTGAGGCCAAGCGAGAGGAGAAGCAGCGAGGCTTTTCCTGCAATGGCTCCGCCGACCACCATGAGAAAACTCCCCGCGGTGACCACCAGACCGGCAAGCAGCCGTTTGAGCGGCGCCGGAATGGAGAGCACCGTGTGCAGCAGGGCATTGAGGGACTCGACCACGGTTCGGACGATGGGTTTGAAGACCTGGGCGAAGGGTTCGCCGAGCACCACCGCATAGGTCTGCAAGGTTCCCTGGAGCAAGGTCTTCTGACCGGCAAAGGTGTCGAGCAGTTTTTCCCGAAACCCCTGGGCCGTACCTGCCGCCTCGCCCAGCTCCTGGCGCATGGCGGCAATAGCCTCGGCTCCCCGCAAGGTGACCTCGGAACCGTCGCGCAAGGTGGTGAACGAGGCGTTGAGCACGGCGTTGAAGGCGAGCAGACCTCGCGCGCCGAAGGCCGTGACCACCCGGCGGTTGCGTTCGGCTTCCGACATGTTGCGGGTGGCCGTGGCGACGTCGCCGATGATGTCGATGATCGAACGCATCCGGCCGCTCGAGCGGTCAAAAATATCGATGCCGACGCCGAGCAGGGCGTTCTGGGCCCGACTTTCCGCTCCGACCCGGCGTACCGCCTCGCGAAACGCGGTGGCCGAGGACGAGGCGTCGATGTTGCGATTGCGCAAAAGGCCCATGGCGATCAATACGTCGTCAAGACTCTGGCCGAAAACCGAGCCGGTGGCCGCGGCCTTGGCCAGCCCGGCCTCGAAGTCGCGGGTCATGAAATTGGTAAGCTGGGTGATGCGCAAGAGCTTGTCGGTGACCCCGGCAGACTGGTCCGCGGCGAGGCCGTAGGCGTTGAGCGTGCCGACCACAGCCTCGGCGGCCTGTGCCACGCCGAGCTGGCCGAGCGAACCGGCGGCCAGGTCGAGCACCGGGATCAGGGTCTTTGTCGACTGGAGGGCGGTTTGTCCCGCGGTGGCCAGGGAAAGCAGGCCCTCGACCGCCTCGTCCGGAGAAAACTGGGTGGCGATACCCGCGTCGATGGCGGCATTGCGCAGCAAGTTCAATTCCTTGGTTCCGGCGCGGGTGACCGAGCCGATCGCACTGATCCCCTGCTCGAAGCGCCCCGCGGCATTGGCCATACTCAAGGCGCCGCCGACCAGGATTGCTCCCGAGGTGAAGGTGGCCAGACCAAGCCCGAGCTGACGAAAGGAGCTCGTCATGCTCTCGGTGCCGCCGGTAACCCGCGCGTCGAGACTCTGAAAGCGCTGCTCGAGCTGCGTCAGCTTGGACGAGGCCAGATCGCGGGCGGTGAACAGAAAACCGAGACCGAGGTTCAGCATGGCTCAGCGCGTCCTCCCGGCCTTGGCAAGTTCCCTGGCTTCCCGCGAGCGCTGGGTGCCGATGCGCTCGATCAGCCACGAAAAGTCCTGCAGGGGAAGCTCCAGTGCCTCAGCATAGGTGATCGCCAGACCCGAGCCGCCATGCTGGTGCCAGCAGAGCTGGAACATCGCTTCCCTCCAGTGCTCGAGGTCTACCGGGGGGAAGAGCTCTTCCTCGTCGGCAGGAAGAAGTTTTTGTCGAAAGGGAGCTCGATCCTGGTGAGGCCGTAGCACTCGGGGCACTCGACCTCGAGCTCGGTTTCCACCCCGCAGTCCACCCGGTCGAACTCGCTCAAGAGATAGGTCACGTCGGCCATGCCGAGATTCTCGAAAAATTGTGGTTTGTCGCGCGGCTCAACCCCATCGATGCTGTCGATGCGGAAGCCGAGCAGGGTGGTGATCGGCCGTTCGCCGGAGTTCTTGCGCAGGGTGGTCAAACGCCGTTCGTCGCCCCCGGTGAGCAGCCGGAAGGTGACGCTGCGGCCGGCCTCGGGCAGCACCGTCTCGAAGCGATTACCGGCAAGAAAGGATTGGCGGCTCGTGTCGGACAAGGGTTTGATCGGCAGGTCCCGAAGATCGAGTTCCCACTCGATCCGGGCGCGGCAGCCCCGGTGCTCGCAAGGGACCGAAAAAGCATACTCGGGACCATAAGAGAGTATGCGAAGCTGGAGCAGGGCGAAGAAGCGATCGCCCTGGAGCACTTTGCTCCAGTCGAGGAGTTTATCGAAATCATAGGGACCGGGGTCGAGCGTTGCTTCCCAACACGCGCCGAGAAGCTGGTCGATCTGGCCGCCGGTCTTGGCCAGCTTGTGGTCGGCCAGAATGCGTTCTTCCTTGGCTTTGAGGCCGCGAAGCGTACCGCTCAACCCCGAGGGGCAGGTGATGGTGGACATGGAGGGCCTCGCGAGAGGGATTTCCTAATAGAGGCAAAGGGGGAGAGGCGGGAGGAAAGGGACAGGGAATTCTTGGAAGGTGGGGAAAAGGTACATCACTTGGGACCTCGCTTGCTCCTCCGCCCTTGAGAGATGGGTTTTCCAGGAGGGGAAAGCATGAGGGGGGCATAGCGGGGACAGGGGAAGAGCGAGTGACTACCCGTTCACGTACCTCAGCCTTGAGCACGCTGTGCCCAGCGATACAAAGCGTCGACAGACCGCAAGCGGTATCACACTGCCAATCGCCCTTTGAGGTAGGCGCGCAGTGCGACCTTCGTCTCCGCAATCAAGGCCTTCTCCGCCCTTCGCGGGCCGCACGTCGCGGCCAGAAGGAGGCCACTGACGAGGTAGACCGCAGTATTTGCCACAAGCGTGGCGCGTGATGCTTGCATTGTGGGAAATGATCTCGACAGTAATTCGCTGACAAGTTCAGTGAAGGCGCGACCCCACTCGGCCCCCGGTACGAGAGAGTAGACCGTCGAGCTGCTTGGCCGACCATGCAGCCCTGTATCCAGGTTCCTCCCGCCAAACCCGTGCGAACGCGTCAACGACGTCGTCGGCGGCGGTAAGGAGATCGACATCGCCTGTTGCGACCGCAGCTTCGACCATCTCGCTTAGTCGGCGACCACGTCTTTCGAGTAACCCTTCGAGCAATGCCTCGCGGCCCCGAAAGTACTGATAGACCGAGCCAAAGGCGGTCCCCGCTTCCATATCGACAGCGTTGGTTGTCAATCCATCGTATCCTTCGCGATCGAGAACCCGCGCAGTCGCATCCAGGATCGACTCGCGACGGAGCATCGCCCGGCGTTGGACCGGCTTGCGGGTGGCGGGTTGCCACTGGTTCATGGCATCGTGAGCTTGACGCAAACTGAGCATTTGCTCAACATCACGACATGAGCATTGACTCAACATTGGCAACGTCCTCCGATTCGACACGGACAGCTGCGATGCCACAGGGCCCAGGGATAGCGACAGCGGTTTACCCCTCTCCCTTCGGAAGGCTGCTGTTCCTCTTCGTTGCCATCACGCCTTTCGTGGCATTCTTCCTCACCGCTACCCTGTGGCGCTGGGCACCTCTGCTCCCCTTGGTGGTTGCTGAGGTCTATCTCTACCGAAACGTTCGCGATCTGTGGCTGCATTCACTGTTCTGGCCGCTGTTCTATTTGGCCATTGCAGCATGCCTCCCTTGGCCACTGACTTTCGTCCTGCCGCTCGCTGGCTATCTCGCACTGTACGGAGTGTGGCCGCGTTCTCGACCAAGCACTCGGTGGCTCATGCGCGGCCGGCTCACCAAAGCCACGCTGGGTTGGATGGTCCCAACGATTGTTCTGAGCTCGTGTGCGCTACTGGGCTGGGTCGTGCTGCTCCGTCCGGACCTTTCGGATCTCGTGCATATGATCCCTCCTGGTGGTCTGCTCGTGTTGCTCGCAGCCGGTCTTACGTTCTCGGTCTTCAATGCGATCTGGGAGGAGTTCATACTCAAGGGCATTCTCTGGGCCGGCCTCGAAAGCGTCTTATCACGGACGTGGGTCGTCAACATCGTTCAGGCGATTCTTTTTGGCGTGATTCATTATGGGGGCTTTCCGCGCGGCTTGACTGGGGCGGCCATGGCCGCGCTGTACGGCTTCGCAATTGGCCTCATCCGTTCTCGTTCTGGAGGAATGCTGGCACCGGTGGTTACCCACTTCTTCGCGGACGCAACCATCTTCGTCATCCTCTACCTTCTCTCCGTTGGTGCAATCCCAGTGAAGTAACTCGCACCACAGTGGTTCCGGTAGTCTGCTGAGTTGCCTACTGCACGAGTTCAAAGAAATCGTAGCTGAGCGTGACCGACTCGATGACATTCTCATCGCTCTCATTATCCCACTCTCCGGCGACGAACTTGACCGGCCAGGCTCGGGAGAGCGACCAGCGGCGCAGCGTGGTGCCGTCGCGGTCTTGTTGGACGATGTCGAGGTTGCGCTTGAAATTCTCGCCGGTGAGGCCGAGGCCACTGGCAGTCACGGCCACATCTTGAAACCAATCAAACAGATCGCGGTCCTGGGTGGCGCCGCGTTCGAGGGTGAGATCGGCAAAGGTCAGCCTGCCGGGGCTCTTGTTGGGGATAATTGAACCTCCCTCGTAATACTGGACGTTGGCCACCTCGACCGAAAGCTCCGAGCATTTCTGGAAGCCGGAATGGCCGACGCCATCGACTTCGACAATGTATTTGAATTTCTTGTGAAAACTCCGGGGATTGCCAATAATTGCCATGTGCTCACTCCGTTACTAGCTGTTAGCGGTTAGCCTTTGGCTGTTAGCCGGACAGGTTGCCACCTTGTTCATGACATTGTTTTCATTGTTCTCCTCCCAGCTAACAGCTAACAGCTAATAGCTTCTCTTCCCCCTGGCTAAAAGCTAACCGCTAACAGCTAAAAGCTACTATCAAACCGCTATCTCCGCTTCCAATGCCCGAGTATCCTGACTGATTCTTAGAATGATAAATTCGGCCGGTTTATTCGTAGCCAGGCCGACCCGGGCGATCAGCTTGCCGGAAAAGATAACCGAGGGGGTGTTGAGAGCATCCGAGACGTCGACGAAAAAGGCTTTCTTCGGCTCGGTACTGCGAAAGGCGCCATTGGAAAGCTGGGTCAGCAGGAAGGTGATGATGGTCCGGCGGACCTGGGAGCGCAGCCCCTCGGTATTGTTCTTGTGCCGGGCGAACTGGAGGCCCTGCTTGAGGCTGCGTTCGATGAAGCTCACTCCCCGGCGTTCGGCGACGTAGGGGAAATTGCCGTCCCCCTTGAGGGTGCGGGAGCCGTCGATGAAACGCGGCAGGCCCGGACCGGTGGTGAGCGGGTTGATGCGTTTGGGATAGATCAAATCGCGCACCGCCTCTTCCAGAACTTCGGCGTTTTGAAACCCGAGCACGCCGAAGAGTTTTCCCTTGTCGATGCCCGCGGGCGAGTCATAGACACCGCCGGGTCTGGCCGCGTCGGTGCGGGCAAAGACGCCGCACACGATCCCGGAGGGCGGCACGGCGAGCTGCTCTGCCGGACCGAAACACGTCTTGTCCGGGTTCCGGACCATCGGCCAGGGCCAGTAGATGGCCGCGCATTCGGTCAGGCCGGAGAGGCCGTTTCCTTCGACGTGGTTGCAACAATCCCTGGCCGAACAATTCCAGGGCGGGTCGAGCACGGCAAAGGCCAGGCCGTCGCGCACGACCTCACAGCAGCGGAGCATTTCGTGGGCGATGGCCGGGGCGCTGCTCCAGCCGGGCACGAGAAGCAGGGAAATCTCCTCCACCGCATCGAGGGCGTGCAGACCGGTCTTGGCGGAGGAAGAACCGATGAAGTCCGGAACCTCGAGTCCGGCAAGCCCGTCGTCCCCCCCGGAAAGACCGACTGTTTGAGGCTCGGGCAGTGGCGCCTCGGGCACGCGCAGGTCGATGGCCCGTAGAACGAGCGAACCCGTCCGGGGGTCGTTGAGCACGGTTTCGACATGGCTGGGATAGCCGGTATCCATGGCCAGGTTGGCAAAACGTTCGACGACGATGCCGTCGTCGAGGACCAGCAGATCAAAAGCCCACGGGTCACCGGAGGCGGCGGCCCGAACCTCGACCTCGAGCCGGTTGGCATACGATCCGGGATCTTTGCCTTCGAGGCGCAGCACCTGGGCCACGCCAAGCTCGCTACCGTTTGCAGGTTCGCTCGAGAAACCCAATACGGCCGCCGCGCTGCCGCTCACCTGCAAGGTGGACGAGGCGCCGGTCGAAAGGGTGCGCAGGTCGACGGAACCTTGAAGATTGTACTCGGCCCGGACTCCGACGAGCTCGACCGCGACGAGGTCGAGCACCTCGGCCTGGGTGACGGCGGCGAGGTTTTGCACATTGCCCGAACCGAGAGAAAGACCGGGGACGAGACCGAGAAGACCGAGAGCATCCCCTCCGACGAGCTCGAGGCGGCTGCGCAGACCGAGAAGATCGCAGGAGATCGCAATAGCATCACCCGTCACCTCGGCCTTGCCGCCGCTGAGCTGGGCGTTGATCGCCGCGGCGACTTCGTCGGCGGTCATGGGGTCCTCGCTCGGGGGGTGGAAGAGCACGGACTGGATCAGGTCGGAGCCGAGGCGCAGGCGCAGCTCGGCCCCTTCACCAAGGGCAAATGGCTCGGCCGAGGTGAGCACCCTGGCCGCGGTGCCCTGAAAGGTTGCGGTTTGTTCTACGCCGCCGTCCACCAGCACGGTGAGGGTGGCGCCGTCGGGAAGATTCCAGGCCGCGGGTTCGGTGCCGGCCACGCGAGCCGGGGTGGGTGCTCCGGCGGCGGTGAGAAAGGCCAGAGCCCGGGTGGCGGTGAGACTGGCGCGGTTGTGCGGGTCGAGATGGTGGACCGTGCGCACGGCGTACAACCGGCTGCCGCCGTTCTCGAAAAAACCCATGGCGGCGAGGGCCAAGTCGGAGTTGGGGACGAAGGTGCCAAAAACCTGAACGAAACTTTCGAAGGAGGTACAGAGCACCGCTTCGTCGATCGGACCGCGTTCGGTCAGACCGACCGCACCGGCCACCGCGGTGGGTAGCGAGGGAATTCCGCGGACCGAGGGTTCTTCCTCGACGAGGACGATCTTGGACGACAATAATTCTTTCATGTCGCACCTCCTGTGTGGCTGCGGCCGATGACCAGCCAACCTTCACGCAGGGCTTGTTGGACCTCTGGCACCTGCAGCACGGCCTCGGGCAATGCCGCACTGGTCGTGCCGGCAGCAAGGGCCAGTACGGCCGGTCCCTTGCGCGGCGGCGAGGTCGGCAGCTCGACACAGGAACAGCGGCCGAGGGCTTT